>NZ_JBHJUO010000017.1:181689-235347 GCF_042268445.1 Streptomyces sp. NPDC056169 | reverse complement strand
CCACCCGCTACGACAAAACCGCCCAGTCCTACGAAGCAGCCGTCACCCTCGCATCACTCCTGATGTGGGCGTGACATTTGACGACAGGCCCTAGGTCGTGCTCGCCGAGCCAGAGTTCCTCGGTCGACAGGTCGTCGTAGTGGTACAGGGCGATGAGGTAGTCCTGGACCCGCCGTTCCCGGTCCATGCCGTGGAGTACGCCCAGGACGTACACGACGACGGCCAGGCAGACAACATCACCGGTCTGCTGAGACTGGCTGGAGCGGGAGCTGCCATGGGTGCGGCGCCCGGAAGAAGACGAGGACTCCGGCCTCGGCGGGCGTGAGCCGCAGTCCACCCCGCTCTCGGACCCGTATGCGGGTCTTCCTGGCCAGGCACCACGAAGGCTTGTCTGCCGAGAAGTTGTTGGCGAACATCTCCGTCTCCATGCTCTCGGAACTACTCGGTGCTCTGCGCACCCGCACCGGCAAGCGCGGCGTGTCCGTCTACGCGACCGCAGCAGTCCGGCCCAGCCGGCGATGGACGGCCTCGCCGAGATCGTGGCTTCCTGCGAAGCCGAGCTCGAACCGCTGAGCGAGAACGAAGTTCAGGCCGCGCGCAGCGACCTGTTCGGTGTCACACCGGCGCCGTACGCACCCGGCGACAGCGCCGCAGGAAGGGACCCGCGGCCAGGTCCCTGGTTCTGGCTCTCAGGCGCTGTCGTCGCTGCTCCTGCGCAGCGACCGACAGATGGTCATCCGGATCAAGGCCGCCCTGGTGCGTAGGCGTGCCCGTCCTCGTGTCGGCCCTGACGGTGGTGGAGGCCGTCGTCGGGACGACAGAGACCAGCCGGGCGGTCTCTGTCTTCGGGAAGACAGAGACCGCCCGGCTGCGCTGAGTGCTCTCGCGACTTCAGGTCCACGACGTCACCCAGGGGGACAACCTCACCGCGGTGCAGCTGCTAAGTGATGCCGGCGGCCTGTACGGCCACAAGTACGCCATTGGCGCTCTCGTGGCCGCGATGGCGCTCCGCTCCGCAGCTCCACTGGAACGCGGCCTTCGACCGCGACGACTGGTCGAAACTGTGCGGCGACCGCGTATCGATCAAGCTGTCTGAGCTCGGCGTCCGCCCCTTGACCGGAGGTGTTCAGTCAGTTCACGCGGACGGTGGCGTCGTCGATCAGGAAGGACTCTGCGGTGAGGCCATGGGGGCGAGCTTGTTGGACTCGGATACTGCCGCGATCCAGGAGAATTCGTTGTTGTCGCTGAAGTAGTAGTACGTGGAGCCGTTGGGCATCATCGCGACGGTGATGCCTCCGTATCCGGACATGAACGGTACGTGGAACGGCTGGGTGTAGGCGGGGTTGTCTGCGGCCGTGAACTCCCGGCCCCAGAAGCCGTTCTGGTAGCGCATCGGTGTGCTGCCGGTCGTCGTGGCGCCGCGTTCTGACGGGTTCTGCTGCATGGAGTCGGCCAGCAGGCCCGGGTGCAGCACCTGGGTGCCAGCCACCGCGCCGGCATCGTTGTTCAGGAACTTGGCGAACTTGGCGACGTCGTCCTTGGTCCAGAACATCCCGTACCCGCCGAAGGGGACGCCGGCCGCGCTGTTGTCCGTACGGGAGGAGACGCGGGCGTCCGGGCTGATGCCGATCGGGGTGAGGACCTCGTCGCGGAGCATGTGGAACAGGTCCGCGCCGGAACCTGCCTTGTTCTGGAGGTAGTTGTTCATGGCGCGGGCCGCCAGGAAGGTGTCGGAGGAGTGGTAGACCCACTTGCTGCCCGGGGTGGCCTTGCGTGGGAAGGACAGCGCCTTGTCCATCTTGGTGGCGTAGGGCTCGGCGAGGAAGAAGTCGGTCATGGTGCTGCCCGACTCGTCGGTCTCGTAGAGCGCCGAGGTGTAGTTGCCGGTGGTCATGTCCAGGGCGTGGCCGACGGTGACACCCGACCAGGCACTCTTCCCGGCGGATTCCGCTATCAGGTCGGTCAGTCGCTGGTCCGCGACACCGGTGCCGTAGCGCTGGGCAAGCCGAAGCAGGGCGGTGCCGGCGAAGGCGGACTTGGCAGTGGAGTAGGAGGGCAGCAGCATCTGCCCGCAGAACGGGTACTGGCCACGCCTGGTCTGGCAGCCGCCGACGTAGTTCACGCCGTCGTAGTAGAAGCCGTAGGTGCTGAGCGCGGTGGGGGTGATCCCCGCGCCGAACTTCGAGGTGTCCACGCCGGCGCCGGGGTGGTCGGTGGCGAGCTGCGCGATGGGTTTGGTGGGCAGCCGGCCTGCGACCTCGGCCGCGTAGGCGGCGCGTGCGGCTTCGCCATCGGGAACGGTGCCCGGCTGGTAGGTGGCGGCCACCTGGCCCCACATGTCGAACTGGTGGTAGGCGCAGGTTTCCGCGGTGATCTGGTAGCGGACCTGGGAGATGGAGGATGCGTCGAAGAGGAAGGAGAGCACCCCGTTGTGCACGCAGTTGGCGTTCCGTTCGACCAGTGCGAAGGGCAGCGCGGCGCGCGTGCGGCCGCCGTCGCCGTCTTCCTGCCAGGCCCGGCCTGCTCCCACGGCGAGGTTCCAGGAGGCGTTCCCGGTGTAGCGCAGCCCGCGCACGGTGGGGATGAGGTGGCTGCCGTTCTGTACGAGGGTGGCGCTGAACGGGGGGAGGTGCTTGGTGGCCTCGGTGCGGGAGTAGCGGTTGGGGTCCTTCAGCTTGCGGTAGCCGCCGGCCGTGGCGGTGCCGTTGAGGGTCAGAGTGCCCTCGAAGGTGTGTGCGGGCGGGGCCGCCTCGGCGGGCAGAGCGAAGGCGCTGTCTACGACGGTGTCGGTGGGGGTGGCGCTGGAGAGCTGGGACGCGGTGAGGACCGTGCGGGGCACGGCGCCGTTGCCGGTGAGCGGGTCGCCCGGCACGGGGGCCGCGCTTTCGGCGAGCGCGGGGGATGGAGCGGTGAACACGCCGGCGAGCAGCACGGTGAGCAGTGCCGTGGCCGTCGCAAGACATCGCATGGCGCGTGGGCGGCGGGTGGGCGGACTGGAGGTCATGGACGTCCCTCTTCCGGACGGGGTCTGTTGTTGCGGCATGGTGGGTGCGCGCAGCGAGAGCTGTCCAATGCCTGTCAGGACTCGCCATGGTGTCTCAAAAGCATCGGGGCAGGTTCTCCGGCGGAGTGCGCCGCATTGCGGGTCGGTAGACGAGAAACCAGGTCCGCGTGAACTCGCCGAGAACGCCACAGCTGACCTGCCACCCAGATCGGATGCTGCTCGAATCGCCGGGTCCAGCTGTCCGGGCGAGACCACGCCGGCCTGCGGGGTCGGCAAGCGGCTGGGCGGCTCGCTGTGCATGTCTTCGACGAGCTCGGTGTACCGGAAGGCGCCGATCGCCGGTGGCGCAACCGCATGACCGAGAGGCGGGTGCGTCGTGCGCTGGAGTACCAGGACCGGGAAGTCGACCTCCTGAGCAGGCTCACCGTGCGAGGGTCGCGGGGATGTTCCGGTGGTTGGTGCCGTCCTCGGCTGGGCCGCCTGGCACAGCAAGCAGGCGGAGGATTCCCGATCCCGAACCGACGCCGTCATCGACGGCAGCCGGCTCCGTATGGGCCCGGCACCGCTGGACGGGGTGGAGCGCCGACGACCGGCGATGGTGCACCCACCTGCTCGACACCACGGACCAGTGCCGGAATCCGTGGATCAGGTCGAGCGATGGGTCTGCGAACAGCGCGCCGTGTTCCCGTCCGGCCGTCTCCCTCTGTCGCGGGGCCGGCTGGACCAGACACCATCCCAAGCTGGCCACGACTCCTGAACGGCTTTCGCACCAGAACGGCCCAATGCCGGCAGGTTCAGCTCCCCGCTGCCTGCGGCCCGTACTGCTCGACGCAGAAGCGTGCCAGGCCGGTGGCGAAGGACTCGATGGTGCGCAGCGCGTAGTGGCCGGCGTCCCAGGCCGCGTGCAGCCGGATCTGCAGGGGCTCCCCGTGCCGGTCGAGGATCAGCAGGGGGTGCAGGCCGAAGCGGGGGTCGTCGGAGACGACGGCGATGCCGTGACCGGAGGCGGTCATCGCCTGGGCGACCTGCGGGGTGTCGCACTCCAGGACGATGTCGAGGGAGCTGCCCGCGTCCTGTACCGCCTGGTCCAGGATGCGGCGGGTGCCGTGCGCGAGGGTGAGGACGATCAGCGGCTCACCAGTCAACTCCTGGATGGTGATCCGGTCCCGGCTTGCCCAGGAGTGTGAGGGCGGCACGTAAGCCCACAGCGGCAGCCGGGCTACGGGCAGGCCGGCGTAGCGGTGGCGCGGCGGGGCTGAGGAGATCGCCACGTCGGCGCCCCGGGTAAGGGCCTGGTAGGCGCGTACCGGGCTCTCCGCCTGCACCGTGACCAGGGGGTCCTCTGGACCCCAGGTGGCCAGGAACGGGGCGATCACGTCGGTGATGGTGGTGGCGGGGGCCGCCACGGTGAGCCGCATCGCCCGCCCGGACGCCAGCGAGCTGGCGGCGGCGAGGGCGGTGTCGGCGCGGGTCACCAGGTCCCGGGCGAGGGGCAGGAATCGGCGGCCGGCCGCCGTGAGTTCCATCCGGTTGCCCGTGCGGTCGAACAGTGTCACTCCCAGGGACGCCTCAAGTCCCCGCAGTTGGCGGGAGAGCGAGGGCTGGGCGATATGGACTTCGGCTGCCGCCTTGGTCACCGAGCCGCTCTCGACGACCGCCAGGAAGTAGCGCAGCACCCTCAGCTCCACAGCGAACCTCCAACCCATGCCTCGCAGGCATGAAAGTCAATCCCATCAAGTATTTGAGGTTATAGCTCACCCGGCCCATTGTTGCCTCACTGTGAACAGCCGGCGAATGCGCCTTCCTGAGGAGCGAACTCATGGCCACGTCCCGAAGAACACCCGCCGCCGCCGCTCTGGTGGCCTGCGGCCTGCTCGCATCCGCCTGCAGCGGTAACGACAGCGGCACCGACAGCGGCACCGGGCAGATCCTCAATGTGGCGACCACCGCCGAGGTGACGACCTGGAATCCGGTGAAGTCCTTCTCCACCGAGGTCTACTACCTCAGCAACGTCTACGAGCCCCTGCTGTGGATGAACCCGCCCGGCTCGAAGGAGCGCTTCCGCCCCGCCCTCGCCGAGCGCTGGTCGTCCTCCGCCGACGCCAAGACGTGGACCTTCTATCTACGCAAGGGGGTCACCTTCCACGACGGCGAGCCGATGAACGCCGCGGCGGTCAAGACGTCCCTGGAAGCCTCCGCCAAGGACGGCGGCGCAGCCTTCATCTGGTCGGCGCTGGACACCATCGCGACACCGGACGAGCACACGGTCGTGCTCAAGCTGAAGAGCGCCGCCCCGGTCGACATGATCGCCTCGTCCATGTACGGGGCGTGGATCGTCAGCCCCAAGGCCCTGGCCAGGGGCGACGACTACTTCACCAAGGGCGTTGACGCAGGCACCGGTCCGTACCGGGTCTCGGAGTACCAGGCCAAGAAGAGGGTCGTACTCAAGGCGTACGACAAGTACTGGGGCGGCTGGAAGGGCGAGCGCTACCGCACGGTCGTCGCCAGGATCACCGCCGAGCCGACCGCGCAGGAGCAGATGCTCCAGTCCGGCCAGGTCGACTACGCCGCCGCGCTGCCAGTGGAGAACGTCGCCCGGTTCAAGAAGGACAAGCGCTACACCGTCACCGAGTGCCCCACCTTCCAGAGCCACACGGCCTTCTTCAACACCACCAAGGGCCCGCTGAAGAACGTGAAGGTACGCCAGGCGCTGGCGCAGGCCATCCCGTACGACGACATCGTCAAGGTGGGCACCGAAGGCTTCGGCGCCCGCGCTCGCGGCGCCGTACCGGTCGGCGCCTTCCCCTACGACGAGCAGCTGCCGCAGACGCCGTACGACCTGGAGGCCGCCCGTCGGCTGCTCACAGAGGCCGGATACGAGGGCGGCAAGGGCCTGAAGCTGACCCTCAGCTACGCGGCGGAGAACGCACAGCAGGCCAAGTACGCCCCGCTGATCAAGGACTCCTTCGCCAAGGTCGGCGTGTCGGTCGAGCTGCAGCCGATCCTGTTCAACCAGCAGTGGGAGAAGGCCAAGGCGGACCCGGCCAAGGCGCAGGACATCTTCCTGCTGATGTACTGGCCGACCTATTCCGACGCCGGCTCGGACAACCTGGTCTCGCTCTTCCGCAGCAGCGACAAGCCGTTCTTCAACCTCAGCTACTGGAAGGACGCCACGTACGACAAGCTCGTCGACGAGGCCGGCACCCACACCGCCACCGACCAGGACAAGGCCGCCGAGCTGTACGGCAAGGCGCAGCGGCGGCTGCTGGAGCAGGCCCCCGGCGCGTTCCTCTACGACATGCGCACCCCGGTCGTGATGAACAGCGCAGTCAAGGGCTTCTCCTGCAACCCGAACTACTCCTTCTCCATGCCCTTCCACCAGTTGCACCGCGGAGCCAGCTGATGCCGCGCTTCCTACTGCGCCGACTGCGGGGCTCCCTCCTCGTCCTGCTCGGGGTCAGCGCGATCACCTTCGTCATAGCCCGGGTGATCCCCTCCAACCCCGCCCTCACCTACGTCGGCGCCAAGGCGACGCCCGAGGAAGTCGAACGGGTGACACACGCCCTCGGCCTCGACCAGCCGCTGCCGGTGCAGTACCTGTCGTATCTGCGCAATGTGCTGACCGGGGACTGGGGCACCTCCATCGCCACCAAGCAGCCGGTCCTCGGCGAGCTCGGCGACCGGCTGCCCGCCACCCTCGAACTCGTCGGCGCCGCCATGGCGGTGGCGCTGGTGCTGGGCGTCACGCTCGGCTGCATAGCTGCGGTGCGACCCGGCAGGCTGATCGACCAGGCGGTGCGGCTGCTGTCCATCGCGGGCGTATCGGTGCCCGCCTTCTGGCTCGGGCTGCTGCTCCAGCTGCTGGTCTTCGGCCGCTTGGGACTCCTGCCGCCCACCGGACGCATCGACAGCGACCTGGAGTTCACCGCGCCGATCCACTCGATCACCGGACTGAACACGGTGGACGCGCTCCTCACCGGCAACGGGGCGGCGCTGGCCAGCGTCTCGGCGCACCTGATCCTGCCGGCCCTCACACTGGCCGCCTACCCGCTCGGCGTCGTGGCCCGCATGACCCGCACCAGCATGCTGGAGGCGCTCCAGCAAGACCACATCCGCGTCGGCCGCGCCTACGGCGTCCCCGAACGCACCCTCGTCTGGCGCGTCGCCCTGCGCAACGCCCTCCCACCCACCGTCACGGTGCTCGGCCTGACCGCCGCCTACGCCCTGACCGGCGCGTTCTTCGTCGAAGTGGTCTTCGACTGGCCGGGCCTCGGCCAGTACGCCTCCTCCGGCCTGCTGAGCCTGGACTACCCGGCGGTCATGGGCGTCACCCTCATCGGCGCCGTCGCCTACGTTCTCGTCAACCTCGCGGTGGACCTCGTCCACGCGCGCCTCGACCCGCGAGTGAGGCCGGCATGAGCCACAGCCCGCAGACCATCCCACCGCGCAGCGCCCGCTTCACCGCCCTGCTCCGCGACCCGCTCGCCGTCCTCGGCCTGGTGCTGCTCGCGGCACTGGTCGCCGCCGCCCTGCTCACCCCCTGGCTCGCCCCGCACCCTGATCAGGGCGCCGGAGCCGCCGAGGTCGCCGCCCGCCACCTGCCACCCGGCGCCGGCCACCTGCTCGGCACCGACAACCTCGGCCGCGACGTGCTCAGCCGCATCATCTACGGTGCCCGGCCGGCGCTGACCGTCCCGCTCCTCGTGGTCGGGCTCGCCGTGCTGGTGGGCGTCCCGCTGGGACTGATCGCAGGCTTCCGCGGCGGGCGCGTGGGTGAGGCGATCATGCGGCTGTGCGACATGTTCCTGGCCTTCCCGCCCCTGCTGCTCGCCATGGCCATCGTGGCCACCCTCGGCCCCGGACTGGAGCACGCCGCCCTCGCGCTGGCCATCGCCTGGTGGCCCTGGTACACCCGGCTGGTCCAGGGCATCACCGCATCCATGCGTGAGCGGCCCTTCGTCGAGGGAGCGCGCGCCCTGGGGCTCAAGGACCGAGTCGTCATGGTCCGGCATATCCTGCGCAACGCCGTCTCACCGATTCTGGTGCAGGCCACCGTCGACATCGGCACCGTGATCCTGGCCGCCGGATCACTGGCCTTCCTCGGCCTGGGCACCCGCCCGCCGCAGGCGGACTGGGGCCTGATGGTCGCCGAGGCCCGCGGCGACCTCCAGACCCACTGGTGGGCGGCGCTCTTCCCGGGCCTGGCGATCCTCCTCACCGTGCTGGCCTTCAACCTCTTCGGTGACGCTCTGCGTGACGTGTTCGACCCACGCACGGAAGCCCGCTCCGCCGCCGCGCGCCGTGGCCTGCGCACACTGGCCGGGCAGGCCGCCGCTCTGTTGCGGCGCCGGCCGGAGGGGAAGGCCACCGACGCGGCGAGCCCCCTGCCCGCCACTGAGGACGAGACCGCGCCCGGCCCGGGCAAGCAGAGCGCAGACGGTCAGGCGGCACCCTTGCTGGAGATCTCCCGGCTGCGCGTCACCATCGGCGACGCTGCCGTCGTACGCGACGTCTCCCTCCGCGTGCGCGCGGGCGAGGTCGTGGGGGTGGTCGGCGAGAGCGGCTGCGGCAAGTCCCTGACCGCCCTCAGTGTCCTCGGCATGCTCCCCGCCGGAGCCGAAACCGCCGGTGTCATCCGGCTCCAGGGCCAGGACCTGCGGGCCGCCGGCTTCCACACGATCCGCGGCCGGAAGGTGGCCATGGTCTTCCAGAACCCCGCCGCCTCATTCGACCCCGTCACCCCGCTCGGCCGCCAACTCGACCGCCTGGTACGCCTCCACCAGGGCGGCACCCGGAGCGAAGCGGCCCAGCAGGTGAGCACCGCGCTGACGGAAGTGGGCCTGGACGCCGAGCGCGTCACACGCTCCTACCCCCACCAGCTCTCCGGCGGCATGCTGCAGCGCGTCATGATCGCCGCCGCTCTGCTGTGCCGGCCCGATCTGCTCATCGCCGACGAACCGACCACCGCCCTGGACGTCACCGTGGCCAAGGAGTTCCGCTCCCTGCTGCGCCGCCTGCAGGCCGAGCACGGCTTCGGAGTCCTGTACATCACCCACAACCTGGGCGAGGTCCGCGAACTGTGCAGCCGGATGTACGTGCTCTACGCCGGTCAGGTCGTCGAATCAGGCCCGGTGGCTGACGTACTGGACACCCCGGATCACCCCTACACCCGCGCCCTGCTCGCCGCCCTCCCCGACCGGGCCGCCCCCGGCAAAGCGCTGCCCTCCATCCCCGGCAGCGTGCCTGACCGCCCCGACCTGCTCACCGGCTGCCCCTTCGCCGACCGCTGTGCCCACACCACCGAGGCATGCGCCACCCCGCCGCCTCTCAACGCCGCAGGAGCGCGGGCAAGCGCCTGCCACCTCACCCAGCCGAAGGGAGTCCCCGCGTGATCCTCGACGTACAGCAGCTCGTCAAGACCTTCGGCTCGCACACCGCTGTCGCCGGCGTCGACCTCAACATCACCGCAGGAGAAGTACACGCGCTGGTAGGTGAGTCGGGCTCGGGCAAGACCACCCTCGCGCGCTGCGTGCTGGGCCTGATCCCGCCCACCTCCGGCACCGTGCACATCGCGGGCCGCCCGCTCGCCGGGCTGCGCCGCAAGGAGTTGCGGCGGCTGCGCCACCAGGTACAGATCGTCTTCCAGAACCCCTACGCCGCCCTCAACCCCCGGATGACCGTCCGGCAACTCATCGCCGAGCCACTGCGCGAAGCCGGCCGGCCTGTCACCGACGTCACTGCGGAACTCGCGCGCGTCGGCCTGCCCGCCACTGTCCTCACCCGCTATCCCCACCAGCTCTCCGGCGGCCAGTGCCAGCGCGTCGCCATCGCCCGCGCCCTCGCCGTCGGGCCCTCGCTGCTGGTGCTGGACGAACCCACCTCCGCCCTCGACGTCTCCGTCCAGGCCCAGATCCTCAACCTGCTGCTCGACCTGCGCGAGCACAGCGACCTCGCCTTCCTCCTCATCACCCACGACTTGGGCGTGGTCCGGCACATCGCGGACCGGGTCAGCGTCATGCTGCACGGCGAACTCGTCGAGACCGGGCCCACCGCCCAGGTCCTGGACTCCCCCCAGCACCCCTACACCCGCAGGCTGCTCGACGCCGTCCCCGGGCTCCGCCCACCGGACGACACCCCGCCGAACACACCCGCAGCCGCCACCGCACAAGGAGCTCTCCAGTGAGCCGAATCCTCGGCGTCGCCCTCGCCCAGGTCGCACCCGTAACCGGCGACCCCCAGGCCACATTCGCGAAGTTCAGCCGCGAGGTGCGCTCCCTCAAAGCCCTCTCCCCGTCCATCGACCTGGTCGTCTTCCCCGAGCTCTACCTGAGCGCCTTCGGCAGCTTCGACGCCCGCCACCCGGCCGGCTACCTCGACCGCCTCGCCGAACCGATCCCGGGCCCCACCACCGACGCGGTATGCCGGCTCGCGGCCGACACCGGGCTGTGGATCGTCCCCGGCAGCATCCCGGAGCGATCGGCCAAGGGCGTCCACAACACGGCCGTCGCCATCTCCCCGCAGGGCGAAGTGGTGGCCTCGTACCGCAAGATCTTCCCCTGGATGCCGTACGAGACCTCCGTGCCCGGCGACACCTACGTCACCTTCGACATCCCCCAGGTGGGCCGCTTCGGCCTGGCGATCTGCTACGACGGCTGGGTACCGGAGATCTCCCGCACCCTCGCCTGGATGGGCGCCGAGGTCATCATCCAGCCCACCTACACGCGCACCTCCGACCGCGAACAGGAACTGGTCCTGGCCCGCGCCAACGCCATCACCAACCAGGTGTACGTCCTCAACCCGAACATCGGCGGCCTCTTCGGCACCGGCCGCAGCATCGCCACCGACCCCGAAGGCCGCGTACTGGCCCAGGGCGGAGCAGGCGAGGAGTTCCTCACCTTCCACCTCGACCTCGACCTCGTGGCCACCACCCGTGAACGCGGCACCCTCGGCCTGAACCCGCTGTGGAAGCAACTGCGCGACGCCCCGCCCCCCTTCCCGCCCGCCACCGAGGGCTACGACAAGGGCCAGATCATGACCGGCCTCGGCCCGCTGCATCCCGCCCGGGCCGGATCGACGGGAGCCTGAGACACCCAGCGGTCCCGCGGTCGCGACCGACAGCCCGGCGCCTGACGACCGGCTCGGCAGCGGGCGCCGAGTCTCCGTTGCCGAGCCCTCCCGGAGCCGCCGTTCAGATACCGCTCCAGCGGTCGGCAGCTGCTCACGAGATGTGGCCGCCCATTGCGCCCGGGTCCGCCCAGTCGCTCCGCCGGGCCTGCCGTCTGCCGCTCATGTGCCCGCCGACCTCCCCGGAGAACACCATGTCCGACCACCCCGCCACTACACACCAGGCCGACCGGCTGCGCGAAGCAGCAGGCAAACACCTGCTCCTGCACTTCGGCCAACACGCGAGCCTGCGCGGCGGCCAGGGACTGTTCCTGCCCGACCGGGCCGAAGGCGTCTACGTCTACGACACGGCCGGAAAACGCTATATAGACGGCCTGTCCGCCCTGTTCTGCGCACAGCTCGGCTACTCCTACGGCCCCGAGTTCGCCAAGACGGCCGAACAGCAGCTCAACCGCCTGCCGTTCAGTACTCTGTGGAACACCGCGCACCCCGCCGCCATCGAGCTGGCCGAGCGGCTTGCCGCTCTGGCACCCGACGGAATCAATCGCGTGTTCTTCACCTCCGGCGGCTCGGAGTCCGTGGAGTCCGCGTGGAAGCTCGCCCGCATGTACCACGTCGCGCAAGGCCAGCCTCAACGCACCAAAGCCATCGCCCGCCGCACCGCTTACCACGGCCTGACCATGGGCGCCCTCGCGTTCACGGGAATCCCGGCGCTCAAGGAACCCTTCGGCGCACCGGCCTTCGAGGTCACCCACGCACCCAACACCAACCGCTACCGCACCACCGACACCGACGAGGATGCCTTCGCCCGGCGGCTGCTGGCCGAGACCGAAGCGGCGGTGCTGGAGGCCGGCCCGGAGAACGTGGCCATGCTGATCGCCGAACCCGTGCAGAACTCCGGAGGCTGCCTCACGCCTCCGGCGGGCTACTGGGCAGGGCTACGGGCGATGGCGGACAAGTACGGCTTCCTCCTGGTCGCCGACGAGGTCATCACCGGTTTCGGCCGCATTGGCGAATACTTCGCAGTGACCAAGTACGGTGCGATCCCCGACATGATCACCACAGCCAAGGGCCTCACCTCGTCCTACGCCACGCTCGGCGCCGTCCTGGTGTCCGACAAGGTCTCCGCGCCCTTCTTCAACGACGGCGTGACCCTCCTGCACGGGCTGACCTTCGCCGGGCATCCGGTCGCCGCCGCCACCGCCCTGACCAACCTCGACATCTTCGAACGAGACGGTGTCCTGGACAACGTCCGCGGCCTGACCGGCCACCTCCACAAGCGGCTCGCCGAACTGACCGAGCTGAGCATCGTGGGCGACGTACGCGGCGACGGCTTCTTCTGGGCCCTCGAACTCGTCGCCGGAGCGGACGGCCGAGGCTTCACCCCTGAGCGCCAGGACGAACTCGTCAAGCAGTTCCTTCTCGCACGCATGCGCGGCCTCGGACTCCTGGCCCGCGCGGACGACCGCGGCGACCCGGTCGTGCAGATCGCACCACCCCTGATCTCCACCCGCGACGAACTCGACCACATCGTCGATCTGCTGGGGCAGGCCCTCACTGATGCGGACCGCTATTTCCTCCACGCCCGCTGACCATCAGCACTCACGCCGCTCGTGTGGAACAGCTTCAAGCCAGACACCTCCCTTCTTCCGGTAGAGGATCGGCATCGTCGGGCGGTGCAGATCTGTTTCCGCAGGGCGCAGACGCCGCGCTGACCAGAGCACGGCTTGTCGCCGCCATCAGGAGGCCGCGCAGAGAGGGCAGGCGTGTGGCTCCGCTCAGAGGCCAAGGTCACTGTCCGTGATCTGCTAGGGGGCGGCAAGGGCGACCGGCAAGATGCCGAGCCTGGATGAGGATGGGGGGAAGCCACAGACGCAGGAGCTGTGTCGGCAGTCGATTCTCCCCGGATTCTCCCCAACGGCCTGCAGGAGGGTAAAAGTCCTGGTCAGGGCGTTGCTGGAGGCAGGTAGACGAGATCACCCGCATCACTTCTCCCCAGGGACTCCCCAGGGCCCGAAATGGGCGGTTCGTGCAGCAGGTGCAGAAGCAAACCACGTGCGTGGTGTAGGTGGGGTCGATCGCTCCCTAGAGCCAGTCCCGCCGCTTGAAAATCACGTACAAACCGGTGCAGACAAGCCCCATCAAGCCGATCGCGAACGGGTATCCGCCCGTCCAGTGCAGCTCCGGCATGGAGTCGAAGTTCATGCCGTAGATAGTCCCAACGAGTGTGGGTGCAAAGAGAATTGCGGCCCAGGCCGAGATCTTCTTGATCTCCTCGTTCTGTTCGAAGCCGGCTTCCGCCAACGCGCGCATTTCCGCGTTCTGTTGTTGGGTGACCAGGGTCGCGTTGACCGTGAGGATGTCCGTCAGGGCCTGGCGGAAGCCGTCCACGCGTTCGCTGGTGTGGGTGACGTGGTCGGCGACGTCGCGGAGGTAGCGCTGGAGTTCCTCGTCCGTGCCGTACTTGGCGAAGCCCGCCATCAGGCCGTGGAGCATGCCCACCAGGGGGCGGGTGGCTCGTTGGAACTCGACCATTTCGCGGGAGAGTTCGTAGATGCGGCGGGAGACCGCCGGGTCGCCGCCGAAGACCTCCGTCTCGATCTCGTCGATGTCGTTCTGGACGCCCGCCACCACCGGGGCGTAGCCGTCGACCACCGCGTCGAGGATCGCGTACAGGACCGCTTCCGGGCCGAGGGCGAGGAGGTCCGGGTCCTCCTCCATGCGGCGGCGGACCGTGGAGAGGTCCGGGGCCGCGCCGTGGCGGACCGTGATGAGGAAGTCCGGGCCCACGAAGATGTGGAGTTCGCCGAATTCGACCTCCTCCTGGGCGTCCAGGTAGCGCGCGGCCCGCAGGACGACGAAGAGGGTGTCGCCGTACCGTTCCAGCTTGGGGCGCTGGTGGGCTTCCAGGGCGTCTTCCACGGCCAGTTCGTGGAGGTCGAACTCCGCTGCCAGGGAGTGGAGTTCCGCCTCCGTCGGGCGTTGCAGGCCGATCCACGCCATGCCGTCGGGGTGCTCGCGCAGCTGGCGGAACGTGTCCGCGAGCGTGGCGGGGGAGGAGACCCGCCGGCCGTCGCGGTAGAGGGTCGCCTGCACCACGCTCGGCCGGTCGGTGGCGCGCGGCGCCGACTCGGGCTCCAGCGGCGGTTCCGGATGGCGGCGCCAGGCCGCGCGGGGACGGCGGTCGGACACGGGCCTTCGCCTCCTATGAGTCGTGTGTGCCGTGGTGGGGGGCGAGTGTGGGGGAGAGTCTGCGGGGCTTTCGGCATGATATATGGCGGTTGTCGGTGCGGCTCGGGCTGTACTTCGGTATTGCGGACCGAATCTGTCCGCAAGGCCCAGTAGTTTCCTCGTATGGCCTCCACGACGAAGCACCCGGTCCTCTCCTCCCGCGCGCTGAACCGCGCCACCCTCGACCGTCAGCTCCTCCTCCGCCGCGCCCCGCTCGGCGTCGAGGACGCCGTGGACCGTCTGCTCGGCCTCCAGGCGCAGAACACCAAGCCCCCGTACTACGCGCTCGCCGCCCGCCTCGACGGGTTCGCGCCCGAGCAGCTGTCCGCGCTCATGGAGTCCCACGCCGTCGCCCGCATCGTGACCATGCGCTCCACCGTGCACACCCACACGGCCCGGGACGCCGTCGCCCTGCGCCGGCTCGTGCAGCCCGGGGCCATCGACCGGGAGCTCGCCATCTTCGTCGGCCGCGGGGGGCTCGACGGCGTCGACCTGGAGCGGCTCGCCGTGCTCTCCCGCGAGCTCGTCGAGGAGCGGCCCCGTACCCCCAAGCAGCTCCGCGACGAGCTCCTCAAGGAGTGGCCCCACGCCGACCCGCAGTCCCTCTCCCTCGCCGCCCGCTGTCTCCTCCCCCTCGTCCAGGCCACCCCGCGCGGCCTGTGGGGCCGTGCCGGGCAGGTCGCCCTCACCACCACCGACGTCTGGTTCGGGGACGCCGTCCCGGCGGAGGCCGCCGACACCGACGAGACCGTGCTCCGCTACCTCGGCGCCTTCGGGCCCGCCTCCGTCAAGGACATGCAGACCTGGTGCGGCCTGACCGGCCTCCGCGAGGCCTTCGACCGCCTCCGGCCCCGGCTGCTGGTGTTCCAGGACGCGCGCGGCACCGAGCTCTTCGACCTCCCCGACGCGCCCCGCCCCGACGAGGACACCCCGGCCCCGCCGCGGTTCCTGCCCGAGTTCGACAACCTGCTCCTGTCGCACGCCGACCGCACCCGGGTCGTCAGCCCCGAGATCCGCTCCCGCACCTGGCAGGGCAACCGTGCCTTCTCCGTCTTCCTTCTCGACGGCCTCGTCGCGGGGCTCTGGCGCCTTGAGGAGACGAAGGAGCGCACCACGCTCACCGTCGAGCCCTTCGCGGCCGTGACCCGCGCCCAGCGCGCCGAGCTCGCCGCCGAGGCCGAGCGGACCCTCCGGGTCATGACGCCGCCCGGCACCCCGTACGACATCGTCCACAAGGAGATCACGCACGATCGGGGCTGATGGAGGGGGTGGGTGGTGAAGGAGGGTGGTGAAGGGCGGGGAGTGAGGGGCGGGGAGTGAGGGGGCCCTACGGCAGCGCCCCCGCCCTGCGGGCCGCCACCACCGCCTCCAGGCGGGTGTGCGCGCCCAGCTTCCGCATCGCCGAGCGCAGGTAGCCCTTCACCGTCTCCGGCCGCAGCCCGAGGCGTGACGCCGCCGCCGCGTTCGTCGCCCCCGAGGCCACCGCCGCCAGGACGTCCTTCTCGCGCGACGTCAGCGACACCACCGGGCCCGCCGTCCCCGGGACCGGCGACGCCGCCGTGACCGAGGCCGACTCCAGACGGCCGCACACCGCGAGCAGCCGCTCCCGCAGCTCCGGATCCGCCACCCGGGGAGCCAGCGCGCGCAGCTCGCCGTGTGCCTGCCGCACCTCCTCCCAGGACGGTTCCGAGGGCGGCGGGGCCAGCAGCCGGCGGACCTCGTCCCGTACCGCGAGCGCCTGCTCCACGTCCCGCGCCGCCGCCACCGCCGCGTCGAAGACCCGCTCGCCGATCGGCAGCGCGTCGCGCAGCGCCCCGTACAGCACCCCGCGCACCGTGCGCCGGACCACGACCGGTACGGCGATCACCGACCGCAGCCCCTCCGCGGAGACCGGCACGTCGTACTCGTGCGTGATGTGCCGGGCCGAGGGGTAGTCCGTCACCGCGCACGGCCGCGAGAGCGCCAGGCACTTGCCCCCGAGCCCCGAGCCGGCCGAGATCGCGAGCCCGTGCAGCGCCGGGGTCACCGCCCCGGTCAGCTCGGCGATCCGCAGCACGCGGCCGTCCTGGAGCAGCCCCCCGAACACCACCGGGAGACCGGTGGCACGGCGCATCCGCAGCAGCGCGCCGCGCAGCTCCATCGATTCGACGTGCTCGCGCACCGTTCACTCCCCGTCGTCCGTTGGGCCGGTCGGCTGGTTCACCCCCGAACGGGGGTAGTGAGACCTGGGTCACCGATTACACGATGTCCGGGACCTGTCCCGCAACGAGGAGGACACATGACCGCAGCGAGCGCGGCCGACGCGACGGAGACGTTCCGGGCGGCCCGGGACTTCCTGCTCCACCATCGCGAGGACTACGACACGGCGTACGAGGGCTTCGCCTGGCCCCGCCCCGACCGTTTCAACTGGGCGCTCGAATGGTTCGACGTCATCGCCGCCGGCAACGACAGAACCGCCCTGCACATCGTCGAGGAGGACGGCTCCGAGACGCGGATCAGCTTCGCCGAGATGTCGGCCCGCTCGAACCGCGTCGCGAACTGGCTGCGCGCCCAGGGCGTCCGCGCCGGCGACCGGATCATCGTCATGCTCGGCAACCAGGCCGAGTTGTGGGAGACGATGCTCGCCGCGATGAAGCTGCGCGCCGTCGTCATCCCCGCCACCCCCCTCCTCGGCCCCGCCGACCTCCGCGACCGCGTCGAGCGCGGCCGCGCCCGCCACGTCATCGTGCGCGCCGAGGACACCGCCAAGTTCGACGACGTCCCCGGCGACTACACCCGCATCGCGATCGGCGGCGACGGGGTGAACTGGCTCGGCTACGAGCACGCCGTCCGGGAGTCCGCCGACTTCGAGCCCGACGGCGTGACCCTCGCCGCGGACACGCTGATGCTGTACTTCACCTCCGGGACGACCGCCCGGCCGAAGCTCGTCGAGCAGACCCACACCTCGTACCCGGTCGGGCACCTCTCGACGATGTACTGGATCGGCCTCAAGCCCGGGGACGTGCACCTCAACATCTCCTCGCCCGGCTGGGCCAAGCACGCCTGGTCCAACCTCTTCGCGCCGTGGAACGCGGAGGCGACCGTCTTCATCCACAACTACACGCGCTTCGACCCGGCCCGTCTGATGAGCGAGATGGACCGGCACGGCGTCACCAGCTTCTGCGCCCCGCCGACCGTGTGGCGGATGCTGATCCAGGCCGACCTCGGGCAGCTGAAGACCCCGCCGCGCGAGGTCGTCGCCGCCGGCGAACCCCTCAACCCCGAGGTCATCGAGTCGGTACGGCGCGCCTGGGGCGTCACCATCCGGGACGGCTTCGGCCAGACGGAGACCGCCGTGCAGGTCTCCAACAGCCCCGGCCAGCGGCTCAAGGAGGGCTCCATGGGCCGCCCCAGCCCCGGCTTCCGCGTCACGCTCGTCGATCCGGTGAGCGGCCGGGCGGACGTAGAGGAGGGCGAGATCTGTCTCGACCTGTCGGCCAACCCGGTGGGCCTGATGACCGGTTACCACGGCGACCCGGAGCGTACGGCCGAGGCGATGGCGGGCGGCTACTACCGCACCGGTGACATCGGCTCGCGGGACGAGGACGGGTACATCACGTACATCGGACGCGCCGACGACGTCTTCAAGGCCTCCGACTACAAGATCAGCCCCTTCGAGCTGGAGAGCGCCCTCCTGGAGCACGAGGCCGTCGCCGAGGCGGCCGTCGTCCCCGCCCCCGACCCGCTGCGACTCGCCGTCCCCAAGGCGTACGTCGTCCTCGCGGCGGGCTGGGAGCCGGACGCGCGGACCGCGCAGGCCCTCTTCGACCACTCGCGCGCGGTCCTCGCCCCGTACAAGCGGATCCGGCGGATCGAGTTCGCCGAGCTGCCCAAGACCGTCTCCGGCAAGATCCGGCGCGTGGAACTGCGCCGGCTCACCGCCGAGGGCGGCGGCACGGAGTACACCGAAGGAGACCGGGGATGACGAACGCGCGGACCACGGAACTCTCGTACGCGCACGGGGTGTCCGGCACCGCCCTCCTCGGCGACACCGTCGGCGCCAACCTCGACCGGGCCGTCGCCGCCTGGCCCGACCGGGAGGCGCTCGTCGACGTCCCCGGCGGCCGCCGCTGGACCTACGCCCAACTCGGCGCCGATGTCGACCGGTTGGCCGACGCGCTGCTCGGCAGCGGCGTCCGGAAGGGCGACCGGGTCGGGATCTGGGCGGTGAACTGCGCCGAGTGGGTCCTCGTCCAGTACGCCACCGCCCGCATCGGCGCGATCATGGTCACCATCAACCCCGCTTACCGCTCCCACGAGTTGGCGTACGTACTGAACCAGGCGGGCATCTCCCTGCTCTTCGCCACGCTCGCCCACAAGACGAGCGACTACCGGGCCATGGTCGAGGAAGTACGCGGAGAGTGCACGGAGTTGAGGGAGGTCGTGCACTTCGGGGACCCCAGCTGGGATGTCTTCCTCGCGCGTACGGCGGGGGAGCTGCGCCCCGAGCCGCTCTCCTGCGACGAGCCGGTCAACATCCAGTACACCTCGGGGACCACCGGCTTCCCGAAGGGGGCCACCCTCTCCCACCACAACATCCTCAACAACGGTTACTTCGTCGGGGAGATGATCGCCTACAGCGAGCAGGACCGGATCTGCATCCCCGTGCCCTTCTACCACTGCTTCGGCATGGTGATGGGCAATCTGGCCGCCACCTCGCACGGCGCCTGCATGGTGATCCCCGCGCCGTCCTTCGAGCCCGCCGCCACCCTCCGGGCCGTGCAGGAGGAGCGCTGCACCTCGCTGTACGGGGTGCCGACGATGTTCATCGCCGAGCTGAACCTCCCCGACTTCGCCACGTACGACCTCTCCACCCTCCGCACCGGCATCATGGCCGGTTCGCCGTGCCCGGTGGAGGTGATGAAGCGGGTCGTCGCCGAGATGAACATGGCGGAGGTGTCGATCTGTTACGGCATGACCGAGACCTCGCCCGTCTCCACCCAGACCCGGCGCGACGACGACCTGGACCGCCGCACCGGCACCGTCGGCCGGGTCCTGCCGCACGTCGAGGTCAAGGTCGTCGACCCGGCGACCGGACTGACCGTGGAGCGCGGCGCGGCGGGGGAGCTCTGCACCCGCGGCTACAGCGTGATGCTCGGCTACTGGGACGAGCCGGAGAAGACCGCCGAGGTGATCGACGCGGGCCGCTGGATGCACACCGGTGACCTGGCGGTGATGCGGGACGACGGCTACGTCCAGATCGTCGGCCGCATCAAGGACATGATCATCCGGGGCGGGGAGAACGTGTACCCGCGCGAGATCGAGGAGTTCCTCTACGGGCACGCCAAGATCGCCGACGTCCAGGTCGTCGGCGTGCCCGACGAGCGGTACGGCGAGGAGATCCTGGCCTGCGTGATCCCCCGCGACCCGGCCGACCCGCCGACCCTGGAGGAGGTGACGGCCTTCTGCCGGGACCGGCTCGCCCACTACAAGATCCCGCGCAGGGTGGAGATCCTCACCGAGTTCCCCATGACGGTCAGCGGCAAGGTGCGGAAGGTGGAGCTGCGGCAGCGGTACGGGGAAGGTCGCTAGGGGGTGTCTTGCCGATCAGGCCGGGCTCGCGACGCCTGGCACCGCGCCTCGCCGCGTTGTCGTCGGTCGCCAACGCTCCGCGTTGACTCCCTCCTCCGCCTTGCGATGCACGGCACCAGACGCCGCTCCCTGATCCGGCCTGATCGACAAGACACCCCCTAGGGCCTGTCCGGCGGATCATGGCCGGGGCCAGGGTGCTCGGTCGTGCGTGCGAAGGTGCGGTTACGCTCGGCGACATGCCGAACCGTGTTCCGTTCCATGAAGCGCTGCTGTCCACCGTGGGCACCCCCGAGCAGGTCACCCTCCTGGACAGCAGTCCGCGGTCACGGGTGTGGCGGGTGCGGCTGACCGGCGGGCGGCCGGTGATCGTCAAGCAGGTCACCGACGACGGGGACGCGGGTGCCGACGCGCACACGCGCTTCGAGCGGGAGCTCGCCGGGCTGAGCCTGGCGGGGCGGGCCTCCGGGCCCGCCGTGGCCCCCGAGGTGCTCGCCACGGACCCGTCCTCGCGGGTCATGGTCCTGGAGCACCTGGACGACCTCGGCAGGACGGACGACTGGATGCCGGGGTACGCCGAGTCGCTCGCCCGGCTGCACGCCCTGACCGGGCCCGCCGACGCGGGCGCACTCCCGGTCTGGTCGGGGCCCACCGCCGCCGACGCGGAGTCCTTCCTCGCCCTGGCCAGGGCGCTCGACGTGCCCGTACCGGCCGGCGTTCCCGAGGAACTCGCCGGTCTCCTGGAGCGGTTGGACCCCACCCCGCACCACGCGCTGCTGCACGGCGACCCCTGCCCCGGCAATGATCTGCGCACCGCCGACGGCGTCCGCTTCGTCGACTTCGAGCGGGCCTCCCTCGGCAACGGCCTGATCGAACTCGCCTACTTCCGCATCGGCTTCCCCACCTGCTGGTGTGCGATGTCGGTGACCGCGGCCCCGCTCGCGGAGGTCGAGGACGTCTACCGGACCACCTGGCGCGGCCTCACCGGGAAGGACGTGCCGGGTGACCTCGCCGACGCGTGCGCGGGCTGGCTGATCCAGGGCGACGCGCTCGTCGAGCGCGCCCACCGCGGGACGGCCGACCAGCTCGCCCGGGTGCCCGCCGAGGACTTCGAGTGGGGTTACGTCTCCGCCCGCGAGCGGCTCGTCCACCGCCTGGGCGTGGTCGCCGACATGACCCGCGACCACGATCACCTGCACGCCGTCGGCCGTCTCGGCTCCGCCATGGCCGACCGCCTGCTCGTCCGCTGGCCGAAGCTGCGTCCGCTGCCCACGCCCGACGCCCGCCCTTGGTTCTAGGGGCGACGGGCGGGCGGGGGCTGGGACCGGGGCGGGCTTGAGGCGTAGGCCGGGCAGGGCCTAAGGGGCTTCCTGGGCCTCTTGGAGCTCTTGGACCCCCCGGGGCTCCTGGGCGCCCCGGGGCTTGTGAACCCCCGGAGTCTCCTGGACCTCCCGGGACTCCTGAACCTTCGGGGGCTCCTGGACCTCCAGCGGCTCCTGGACCTCCCGGCGCATGCACACCCGGGGCCAGACCGACAGGCCGTGTGCCGCCTCCGCGTGGCTGATGGCGCGCAGCCCGTCCGTGAGCGCCGGGTCGGATTCGGCGAGCGGGCGGAAGCCGAGCCGGATGTAGTACGGGGCGTTCCACGGGACTTCGGTGAAGGTCGTCAGGGTCAGTGCCGTCAGGCCCTGCTCCCTGGCGGCCGCCGCCAGGTGCTCGATCAGCGCCCGGCCGACGCCCCGGCGGGCGGCGTCCGGGTGCACCGACACCTGCTCGATGTGGGCGGAGCCGTCGACGGTGTCGGCGAGCAGATAGGCGACCGGACGGTCGGCCGCGTCCACCGCCACCCAGGCCCGGCCCTCGCAGCGATACGCCTCCAGGACGTCCAGGGGCAGGGGGTCGTCGTCGGCGATCGCCGCCATGCCGAGAGAACGGAACGGCTCGCCCGCCGCCCGTTCGATGTCCTGGAGCAGCGGGAGTTCGGCCGGAGCGGCCGCTCTGATGCGCATACGACAGTATGGCGCGAGGTCAGGGAACGGTGCGGCCCGTCCCCCTGCCCGGCTCCGGGGGAGGCCTGATCTCGTCCGCCTCGCGCGGGCGGTCGAGCAGCCCGCCGTCCCGGGAGAACCGGGGCAGGAACAGGGCGAGCGCCGGATCCCCGTACAGCGCGACGTACAACTGGACGAGACGCCCGTCCGTCACCTCGCGCCGGTGGGCCGGCAGCGGATGCCGCTCCCGCAGGCCGGCGAGCAGGTGCCGCGCGGCCCGCGTCGCCGGCGGCAGGCGCAGCAGCGCCGCCGCGAGGAGGACCGGGAGCAGGGCGACCGCCACGACCACGATCAGGCCCGCACCGCCCGGTCCGCCGTCGCGCCCGTGGCGCGCCCAGCCCACGAGCAGTCCGGCGCCGACCGTCAGCGGGACGCAGGCGAGCAGGACGCGCGCGGCCCGCAGCCGGGCGGGCGGCCGCAGCAGACCGGCCCGGCCGAGCTCGCCGTGCAGGGCGTCCACGGCCCGCCGCGCCTCGGGCCGCAGGGCGAGCGCCCGCAGCGCCAGCGCCCGGTGCAGCGCCCCGTGCACCCCGAGCTGTACGGGATCTCGGGTCCGGCCCGGACCTCCGTTGGCCCGAATCGTACGTTTACGTCCCGCGGCGACCGCCCCGCGCTGGTGGAGCGCCACGAGCGCGACCGTGACGGCCGCCCGGCGCCCTCCCCGCAGCAGCGCGAGGGCCTGTGGCGGCGGCTCGTCGCCCGCGGTCCACGCCCCGCTTTCCTGGCTGCGGGTTCGCAACAGCGCGGCGGCGAGCGCCAGTTCCGCGCAGGCCACCCCGATGAACCACCACATCGCCGTCGACATGACGCCACCCCCCGAGGGTGTTGTGCCCGGGGGACCGTGATCGTCACGCGTGAATGGCCGGTTTCGGATGGCGAGGTGTTGTGGGCGGGGCTCGGCGGGGTGGGTTGAGGTGCGGTGGGGTGCGTTGGGGCGGGGACGGCGCCGGACGGGAGGGTCAGGCGCCGTCGGCGGCCAGCTCGTCGGCGGCGAGGTTGACGGGCTGCGGGGTGCCCGTCAGGTCGAGGACGAAGAGCGGGAGGCCGATCTCGGCGGCCCGCTTGCGCGCCTCCGGGGTGTAGCCGGCCAGCGAGAAGAACACGCTCACGCTCGTGGTGGGGGTGCTCAGGCCGTTGAGCCAGAGGCATTCGACGGCCCGCAGCCCGGCCGGCCGCGTGCTCGGATCCACCTGGGCGACGAGTCCCGGCGCCCGCAGGTCCACGCCGGAGGCGGGGCGGTCCTCGGGCTGGACCACGTCCCGGAAGCCGAGCCAGCGGAGGTACCCGGCGGCCGCGGCCACCGCGTCCCGCGCGGTCCGGATCGTCACCGGCCGGAAGGTACCCCGCATCGGAGCCGGGCGCGGGGCCGTGGGCGGCAGCGGGATGTGCGCGGGGTACCGCTCGGCGAACGTGCGGTGCGCCCGGGCCCGGGCCGGGACGTCCAGGCCACCCGGGACGTCCAGGCCACCCGGAACGCCGTCGCCCGAGACGCCGTGGTCCGGAGCCCCGTCGCCGGAAACGCCGTCGTCCCGGCCGGTCGGGCCCGAACCGAACCACTCCGAGCCGTGCTCGAACGCCCGGGGCCTGGCCGGACCGCCGGGGGCCTCCGGTTCCGGTCGGGCGCCGAAGGTCCCGCCTGCGGCCGTCGGCGGCGTGAGCCCCGGACCGCCGGGGTCACGGGGTGCCGCGTCCGGCGCGGTCGACCCGGCACGGCCGGGAGCCGAGGAGGGGAACGGGGACGGGGACGGCGACGGGGCGGTGTGCGGGGAGGAGGAAGGACCGGCCGGGGGAGGCGGGCTCTGCGGCGGACGCTGGGTCCGCGAGCTCGGCGCGGTGTGCGCGGTCGACGGAGTATGCGGCGTCTGCGGACCGTGCGGTGTCTGCGCACCGTGCGGGGGCTGTGGCGCCTGCGGGCTGTGCGGAGCCCGCGCCCCGGCGCGTCCGCCGCCCTCGGCCGGGTGCTGCGCCCCCGCCCCGCCGTTCCCGTCGGACTCCGTGCCCACCGGCTGGACGGGGACCCGGAGGACCGTGCCGCAGGCGCAGCCGAGCTCCGGGTGGGGCCAGTCGTCCTCGCGGCCGCAGGCGCCGCAGCGGACGGTGACCCATTCGTCCGTCCAGTTCCGGTGCGTGATCGGCTCCGCCGTCGCGCCCGCCGTCACCGGAGGGGCGACGGGGCTTCCGCACGCGCAGGGAAAGACGGGCGCCGCGTACGCCTGCGTCCGCTGGCACTCCGGGCAGCGCACCGGTACCGACTCACCCACCACCGCGACCCCCTGTCGTTCCGCCCCCATCGTCCACCCATCGGCCACCTCGGGGGAGGGAGTTCGGCCACTTCGGTGATCCCGCGGGGCGGACTTCTCTTGACGGTTCTCCGGGACCCGACCTACATTACTTCCGTATAGCAGAACAGTATTTCCGCATTACGGAAACAAGCCTCCCGGGCTCCCTGAGCCGCCGGGCACGCTTGCCTCCGACCGGCCGAAGCAGGAGCACTCCCATGCCTCGTATGACCGCCGCCGCAGCGGCCGTTGAGATCCTCAAGCGCGAAGGCGTCACCAACGCGTTCGGCGTGCCTGGCGCGGCGATCAACCCCTTCTACCGCGAGCTCAAGAACGTGGGCGGCGTCAGCCACACGCTCGCTCGTCACGTCGAGGGCGCGTCGCACATGGCCGAGGGGTACACCCGGGCCAAGGCCGGCAACATCGGCGTCTGCATCGGCACCTCCGGCCCCGCCGGCACCGACATGATCACCGGCCTCTACTCGGCGATCGCGGACTCCATCCCGATCCTCTGCATCACGGGCCAGGCCCCGGTCTCGAAGCTCCACAAGGAGGACTTCCAGGCCGTCGACATCGCGTCCATCGCCAAGCCGGTGACCAAGGCCGCGACGACCGTCCTGGAGGCCGCGCAGGTCCCGGGCGTCTTCCAGCAGGCCTTCCACCTGATGCGCTCCGGCCGCCCCGGCCCGGTCCTCATCGACCTCCCGATCGACGTCCAGCTGACCGAGATCGAGTTCGACCCGGAGACGTACGAGCCGCTGCCGGTCTACAAGCCGCAGGCCAGCCGCGCCCAGGCCGCGAAGGCGCTGAGCTTCCTCCTGGAGTCCGAGCGCCCGCTGATCGTCGCCGGCGGCGGCATCATCAACGCCGACGCCACCGACCTCCTCGTCGAGTTCGCCGAGCTGATCAACGTCCCGGTCATCTCCACCCTCATGGGCTGGGGCACCATCCCGGACGACCACGAGCTCGCCGCCGGCATGGTCGGCGTCCAGACCGCGCACCGCTACGGCAACGCGACCTTCCTGGAGTCGGACTTCGTCCTGGGCATCGGCAACCGCTGGGCCAACCGCCACACCGGTTACAACATGGATGCGTACACCAAGGGCCGGAAGTTCGTCCACGTCGACGTCGAGCCCACCCAGATCGGCAAGATCTTCGCCCCGGACTACGGCATCGCCTCCGACGCCAAGGTCGCGCTGGAGCTCTTCATCGAGATCGCCAAGGAGCTGAAGGCCGCCGGCAAGCTGCCGGACTTCTCCGCCTGGTCCGCCTCCGCGCAGGAGCGCAAGGCCACCCTCCAGCGCCGGACGAACTTCGACAACATCCCGATCAAGCCGCAGCGCGTCTACGAGGAGATGAACAAGGCGTTCGGGCCGGACACCCGCTACGTCACCACCATCGGCCTCTCCCAGATCGCGGCCGCGCAGTTCCTGCACGTCTACAAGCCGCGCCACTGGATCAACTGCGGCCAGGCCGGCCCGCTCGGCTGGACCATCCCGGCCGCCATCGGTGTCGCCACCGCCGACCCGGAGACCCCGGTCGTGGCGCTGTCCGGCGACTACGACTTCCAGTTCATGATCGAGGAGCTGGCGGTCGCCGCCCAGCACAAGGTCCCCTACGTCCACGTCCTCGTGAACAACGCGTACCTCGGCCTGATCCGCCAGGCGCAGGGCAACCTGGGCATCAACTTCGAGGTCAACCTCGAGTTCGAGAACATCAACACCCCGGAGATCGGCGTCTACGGCGTCGACCACGTCAAGGTCGCCGAGGGCCTGGGCGTCAAGGCCATCCGCGTCACCGACCCGGACAAGCTGGGCGAGGCCCTCGAAGAGGCGAAGAAGCTCGCGGTGGAGTTCCAGGTCCCGGTCGTCGTCGAGGCCATCCTGGAGCGCATCACCAACATCGCGATGAGCAAGACGGTCGACATGAGCGACGTCACCGAGTTCGAGGAGCTCGCGACCGAGCCCGGCCACGCGCCGACCGCGATCAAGCCGCTCAAGGTCTGAGACCTCAAGGCCCGAGACCTGAGGGTCTGAGGCTGAGGCCTCAAGGCCCGAGACCTGAAGGTCTGATCCGGGAGCACTGACACGGCCCCCGTCCCGAGGAGCACCGGGACGGGGGCCGCCCCACGCCCATTCCCCCGGTCGCTCTCCGCCTCGCGCTCACCCCCGGTCGCCCCCGCCCCGCGCTCACCCCTGGGCCGCCACCAGCACCGCGCCCGCCTCCGTCCACTCGTACAGGACGGACCGGCCCGCCCGTCCCCGCCGGACCAGGCCGGCGTCGAGCAGGACCTTCAGGTGCCGGCCCACCGATCCGAGGCCCTGCCCCGTCAGCGCCACCAACTGGCTCGTGGACTTGGGCGTTCGGAGCCGTACGAGCACACCCGCCCGTGCCGCGCCGAGCAGCGCGCCGAGCGCCTCGGGCGGAACGGGACCCGAGCCGTCCGCAAGGGCGCCCGCGCACGGGTACACCACCGCGGACCGCTCCGTCCCCTCCCACGACACCCATCCCGTGCTCGCGGTCACCGGCACGAACAGCAGACGGCCGCCGTCCACCGAACGCGGTGGATAGTCCCGGGAGTTGACCTGGAGCCGGCCGTCGCCGAGCCACCGCATCTTCCCCGGGCAGAGTTCGTCGAGGGCCGCCGCCCAGCCGCCCCGGACCAACTGCGCGGTCCGCGCCACCACATCGGCTTCGAGGACCCGCCGGCGCCGCGGCCACTCCGGCAGCACGCTCTCCCGCCACACCCACGTCAGGACCGCGGCCATCCGCTCCGGAAGATCGCGCGCCGAGCGCAGCGGCTCCGGTACGGGACCGTCGAGCGCGACCGCCAACTGCGGTACGGCGGCGGCCGGATCGGCCGTGCGGACCGCTTCGACCTCCTCCTCGAAGGGCTGCTCGCCCTCGCCGAGCGGCGTCGGGGTCAGGAAGTCCGCGTTCCACGTCCGCCCGAGCGCGGCCCCGACGAGCAGACCGTCGAGCGGAGCGGCCGCCAGGCGCGCCCGGTAGGAGGGGAGGTGCCGGGCCAGCCAGGCCTGTTCGCCCGGGTGGGAGCCCGAGCCCGTGTGCAGGATCTTGAGCGCCGCGATCGTCTCGCTCAGCGGCGAGACGACGAAACGGCTGCCCGCGAGCGAGTCCGTACCGATCTGCCACCAGCCCATAGACGACGACCGCCCTTTCGCCACGAGTCCCCACGAGCCCGTTGGTTTCGCCCCGGAGCGAAACAGTATCGCCGTCGCCGGGCGCCCCCGAGACTGCCCGCATGCCCCGCTACCGCGCGCTGTTCCGTACCCCCGAGTTCACCCCGCTCTTCCTCGCCGGCTCCGCCCAGGTCGCCGCCCAGATGGTGGCCGGACTCGGCCTCGCCACCCTCGTCTTCCGCGCGACCGGTTCCCCGCTGCTCTCCGCCCTCGCGCTCTTCGGGCCCTCGCTCGCCCAGCTGGTCGGCGCGACGACCCTGCTCTCGGCGGCCGACCGGCTCCCGCCGCGCACCGCGATCGCCGGGCTCGCGCTCTTCTTCGCCCTGTGCACGGCGGTCCTGGCGCTCCCCGCCCTGCCGGTCTGGGCCGTCTTCGTGGTCCTCTTCGGGCAGGGGCTGGCGGCCTCGCTCGGCGGCGGCGTCCGTTACGGCCTCCTGAACGAGATCCTCGCCCGCGAGCAGTACCTCCTCGGCCGCTCGGTGACGAACATGGCGGTCGGCGTCTGCCAGATCGCCGGCTTCGCGACCGGCGGCGTCCTGGTCGCGTTCCTCTCCCCGCGCGGCACGGTCCTCGTCGGCGCCGTGCTCTACCTCGCCGCGGCCCTCGTCGCCCGCCTCGGTCTCACCCGGCGGACACCGCGCGCCACCGGCCGGGCCTCCGTCGCCGAGACCTGGCGGACCAACGCGCGCCTGTGGGCCTCGCCTGCCCGCCGCCGCTGCTACCTCGCCCTGTGGGTGCCCAACGGGCTGATCGTCGGCTGCGAGTCGCTCTTCGTGCCGTACGCCCCCGAGCGGGCGGGGCTGCTCTTCGCCTGCGCCGGCCTCGGGATGCTCGTCGGGGACACGGCCGTCGGCCGCTTCGTACCGGCGCGGCTGCGCGAGCGGATCCGCTTCCCGCTCCAGGCGCTGCTCGCGGCCCCGTTCCTGGTCTTCGCCCTCGACCCGGGGCTGCCGCTCGTCCTCGCCCTCGTGACCGTCTCGGCCGTCGGGTACGGGGCGAGCCTGCTGCACCAGGAACGGCTGATGGCCCTGGTGCCGGAGGAGCTGAGCGGCCACGCCCTCGGGCTGCACACCTCCGGGATGCTCGCCCTCCAGGGAGTGAGCGCGGCGCTCGCGGGCACCCTCGCCCAGTTCACGTCACCGCGTACGGGCATGGCGCTGCTCGCGCTCGCCTCGCTCACCGTCACCCTGGTACTCGCCCGGGCCGACCGCGAGGCCGAAGCGGCACCGCCCGACGAGGCGCCCTCGAAGGCGGCACCGCCCAGTCGGGCACTGCCTAGCGAGGCGCCGTAGAGCGGTGCACGACCGTGTCCTCGCACGGCCCGTCGGCGAACAGCTTGAGCGCCTCCACCTCGTCCTTGTCGGCGGACAGGCCCCAGCGGAGCTTGGTGCTCACCCACTCGCCGACGTATCGGCAGTAGCGGGTGGAGTCCACGGGCACCCACTCGGCGGGGTCGCGGCCGGCCTTCTCCTTCCGGCTGCGGGCCGTGACGGCGACGAGGGTCGCGGCGGCGCCCTGGTCGTTGGCGTACTGCTCGCGCCGGGCGGCCGTCCAGCCGGAGGCCCCGGACTGCCAGGCCTCTTCGAGGGCGACGAGGTGGTCGACGCGGAGCCCCGCCGGGTCGGTGACGTTCTGCCCGTCGTAGAACGAGGTCCACCGGCCCCCGGTCAGCGCGCAGCCCGCACCGGTCTTCGGGGCGTCGACGGACTCGGCGACGAGGACCTCGGAGCGGGTGTCACAGCCGTCCGCCGGGTCGAGGCCCTGGTTCCAGTGGCGGAACGCCGACTCCTTGTAGCCGTCCGGGTCCTCGGAGGCCTCGGTGAGCTCGGCCAGCGCGTCGGGGAAGAGGACGACGCCGGCGGAGAGGGCGGGGGAGGGGACGGCGAGCGGGGACAGGATCAGCGCGAGCGGTGCGAGACCGCGCATCAGGTTCTTGATCATGTACCGATGGATAGCCGCGGGATCGGGGCGCGTGGGGCCCGAATCGCGGAGCGCTCCTCCGAGCGGGTGCGGATCTTCACCGCAGAAACGATGCGCTGGGCGCCCGTACCGCGTCCACCCGTACATACGAAGAAGAGCGCGGAACCAAGGACCGTAAACCTGGTTCCACGCTCTCCCGTTGTGCCCGTCCGACGGCACGAGGCTGGCGCGACAGGACGTTCGCGCCGCCGGACGGAGTCTGTGGGTGTACCTGCGTTCGGGGCCGGCGGACGGAGTCCGACGCAGCCGTCCGAAGCCTGCGAAGCAGTGCGAGGGCGGCGTCGAGAGTGGGTCGTTCGCGCCGCCGGACGGAGTCTGTGGGTGCAGCTGCTTTCGGTGCCCCCGAGGGGAAGGGCTGGGCGATAGGACCGCGGCGGCGGCGACGGGCGTGCCGGCTGTCCTCTTCTTTCAGGTCAAGAAGGGGGGCCCGACGCCCTTACCACCGCACTGGCTCGACGCCGCCGCGGTCCTCACGCTTGTCCGGTCCGCCGACCACCCCTCATCCGGGCCGGCGATCCGGACCGCGTACGGCACTGACCTCCCGTCAGGCGCCGTACGCAGTCTGGGTGCTGCTGTGCGGTCAGTCCTCGCGCAGGGCGCGGACCGCCTCGGCCACGCGCTTGCCGTACTCCGCGTCGGCGGCGGCGAAGTGCGCGAGGTTCTTCTCGATGACGTCCTCGCGGGACACCTGGGACAGACCGCCGGCGATGTTGGCGATCAGACGGCTCTTCTCCTCGGCGGACATCAGGCGGTAGAGCTCGCCGGCCTGGAAGAAGTCGTCGTCCTTGGTGTGCGCGGGCGCCTCGTGGGTGCCGGTCCAGCCGTGGATCGCGAGCGGCGCGGAGAGCGCGGCGTCGGTCTGGGCCGGGCCCTGGTACGAGTTGGGCTCGTAGTTCTTGTCGTGGCGCGAGCCGTTGCGGGTGGCCATGAAGCCGTCGCGCCCGTAGTTCTCCGCGGTGGTCGCCTTGGGGGCGTTCACCGGCAGCAGGGTGTGGTTCACACCGAGGCGGTAGCGGTGGGCGTCCGCGTAGGCGAAGAGGCGGCCCTGGAGCATCTTGTCCGGCGAGGGGCCGATGCCCGGGACGAAGTTGTTCGGGGAGAAGGCGGCCTGCTCGACCTCGGCGAAGACGTTCTCCGGGTTGCGGTCGAGGACCAGGCGGCCCACGCGCTGGAGCGGGTAGTCGCTGTGCGGCCACACCTTGGTGAGGTCGAACGGGTTGAAGCGGTACTCGGCGGCCTCGGCGGCCGGCATGACCTGGACGTACAGGGTCCAGCTCGGGTTCACGCCGCGCTCGATGGCCTGGAGCAGGTCGGTCTGGTGCGAGTTCGCGTCCTTGCCGACGAGCTCGGCGGCCTGGTCGGCGGAGAGGCTGCGGATGCCCTGGTTCGTCTTGAAGTGGTACTTGACGAAGAAGGCCTCGCCCGCCTCGTTGGTCCACTGGTACGTGTGGGAGCCGTAGCCGTTCATGTGGCGGTACGAGGCGGGGATGCCGCGGTCGCCCATGAGCCAGGTGATCTGGTGCGTCGCCTCGGGGGCGTGCGCCCAGAAGTCCCAGACGTTGTCCGCCTCCTGCTTGCCCGTGAAGGGGTCGCGCTTCTGGGAGTGGATGAAGTCGGGGAACTTGATCGGGTCCTTGATGAAGAACACCGGGGTGTTGTTGCCGACGAGGTCGTAGTTGCCCTCTTCGGTGTAGAACTTCAGGGCGAAGCCGCGGGGGTCACGGACCGCGTCCGCGCCGCCGAGCGAGTCGGCCACGGTGGAGAACCGGATGAAGGTCTCGGTCTTCTTGCCGACCTCGCCGAGGAAGTCCGCCTTGGTGTACGCGGTGACGTCGTCGGTCACCTCGAAGTAGCCGTACGCACCGGAACCGCGGGCGTGCACCACACGCTCCGGGATCCGCTCACGGTTGAAGCGCGCGAGCTTCTCCAGCAGGTGCTGGTCCTGGAGGAGGATGGGGCCACCGACGCCGGCGGTGGCGGAGTTCTGGTTGTCGGCGACGGGGGCGCCGGACTCGGTCGTAAGCACGCGCTTCGACATCGTGACCTTCCGTACGGGAACTCTGCTGACGGTGCGAGGAGCCTAGATTCGGCCGGAACGCGACGTCAACAGTTTGTTGAAAAGGAAGTGTGGTGTTCCGGTCGGCGGCGACGCCTGGGCGCGACAGGACAGGTGTCAGCGCCGCCGCCGACCGGAAATCAGGGGCCCCGGTGAAGGGGCTGAGGGGTGACCCGCAAGGCACCCCCTGGGGGTCAGACCTGCTGGCCGGAGAGGCGCTCGACGGCGCGCAGCAGGGCCGAGTGGTCCAGGCCGCCGTCACCCTGCGCACGCAGGGAGGCGACGAGCTGGGCCACGACGGCGCCGACCGGGAGGGCCGCGCCGACGTTGCGGGCGGCGTCGGTGACGATGCCCATGTCCTTGTGGTGCAGGTCGATCCGGAAGCCGGGCTTGAAGTCCCGGTTCAGGAAGTTGTCCTTCTTGCGGGTCAGGACCGTGGAGCCGGCCAGACCGCCGTTGAGGACGTCCAGGGCGGCCTGGAGGTTCACGCCGGACTTCTCGAGGAAGACGACGGCCTCGGCGCAGGCCTGGATGTTGACCGCGACGATGAGCTGGTTGGCGGCCTTCACCGTCTGGCCGGAGCCGTGCGGGCCGCAGAGCACGATGGTCTTGCCGAGGGTCTCCAGGATCGGGAGGGCCTCGTCGAAGTCGGCCTGCTCGCCACCGACCATGATCGAGAGCACGGCCTCGATCGCGCCGGCCTCGCCGCCGGACACCGGGGCGTCGATGACGCGGATGCCCTTGGCGGCGGCGTTCTTCGCCAGGTCGACGGAGGTCTGCGGGGTGATCGACGACATGTCGACGATCAGCGCGCCCTCCTTGGCGTTCTCCAGGATGCCCTCGGGGCCGTAGGAGATGGCCTCGACCTGCGGGGAGGCGGGCACCATCGTGACGATGACGTCGGCGTCCTTCACGGCCTCGGCGATCGACGAGGCGGAGGTGCCGCCGGCCTTGGCCAGCCGCTCCAGCTTGTCCTGCTCCAGCGTGAAGCCGGTGACCGCGTAGCCGGCCTTCAGCAGGTTCTCGGACATGGGGGAGCCCATGATTCCGAGGCCGATCCAGGCAATCTTGGGAAGGTTGCTCATGAGGGTGCCTCTCAAAAACTGGTGGTACGGGGAGAAGTCGCTGGTCAGCGGGCCGGGCGGGCCTCGACCGGGAGCCAGGCGAAGGACGCGGCGGCGTCGGCGGCCTTGTACTCCAGGCCGACCCAGCCGTCGTAGCCGGCCTTCTTGAGCTCGTCGAGGAGCTGCTCCAGGGGGAGCTCGCCGGTGCCCGGCGCGCCGCGGCCCGGGTTGTCCGCGATCTGGACGTGGCCGGTCTTGGCGGCGTACTCCGCGATGACCTGGCTGACGTCCTCGCCGTTCATCGACAGGTGGTAGATGTCGAGGAGGAACTTGGCGTTGCCGAGACCGGTGGCCGCGTTCACCTTGTCGATGACCTCGATCGCGGAGGGGGCGCTCACCAGCGGGTAGAGCGGCGACTCCGGCTTGTTGAGGGTCTCGACGAGGAGGATCGCGCCGATCCGGTCCGCCGCGCGGGCGGCCAGGACCAGGTTCTCCAGGGCGAGGGTGTCCTGGATCTGCGGGTCCACCCCCTCGACGCGGTTGCCGTAGAGCGCGTTGAGCGCCTTGCAGCCGACCGAGGCGGCGAAGTCGGCGGCCACCTCGATGTTGGCGCGGAAGCGGTCCGACTCCTCTCCGGGTACGGAGAGGGCGCCGCGGTCCGGGCCGGGGAGCTGTCCGGCGTAGAAGTTCAGACCCACCAGCTGGGTGCCGGCGTCCTCAAGGGCTTTCTTGAGGGCGTCGAGCTCGCTCTGCTCGGGGGTGGCGGTGTCGATCCAGGGCCACCACAGCTCGACCGCCGTGAAGCCCGCCGCGGCGGCGGCCGCGGGGCGCTCCAGGAGCGGGAGTTCCGTGAAGAGGATCGACAGGTTCACATCGAAGCGCTGGTCCGTGTATCCCATGAGGGGCGGCGCTCCTTCCGTATCGCGGAAGTAAGTTTCTGTCTGACGGAATGTTGCAAGCAGGTCGTCCTCCTTGTCAAGAGGTCCCCGCAGGTCCGGGGCTCCCGTACGTCGGGGCGGGGCCGTACTTTGGGTCCATGGTGCGTTTGAGAGTGGAGTTCACGACCGAGCCGTTCGACCTCGACGAGGCGCCGGCGCACGCGGTCGTGGCCCGTGAGGTCATCCAGTCGGCCGAACTGGACGCGGTCGACGTCGGCCCCTTCGGCAATACGGCGGAAGGCGGCGCCGACGAGGTGCTCACCGCGGTCGACGCGCTGCTGCGCAGATCGCTCGCGGCCGGTGCCACGCGGGTCTCGCTCCAGGTGAATGTGATCGGGGAGGGCGAGAAGTGACCGAACATCCGCTGATCGCGGCGGTGAAGCCGCTGGTCGACGCCATGGGCGCGGAGCTGCTGGGTCCCACGCAGGCGGAGGGTGACGACGTCGTCCTCTCCTGGGAGGGGGAGGACGTCCTCGCCGTACGACTGCCGCAGCTGTCCGATTCGCTGGATCACATCCTCGCGGCGATGGAAAGACGGCACGGGATGCCGCTGGCCGAACTGGACCGCAAGGCGAAGCAGGAAGCGGTGCGCGTTCTGGAGGCACGCGGTGCCTTCTCGGTGCGCCATGGGGTGGAGACGGTGGCGGGGGCGCTGGGCGTCAGCCGCTTCACCGTGTACAACTACCTCAACAGAGAGACCGCCCTGAGCAGGGAAAAGGCCGCCGAGAGCAGCTAGTTGATCTTGTTGTGACCACAAGCCGTCGTCCAGATGTCGGGACGACGGCTTTTGTGTGGCCGACTTTTCAACAAAGTGTTGACGTTGTGTTGCGGAGGGCGTTAGCTATCCGCAGCCCGTCCGACGCACAGCGAAAAACAGCCACGGAGGCTTCCCGTGACTTCAGGTACGACACCGGGTCTCACCCGGTTCAACACCTCGGCGGACAGCGAGGCTCTCGCCGCGCTCCACGAGGTGTGCTCCAGCTCGGCGTGGGGGAGCAAACTGCTCGCCCAGCGCCCGTACGCCACCGCCGAAGCCCTCTTCCTCGCCAGTGACGCCGCCATGGCCGAGCTGACCGTCGAGGACCTGGCCGACGCGATGGCGGGCCACCCGCCGATCGGTCGTCCGAAGGCCGGGGACCCGACCTCCTCCCGCGAACAGAGCGGGATGGCCGGCGCCTCCGCGGAGCTCAAGACCGAGATGCTCGAACTCAACCTGGCCTACCAGGACAAGTTCGGTCATGTCTTCCTCATCTGCGCCACCGGCAGGACCGGCGAGCAGATGCGCGACGCGGTCCGTGAGCGGATCGGCAACTCGCCCGAGGAGGAGCGGGAGATCGTCCGCACCGAACTGGGCAAGATCAACCGCATCCGGCTGACCCGTCTCGCAGAGGAAGAGAGCTCCGAATGAGCACCGACACCACGGCCTCGGTGTCCACGCACATCCTGGACACCAGCATCGGCCGCCCCGCCGAGGGCGTGGCCATCACGCTCGCGGCCCGCAAGGGCCTCGACGGCGCATGGGTCACGCTCGGCGGCTCCGCCACCGACGCGGACGGGCGCTGCAAGGACCTGCCGGCGCTGCCGGAAGAAACCACCCACGTACGACTCGACTTCGAGGTCGAGGAGTACTTCTCCAAGAAGCAAGCCGAGGCGCAGCAGGACGCCCCCCGCGTAAGGGACAGCGGTGCGTTCTTCCCGGAGGTGGCGATCACGTTCGCCGTCAAGCCGGGCGAGCACTATCACGTACCGCTGCTGCTCAACCCGTTCGGCTACTCCGTTTACCGAGGGAGCTAGCAGACATGCCCACGATTCTCGGCCAGAACCAGTACGGCAAAGCAGAGAACCGCGTCGTCAAGATCACGCGGGACGGCGACACCCACCACATCAAGGACCTGAACGTCTCCGTCGCCCTCTCCGGCGACCTCGACGACGTCCACCTCACCGGCTCCAACGCCCACTGCCTCCCCACCGACACGACGAAGAACACCGTCTTCGCGTTCGCCAAGGAGTACGGCATCGAGTCCGCCGAGCAGTTCGGCATCCACCTCGCCCGCCACTTCGTGACGAGCCAGGAGCCGATCAAGCAGGCGCGCATCCGGATCGAGGAGTACTCCTGGGAGCGCATCGCCTCCTCCGACGCCAACTCCAAGTTCATCGGCGCCGAAGAGGTCAACCACTCCTTCGCCCGTAAGGGCCAGGAGACCCGCGTCACCCAGGTGACCTACGACGGCGAGAAGTGGGAGGTCATCTCCGGCCTCAAGGACCTCGTCGTCATGAACTCCACCAACTCGGAGTTCTGGGGCTACATCAAGGACAAGTACACGACGCTCCAGGAGGCGTACGACCGCATCCTGGCGACGCAGGTCTCCGCCCGCTGGCGGTTCAACTGGACCGACGACGACCAGCGCATGCCCAACTGGGAGCGGTCCTACGAGCAGACCCGCAAGCACATGCTCGAGGCCTTCTCGGAGACGTACTCGTACTCCCTCCAGCAGACGCTGTACCAGATGGCCACGCGCATCATCAACCACCGCTCGGAGATCGACGAAGTCCGCTTCTCGCTCCCGAACAAGCACCACTTCCTGGTCGACCTCGAGCCCTTCGGTCTGAAGAACGACAACGAGGTCTACTACGCCGCCGACCGCATGTACGGCCTCATCGAGGCCACCGTCCTCCGTGACGGGGCGACGGCGCAGATCCCGGTCGACATGACCAACCTCTAAGCGCCATCTGAGTGACGGCCCCGCCCGCCCGCAGTCGGGCGGGGCCCGCACCAGCCCGGAGGAACTCCCATGGCACAGCCTGCAATGGGGCCGGCATCCGCCGAAGGCCCGTGTTCCACCCCACCGGAGACCGCACACCAGGTCCACCCGGTGGACGAAAAGCTTCCCGCCTCGCGGCTCGTGCCCGCGGCACTCCAGCACATCGCCGCCATGTACGCCGGCGTCGTCACCCCTCCGCTCATCATCGGCCAGGCCGTCGGCCTGGACGCGGCGGGGATGACCCGGCTCATCGCCGCCGGCCTGCTCATCGCCGGCTGTGCCACGATCCTGCAGACCCTCGGTGTCCGGACCTTCGCCGGCAACCGGCTCCCGTTCGTCAACGCCGCCTCCTCGGCAGGCATCGCCCCGATGCTCGCCATCGCCGAGACCAGCGCCCCCGGGCACCAACTCCCCTCCATCTACGGCGCGGTGATGGTCGCCGGAGTGTTCTGTCTCGCCGTCGGCCCCTTCTTCGGGAAGCTCCTGCGCTTCTTCCCGCCGCTCGTCACCGGCGTCGTCATCACCCTCATCGGGGTCACCCTGATGCCCGTGCCCGTCGCGTGGGCCCAGGGCGGCGACAAGAACGCCGCCGACTTCGGCGCCATGAAGTACCTGGCGCTGGCCGGTTTCACCCTCGTCGTCGTCCTGCTGTTCCAGCGCTTCGGCAAGGGCTTCGTCAAGCAGATCGCCCTGCTGCTCGGCCTCCTCATCGGCACCCTCGCCGCGATCCCCTTCGGGATGGCGGACTTCACCGCCCTCCGCGAGGCACCGGTCGCGGCCCTGCCCGCCCCCTTCGCCTTCGGCGCCCCCGAGTTCCAGCCCGCCGCGATCCTCTCCCTGTGCATCGTGATGCTGGTGCTCATGACCGAGTCCAGCGCCGGCATGCTCGCCCTCGGCGAGATCTGCGAGCGGCCCAGCGACGGGAAGACGATCACCCGGGGTCTGCGGACCGACGGCATCGCGACCCTGCTCGGCCCCGTCTTCGGTGGCTTCCCGACCTCGGCCTTCGCCCAGAACGTCGGCGTCGTCTCGCTGACCCGGGTCCGCTCCCGGTACGTCGTCGCCGTCGCCGGCGGCGCCCTCCTGGTCCTCGGCGCCTTCCCGGTCCTCGGCGCGGTCGTCTCGATGGTCCCCATGCCCGTCCTCGGCGGCGCCGGCATCGTCCTCTTCGGCTCGATCGCGGTCAGCGGCATCCGCACCCTGTCGGAAGCCGGACTCGACGACAGCTCCAACATCATCCTGGTGGCCGTCGCGCTCGGAGCGGGCATCATCCCGCTCGCCGCTCCCACCTTCTACGCCGACTTCCCGGCCTGGGCGCAGACCGTGCTCGGCTCCGGCATCAGCGCGGGCGCGCTCGTCGCGGTCCTGCTCAACCTGTTCTTTCACCATCTCGGCACCCGGAGCCGTCACGCGGCTCCGGCACTCAAATCCTCCTAGGGTCCTGCCGTGCCCACACCACCCCCGAGGAATGAAGGAAGCACCGCCATGGCAGCACCTTCGGCAGCCCAGCGCATCGTCATCGAGAACGCGGCGATCGCGACCGTCGACGCGAACGACACCGAGTACGCCTCCGGCTACCTCGTCGTCGCCGACAACAAGATCGAGTCCATCGGTGCCGGCAAGGCGCCCGAGGGCCTGGAGAACGTGGTCCGCCGGATCGACGCCACCGGTCATCTGGTGACGCCCGGTCTGGTCAACACCCACCACCACTTCTACCAGTGGATCACCCGAGGTCTGGCCACCGACCACAACCTCTTCAACTGGCTGGTCGCGCTCTACCCGACCTGGTCGCGCATCGACGAGTCGATGGTCCGCGTCGCTGCCCAGGGCTCCCTGGCGATGATGGCCCGCGGCGGTGTCACCACCGCCATGGACCACCACTACGTCTACCCGAAGAACTCGGGCGACCTGTCCGGCGCCATCATCGGTGCCGCCTCCGACATGGGCGTCCGCTTCACCCTCGCCCGCGGCTCGATGGACATGAGCGAGAAGGACGGCTTCCTGCCGCCGGACTTCGCCGTCGAGACCACCGAGGGCGCGCTCGCCGCGACCGAGGAGACCGTCAACAAGTTCCACGACGCCTCCTTCGACGCGATGACCCAGGTCGCCGTCGCCCCCTGTTCCCCCTTCTCCATCTCCACCCAGCTGCTCAAGCAGGGTGCCGAGCTGGCCCGCCGGCTCGGGGTGCGCATGCACACCCACGGCTCGGAGACCGTGGAGGAGGAGAAGTTCTGCCACGAGCTCTTCGGCATGGGCCCGACGGACTACTTCGAGTCCACCGGCTTCCTCGGCCAGGACGTGTGGATGGCGCACTGCGTCCACATGAACGACTCCGACATCGCCGCCTTCGCCCGCACCGGCACCGGTGTGGCGCACTGCCCGTCCTCCAACGCGCGCCTCGCCGCGGGCATCGCCCGCGTACCGGACATGCTGAAGGCGGGCGTCCCGGTCGGCCTCGGCGTCGACGGCACCGCGTCCAACGAGTCCGGCGAGCTCCACACCGAGCTGCGCAACGCGCTCCTCATCAACCGCCTCGGCGCCCACCGCGAGGCCGCGCTCAACGCCCGCCAGGCCCTGCGCCTCGGCACCTACGGCGGCGCGCAGGTCCTCGGCCGCGCCGACAACATCGGCTCCCTCGAAGCCGGCAAGCTCGCCGACTTCGTCCTCTGGAAGATCGACGGCCTCGGCCACTCGTCGATCGCCGACCCGGTCACCGCCGTCGTCTTCGGCGCCGCGGCCCCGGTCACCGCCTCCTTCGTCAACGGCAAGCAGATCGTCGAGAACAACCGACTGCTGTTCGCCGACGAGGAGCAGATCGCGCGCGACGCGCGTGCGGAGGCGCAGCGCCTGGCCCGTATCACGGCCCAGAGCTGACCCTCCCCATGGAGTCCGACCGAGGGGGACGGCCCTCGGTCGGTCGCCGCGGACCCGAGCGGGGTCCGCGGCAGCCCGACCGGGAGGTGCCGTACGCAGAAGACGTACGGCACCTCCCGGGACGGTGAAGCCTGCCTTCACGCCTGCCTTCACCTCCGTCGGCACCCCCCGCCGCGCCTCCTCCCCAGCGCACCGCCCCACCGCACGACGAGCCGCACCTCCTGTACTTCGCACCGCATCGCACCACCTCCCTGAACCCCGCGTCCCCGCCGACGCGTAACCGACCGGAGGAACCGCCGTGGCCGCCAAGCCCCAGGTTCGCAATGCACAAGACGCAGGCTCCGCCCCCGAAGACCACGAGAAGCATCCGGTCGACGAGACGCTGCCCCCACTGAAGATGCTCACGAGCGGCCTCCAGCACGTGGCCGCCATGTACGCGGGCGTCGTCGCGCCGCCCCTGATCGTCGGAGCGGCCGTCGGCCTCTCCGGCACCGAACTCACCTTCCTGACCGGCGCGAGCCTCTTCACCGCCGGTCTCGCGACCTTCCTCCAGACCCTCGGTGTCTGGAAGATCGGCGCCAAGCTGCCGTTCGTCAACGGCGTCACCTTCGCCGGTGTCGCCCCGATGCTCGCGATCGTCGACACCACCGACGACAAGACCGACGCACTGCCCATCATCTTCGGCGCGATCATCGTCGCCGGAGTGCTCGGCTTCCTCGCCGCCCCCTTCTTCTCCCGGCTCGTCCGGTTCTTCCCGCCGGTCGTCACCGGCACCGTGATCACCCTCATAGGTGTCTCCCTCCTGCCGGTCGCCTTCGGCTGGGCCCAAGGGCCCAATCCCAGGGCAGAGGACTACGGTTCGACGACCTATCTGACGCTCGCCGGCATCACGCTGGTCGTGGTCCTGCTGCTGCGCCGCTTCACCCGCGGCTTCCTCAAGCAGGTCGCCGTCCTGGTCGGCCTCGTCATCGGCACGCTCATCGCCATACCGTTCGGGGTCACCGACTTCTCCCCGGTGACCGAGGCGGACATCGTCGGCTTCCCGACGCCGTTCCACTTCGGAGCCCCGCAGTTCGCCCTCGCCGCGATCATCTCCATGTGTGTCGTCATGCTGGTCTCCATGACCGAGTCGACCGCCGACATGCTGGCGCTCGGCGAGATCGTGGAACGGCCTGCCGACGAGAAGACCATCGCGGCCGGTCTGCGGGCCGACACCCTCGGCTCCGCCCTCAGCCCGCTCTTCAACGGCTTCATGTGCAGCGCCTTCGCCCAGAACATCGGGCTGGTCGCCATGACCAGGATCCGGAGCCGCTTCGTCGTCGCCTGCGGCGGTGGCTTCCTGGTCCTGATGGGTCTCTCCCCGATCGCCGCCTCGCTGATCTCGGTCGTGCCCCGGCCGGTCCTCGGCGGCGCGGGTGTCGTCCTCTTCGGCTCGGTCGCCGCCAGCGGCATCCAGACGCTGGTCAAGGCCGGTCTGGAGAAGGACAACAACGTCCTGATCGTGGCCGTCTCGCTGGCCGTCGGCATCATTCCGATCACGGCGCCGGAGTTCTACCACGCCTTCCCGGAGACCGCGAAGATCATCCTGGACTCCGGAATCTCCACCGGCTGTGTCGCGGCCGTCCTGCTCAACATCGTCTTCAACCACCTGGGCCGCGGCCAGGACGACGACGAGGTGACCGCGCCCATGGAACCGGGCGAGGACATCTCCGGCAGCGCCACGGCGAAGGCGGCGCACGTCCACTGAGCCCGCTCCTCATCCCACCGATCGCCCCGGTCCCCGCGCACGCCGCGGGGCCCGGGGCCGTCGTGCTGATCAACCCCAACACCTCCACGGCGACGACCGCGATGATGACCGCCATCGCCCGCCGGACCCTGCGGGAGCTGGGCGCCACGGCCGGTGCCGCGACCGCCCACGGGGTGACCGCCCACAGTGCGACCGCCCACAGTGCGACCGCACACAGGGCGACAGTCCACGGGGCGACAGTCCACGGGGTGATCGCCCATGGGGCGACCGTCCGCGGAGTGACCGTGCCCCGGGGCCCCGGCATGCTCACCGACCCCGCCGCCCTGCGCGCCGCCGCCCCCGAGGTGCTCGCCGCCGGGCTCCGCGCCGCCGCCGAGGGCGACTGCGCGGCGCTCCTCGTCGGCGCCTTCGGCGACCCCGGCCTTGCGGCGCTGCGCGCCGCGACCGCCCTGCCCGTGGCGGGCCTCGGCGAGGCGGCCCTCCTGGAAGCCGCCGCCGACGGCAGGCCGTTCGGCATCGCGACCACCACGCCGCTGCTCGCCGACGCCATCGCCGAGCGGGTCGCGGACCTCGGCCTCGCCGACCTGTACACGGGCGTCCGGCTCACGGCCGGCACCCCCGAACGCCTCTCCGCCGACCCCGCACTGCTCCTCGACCGGCTGGAGCGGGCGGTCCGGGCCTGCGCCGAACGGGACGGGGCACGGGCCGTCGTCATCGGCGGCGGACCGCTCGGCGAGGCCGCCGAGGAGCTGCGCGCCCGGTGCGCGGTCGAGGTCGTCGCCCCGATCCCGGCGGCCTGCCGCGCGCTCTCCCGCCTGCTGAGCGGCTGAGACCCCCTCACCCGTCCGCTCCTCCTCACCGCTCCACCGCGATCCGCCGCCGGCACTCCCGGGCCAGCGCCGGGTAGGCCCCGGCGATCGCCTCGTACAGCCGCCGCCTCAGCAGCCGCTCGGCGTCCCCGCGGCCGGTCTCCCCGTACAGCCCGTCGAGCAGCGACTCGTACCGCGCGAGGGCGTGCCGCAGGTAGCTCACCTGCCACCGCACGAGTCCCTCCGGAGGGGCGTCCCCGGCCCCTCCGGGGCCCCGCGCGCCCAGCAGGTGCCGATGGCGGACCGCCCGCCGCTCCAGCTCGGGCCCGGGGAGCAGCGGCACCTCGATCGGCTCGGCGCGGATCGCGCTCAGCACGGCGGCCCGGCGCCGCTCCGCGTACACCCCGGCGGCCGCGGACCGGGCCTCCGAGACGAGGGAGGCCGCGGCGAACTCGGCCGTCCGCTCCACCGTCTCCACCCGGACCAGGAGGTAGAGCCGCACGGGCGTGAGGGACCAGCGGCGCGGGTCGCGGCCCTGCACGTCGGGCGAGCCGAGCAGGTCCCGGACCATCGCATCGGTCCAGCCGCGGCGGCGCACACCGGTGAGCGTCACATAGGTCGTACGGTCCGTCATGATTCCCCCTCGATCGACTACGGAGCGTGACGATTCCAGTGAAGCGCACCCCACTGACAACGCCCTCTTGCCGGGGTCGGCCCGACTGTGCGATATAGGTCTGGACCTTTTCGACGGACGGAGGGCTTCCCGTGCAACGCCCGCTCCCCGCACGCCTGTTGACCGCAGCCGCAGCGCTCCTCCTGCTCGCCCTCTCCGCCTGCTCGGGCGCCGCGGAACCCCCACCGAAGGACACGGCCGCCCCGACGGCCCCCACCGGAGTCACCGCCACCGCCGGCAGCGCGACCACCGTCCACGTCATGTGGAGCGCGGCCACCGACGACCGGGCCGTCACCGGCTACGTCGTCTACCGCGAGGGCCGCGAGGTCAAGGAGCTCCCCGCCACCACCCTGATGACCGACGTCGTCGGACTCGCGCCCGCCAGCCGGCACGCCTTCACCGTCCGCGCCCGCGACGCCGCCGGCAACGCCTCGCCCCCGAGCGTCACCGTCGCCGCGACCACCCTCCCCGCGAACGCCGAGGACCGCACGCCCCCCACCGCCCCGCGTGCACTGCGTGCCACCGCCGACGGCAGCCGCGCCGCCGTCCTCACCTGGACCCCGTCCCGCGACGACACCCGCGTCACCGCGTACGACGTCTACCAGGCCGACACCCGCGTCCACACCGCCCCCGGCACCGCCACCACCGCCCGCGTCACCGGCCTGCGCCCCGGCACCGCCTACGCCTTCACGGTCCGCGCCCGCGACGCCGCCGAGAACTCCTCCCCGGACGGCCCCCGCGTCGAACTCACCACCGCCTCCGCCCCCGGCGCACCCCCGAACACCGCGCCCGAGCACCTCACCGCCACGGCTGCCAAGGGCGAGATCACCCTCACCTGGACCCCGCCGGACACCGGAGCCCCCGTCACCCACCACGAACTCCACCTCGACGGCCGCTTCGCGACCACCATCGTCTGGGGCACCACGCCACCCCCGGCCCGCGCCACCTACACCTTCCCGGTCCAGGACCCCCCGGGCACCCGCTACACCGTCACCCTCCGCGCCCAACTTCCCGACGGCACCTGGGGCGACTTCTCGGCGCCCCGCGTGGTGGTGGTCCGCTGAGCCGAACGCGCTGACGGAATGTCTTGCATGCCCGGAATCTCCTCCCCGGAATTACCCTGGGAAGCGTGGCCGAGACCGTTCTCACCAACACCGGGCTCGACAGCTTCCTCGACGGAACGCCCGAGCGCCGCGACCCCGCCTTCACGCGTGCCGCCGAAGCCGTCCTGGGACTGCTCGCCCTGCGAGGGGCGGACCGGGGGACCGGGGTGCCCGAACCCACGCCCGGGCTCGTGCGGCACCTTCTCGTGGAGGACCTCCCCACGTTCGTGTACGCGGCGCCAGGGGAGCTCGCCGCCTATCCGGCCGTGCTCGGGGCACTCGCCGCGCGCTTCGACGGAGGGCGCGGCGAGCAGGTCGTCGCCGTGGTCGCGGAGGCCGCGCCCGACTTCGAGCGCGCCATGAACGACCCCGGCAACCTCACCTGGCACCGCTGGTACGCCTCCCTCCTGCGGGCCTGCGGCACCGATCTCGCCGACCCCGAGGACGTACGCCGACGGCTCGCCGCCCTCGACGGCGCACCGCTCCCCGACGGGGTGCGCCGAGCCGACCTCATGGGCCGCACCGCCCTCGCCGACGTCCTGCTCGCCGAGGCCCTCACCCGGGCGTACGTACGGGACGCCGAGTCCGCCCCGGCCGCCGGACCGCTGCTCACCGACCACACCGTCGCCACCGGCATCGGGCAGGTGGCCGCCGCGCTCCTGGACCGGTGGACCGCCGCCGGGCTCGCCGAACAGCTTGCCGGGCCGTACGCCCGATTCGCCCCCGGCCCCGACGACTTCCCCCACCTCGTCCTCGCCGACGCCCTCCTCGACGAACACCTCGACTACTACGGCGACTCCGCCGCCCCCGTGCCCCCGCCGCCCGCCGTCGAGACGCCGGCCGGGCCCGGGGCCGTGGAGTCGGCCGCCGACGCGCTCGCCGCCGCCGTGGAGAGCCTCGCGGAAGGCGAGGAAGGCGCGGAAGGCGAGGCAGACGAGGAAGGCGACGAAGGGGCGCAAGGGGAGGAACGGGAGTTCGGCCCGTACGCCGGCGAGGCGGCGCACCTGCTGTACGTGGTGTACCAGCGCGGCTGCTCCGCCGAGTCCGTCGCCCGCAAGGCCGCCGAGTACGAGGACTGGTCCGTCGACCCGGCTCTGGAGGACCTGCCCGTACCCGTCCCGGCCGAAGCGCCGGAGGCGTACACGACCCCGCCCCTGGCGGAGCTCGTACGGCTCCTCGGGGCGCCGGAGCTGACCGAGGCGGACCGGGAACGGCTCACCGGACCCGCCCGTGACCTCGCCGCGGTCGTCGACCGGCTCGCCGCCACCGGCCTCCTCTTCCGCACCGGCGACGCCTTCGGGCTGACCCCGCGCGGCGCCGGCGTCGTGCGCTATCTGCTCCGGGTGCGCGGGATCGCCGCGCCCGACGCGGTCGAGACGGCCGGCTGGTCCGCGCAGGACCTGGTCGGCGCCGCCACCGGCTGGCCCGCGTCGTCCGCCGCGCGGGTCCTCGGCGACTGGCTGCACGCGCGCGTGGACACCGCCGAGGCCTGGTCCCAGCTGCTCGCCGCCCTCGGCACCGCCCACGCGGGCACCGCCGAAGCGGCCGACTCCCGGGGCCTCCTCGCCGTCCTCGACACGGGCGCCGCCCCGGCCGATGCCCTCCGCGGCGCCCTGCGCGACCCCGTGATCGGCGCGTACGCCCACGAGGTCCTGAGCGCGAGGGGCGAGCGGGCGGACCACCTCCAGGTCCCCACCTCGGCGCGGGCGCTGTACGTCCTCGACGCGCTGCCCGGCAAGACGGGGCCCCTGGAGTCCCGCCGCGCCGCCTTCGACGCGGCGGCGGCCGCCTGGCCCGGCGGTTCCGCCGCCCTGGTCCGGGCGATGGCCGAGGCGGACCGGCACGAGACCGCCCGGGTCCTCGGCCCCTTGGGCATCACGATGCCCTGAGCCCCGGCGGGGTCACCCCGCCGTCAGGTACATCCCCGAGGCCCCGGAACCCGCCGTGTTCTTGCAGCTGTGGTTCCCGGTGGGCCGGGCGTGGACGAGGGCCAGGCACCGGCCCAGGGCCTGCTGGCCGTACGCGTTCGGGTGCATCGACTCCTGGACGAGGCCCTGCGTGCTCTGGCTGTCGATCCAGCGCGCCCACTCGCTCGTCGTCGCCGACGCCGGCACGGTCGACGTGACCTGCTTGCTCGCCTTCGCGCAGACCTCGCGGCCCTGGAGCGCGTCCCGCAGGTCCATGAACTGCACGCCCTTGGCCGCCGCGACCCCCTTCAGCCGGTTCGCGAGCTGCGGGACCAGGGAGTCCCGCGCCCAGTCGGAGTCTGCGTTCCAGAAGGGGCAGCCACCGGTGTTGGTGCGGGCCCAGCCGCTCTCGCCGTACCGGTTCTCGGCGGCGCGCGGGATGGGGGAGGGGTACGACTGGAGCACGATCCGGTAGTCCGACGAGGAGTAGCCCGCGCCCGTCATCACGGCCCGGATCTCGTCGACCGACCGGCCGACGTCCGCCATCACGCCGTCGATCCGCGCGTCGACCTCGGCCTGCTGGTCGTCGTGGCAGTACGAGTACCAGACGATGTAGTCCTTCGCGCAGGTTTCGATGATGTCGGCGAAGCCCAGGTCGTTGCCGCCGATGGAGAGCGCGATGAGCTCCACGTCGTGCGAGGCCGCCACGGCCGCCAGCTGGTCGGCCTGGGGGGCCTCGCCCTTGTAGGCCTGGCCGCCCTGGGAGGCCCGGACGACGTTCTTCGTGGTCGCCCCGGAGCAGGCGAGGTTGATCAGGGACGAGGCGAGCGGTCCGGCGCTCTTCACCTCGGCGGTGTCCGAGCGGTGGCAGCCGCCCGCGGTGGCTCCGTACACCCGGGACGGGTCGTAGGCGCTGCCCGTCCAGGCCCGGTCGGTGCCGGTGCGGCTGCCGGAGTTGGTCAGGCTGTTGCCCAGCCAGCGTCCGGCCTCGCCGGAGATGTAGCTGTCGCCCATGGTGACGACGGCGGTGGGGCCGGTGCCGGGGGCGGCGTGGGCGGGTGGAGCGGCGACGGAGGCGAGCCCGGCGGCGGTACACAGGGCCAGGAGTCCGCGCAAGGCACGGTGGGGGGTCGAAGGCATGGCTGTGCTCCTGCGGTATGCGGTGCGCAGTGACGTGGGGGACAGCCTCCGGCCGGTGGCATGGCGGAATCTCGCACGCCGTGACTTGTTACCGCTAGGTAGCTGCATATCTCGGTTCCGTCACGTCACCTGTGAGGAGCCAGGGAACGGAAACAGGGCTCTGCCCCCGGTGTCTGTGCGGACACCGGGGGCAGAGCCCTGATCTGTGGGTTCTTCCGAGCGCTGTTCGGCCGCTGTGCGGTCAGCCGACCAGCTGTTCGTAGGCGGGGAGCGTGAGGAAGTCCGCGTAGTCCGCGTCGAGGGAGACGTGCAGGAGCAGGTCGTGCGCCTGCTGCCACTTGCCGGCCGCGAAGGCCTCCTCGCCGATCTCCGCGCGGATCGCGGCGAGTTCCTCGGCGGCGACCTCGCGGGCCAGCTCCGGGGTCGCCGTCTTCCCGTTCTCGAAGACGACACCCGCGTTGATCCACTGCCAGATCTGCGAGCGCGAGATCTCGGCGGTGGCCGCGTCCTCCATCAGGTTGAAGATGGCGACGGCGCCGAGGCCGCGCAGCCACGCCTCGATGTAGCGGACGCCGACCTGCACGGCGCTGACCAGGCCGTCGTAGGTGGGCTTCGCGTCGAGCGAGTCGATCGCGATCAGGTCGCCGGGAGCCACGGAGACGTCCTCGCGGAGCCGGTCCTTCTGGTTCGGCTTCTCGCCGAGGACGGCGTCGAAGGAGGCCATCGCGATCGGGACCAGGTCCGGGTGCGCGACCCACGAGCCGTCGAAGCCGTCGCCGGCCTCGCGGTCCTTGTCGGCCTTGACCTTCTCGAAGGCGACCTTGTTGACCTCGGCGTCCTTGCGGGAGGGGATGAAGGCCGCCATGCCGCCGATCGCGTGCGCGCCGCGCTTGTGGCAGGTGCGGACGAGGAGTTCGGTGTACGCGCGCATGAACGGGGCCGTCATCGTGACCGCGTTGCGGTCCGGGAGGACGAACTTGGCGCCGCCGTCACGGAAGTTCTTGACGATGGAGAAGAGGTAGTCCCAGCGGCCCGCGTTCAGGCCGGCGGCGTGGTCGCGGAGCTCGTAGAGGATCTCCTCCATCTCGTACGCGGCCGTGATGGTCTCGATGAGGACCGTGGCGCGGACGGTGCCCTGCGGGATCCCGACGTAGTCCTGGGCGAAGACGAAGATGTCGTTCCAGAGGCGGGCCTCCAGGTACGACTCCGTCTTCGGGAGGTAGAAGTACGGGCCCTTGCCGAGGTCGATGAGGCGCTGGGCGTTGTGGAAGAAGTACAGACCGAAGTCGACGAGCGCGCCGGGCACCGGGCGTCCGTCGAAGGTCAGGTGACGCTCCTCCAGGTGCCAGCCGCGCGGCCGCATGACGACCGTGGCCAGCTCGCCGGCGGGCTTGAGGGCGTACGACTTGCCGGAACGCGGGTCCGTGAAGTCGATGTTCCGCTGGTACGCGTCGATCAGGTTGACCTGACCCAGGATCACGTTCTCCCAGGTCGGCGCCGAGGCGTCCTCGAAGTCGGCGAGCCACACGCGGGCGCCGGAGTTGAGCGCGTTGATCGTCATCTTGCGGTCGGTCGGACCGGTGATCTCGACGCGGCGGTCGTTCAGGGCCGCCGGGGCCGGTGCGACCTTCCAGGAGTCGTCGGCGCGGATCGCGGCGGTCTCCGGGAGGAAGTCCAGGGTGGACGTGCGGGCGATCTCGGCGCGACGCTCCGCCCGGCGGGCGAGGAGTTCGTCCCGGCGCGGAGTGAACCGCCGGTGCAGTTCGGCGACGAAGGCCAGGGCGGCCTCGGTGAGCACCTCCTCCTGACGCGGCAGGGGCTCGGCATCGACGACGGCCAGGGGGGACGGCGCTGGTGCGGACATGAACTGTCACTTCCTTCAGCGAACTTCACGGGCGGTGCCAGACGGCCGCCGGGCGTCGCGGGACGGCACGGAGTGCCGCAGGCGCCGAGATACGGCCGCAAGCGCCTTCGGAACTGGCAGGCGCTTCTGAACAGTGGATACTAGTTTCCTCATGGTGGAAGTTCAATGGTTTGTTGATGTCGAGATTCTCTGGATCGACACAACATGGCGCTGCGTGCCACGCCCCGTGCCGTGCCGCTCACTCCCGGTCGCTCACTTTCGGTCGCTCACTCCAGGTGGGCCAGATCCGCCTCCGTGTCGATGTCGTAGGGCTCGGCCACATCCGAACAGTCCACCGGCGTGATCGCATCCCGGTGTGCCGCCAGATAGTCGCGGGCCCCCCGGTCGCCGACCGCGCCCTCGGCGATCCCGGCCCAGTGCCCGGCGCCGAACAGCACCGGATGGCCCCGCTCCCCGTCGTACGAGGCCGCCGCCAGCGAATCCCGCGAGCGGTACGCCGCACGGACCCGGGCCACCGCCGCGGCCCCGATCCCCGGCTGGTCCACCAGGAACACCAGCGCCGCGTCCACCCCGCGCGGATCCGCGGCGAGCGAGGCGAGCCCGGCGCGCAGGGAGGACCCCATCCCCTCGGCCCACTCCGGGTTCTCGACGAGCACGCACCCGGGCAGCTCGGCCCGCTCCCGTACGGTCCCGGCCGCCGCCCCGAGCACGACGTGCACCACCTCGCAGCCGCCCTCGCGCAGCACGCGCACCGCGTTCTCGACGAGGGGCCGCCCCCGGTGGGGAAGGAGGGCCTTGGGGCGCCCCCCGAGGCGCCGCCCGCCTCCCGCGGCGAGCAGCAGTCCGGCGACGAGCGGGGTTCGATCTTCTGTGGCAGTCATAGGGGACTGCATACCTCATGACGCGGAATCACACGCTCGCCTGAATTCCGGCCGTGCGGGGTGGCGCGCCGGGGTGGCGAAGGAGTTAACTGGCCCGCGTCTCCCGGCGCCCGACCGCCGTCCGGGGGCCGGCGAGGCGTGCTCGGCGAGGCGCTTTCGGCGGGGTGTGTTCGGTGGGGTCGGAGTGTTCTGCGCACAGTGTCGTGCGAGGGGGAGAACCATGTTGCGAAGCGTGGGGCAGAGGCGAGTGACCGGCGAGGGCGTGGATCCCAGGGTGGCCGAACTGCGGTCCGCGGTGTCCCGGCTCCGGCGCGAACTGGCCGGTCACCGAGTGGAGTTCGCCGATCGCGGCATCGCCGAGGGCGAGCTCGCCGCCCTCGACGCCATGGCGCTCAGCGGCGTCCCCGAGGTACGGCGGCTGCGCCGCTCCCTGCTGATCGTCGCGGGCTCGCTCGGCTCCGTGAGCGCGCTCGCCGAGGGCCTCGCCGGGGTCCGCCGCGCCGTCGAGCTCTTCGGGACGCCGCCCGATCCGGGATCCGGCCCTACCGCCTGATCAGCCGCCTGGCCGTCGCCGCCGCCACCGCCGCCGTGCGCGAGTCCACGCCCAGCTTCGCGAAGATGTGCACGAGGTGCGACTTCACCGTCGCCTGGCTGAGGAACAGCGCCTTGCTGATCTGCTGGTTCGACAGGCCCTCGCCCACCAGCTGGAGCACCTCGAGCTCCCGCTTCGTCAGCGCCTCCGCCGGGGTCCGCATCCGGTCCATCAGCCGGTGGGCCACCGCCGGGGCGAGCGCCGACTGCCCGGCCGCCGCCGTCCGTACCGCCGCCGCCAGCTCCTCCGGCGGCGCGTCCTTCAGGAGGTAGCCGGAGGCGCCCGCCTCCACCGCCGCGAGGATGTCCGCGTCCGTGTCGTACGTCGTCAGGACCAGCACCTTCGGCCCGCCGGGCACCGCGGTGATCGCCGCCGTCGCCTCCGAACCGTGCATCCCGGCGCCGAACTGCAGGTCCATCAGGACGACGTCCACGCCCCCGGCGGCGGCCAGCTCCACGGCCCGCTCGGCCGTGGCGGCCTCGCCGACCACGGTGAAGTCCGGCTCGGTGTCCAGGACCGCGCGGAGGCCCGCCCGTACCACCGGGTGGTCGTCGGCGAGGAGAAGCCTGATGGTGGTCATGCGGAGACTCCAGCGGGGAGGGGGAGGGACACGGCCACCGCCGTGCCCTGGCCGGGGGCGGACTCGACGGTGAACGTGCCGCCGAGCGACTCGGCCCGCGACCGCATCGCCGGCAGCCCGAAGCCGCCTTCCCGGGACTGGCGTACGGAACCCGGGTCAAAGCCCTTGCCGTCGTCGACGACGTCCAGGGTCACGGAGGCGTCCATGAAGGACAGGGTGATCTCGGCCCGGGAGGCCGAGGCGTGCCGCACGGTGTTCGCGAGCGCGGACTGCGCGATGCGCAGCAGCGCCACCTCGTACGGGGTGGGCAGCTCGGTCGGCGTCCCGCTCACCGAGAACCGGACCCGCGGCCCGGCCCCCGGTCCGTAGGCGCCGTAGGACCCGTAGGACACGTTAGGTCCGTCGGACCCGTCAGGTCCGGAACCGGCCCCTGGCTCGCACAGGCGCTCCAGGGCCGCCGCGAGCGAGCCGTGCTCCAGGTCCGGCGGCGACAGCGCGCGGACGAAGCGCCGCGCCTCCGCCAGGTTGTCCTGCGCCGCCTGCCGCGCCCGGTCGATGTGCCCGGCGGCCGGGGAGCCCGGCGGCAGCGCCCGCTCGGCGGCGCGCAGCAGGAGCTGGATCGAGGACAGGCCCTGCGCGAGCGTGTCGTGGATCTCCCGCGCGAGCCGCTCGCGCTCGGCGAGCGTCCCCGCGTGCCGCTCCGCCGCCGCCAGCTCCGCCCGGGTCTCGATCAGCTCCTCGATGAGCCGGCGCCGCCGCTCGCTCTCCCGGTAGAGGGCCTGGTAGCCGAGGACGGTCGCCACCGCGACCGCCCCGCCGAGCAGCGGCCCGATGAAGACCCCAGGGTTGAGCGGGGCGCCGTGTCCGACGTACGAGAGGATCGCCGCGCCCGCCGTCAGGGTGACGGCCGGCAGGGACCAGCGCGTGGGCAGCAGGTGCAGCTGGAGGAAGTAGAGCGGGAAGGCCACCCACAGCGCGTCGGGGGTCAGCCAGAGCAGGCCCAGCCAGGCCGCGCCCAGGACGCCGAGCCAGACGGCGGCGGCCCGCTGCGAGCGGCCCACGGACGGCAGCAGCGAACCGGCCGCGTAGACCGCGCCCACGACCACCGCCATCACCGTCCCGGCGGCCGAGTCGGCCCGTACCGCCGCGAGGACGAGGAGGCCCGCCATCAGCAGATGCAGGCAGAGGCGCAGGACGCGCAGGGCGGGGGTGAGAGAGCGAGGATCCATGTCCCCTCCAGCGTAGACAGGGGCCGGACGGGGAACGGACAATCCGGACTCAATCGAAAGTTTGATTGCGGAGCCATCCGTGGCGCGATGCCCCGACGGCCCCCCTCGGACCACTCTGGTCAGCATGTTCGTGGCATGGAGAGACCTGAGATTCGCCAAGGGGCGATTCGCCCTCATGGGCACCGTGATCGTGCTGATCACCCTGCTCGTGGGGTTGCTGTCCGGGCTGACCGCCGGGCTCGCGCGAGAGAACATCTCCGCGATCACCGGCCTGTCCGCCGACCGGCTGGCCTTCGCGGCGCCGCCGTCCGGGCAGTCGGTCTCCTTCACCAACTCGACGGTGACGGAGGACCAGTGGACCGGGTGGGCGGACCGGCCCGGGGTGACGGCGGCCGAGCCGCTCGGCATCCGTACGCTCAACGCCGCCGCCGGGGACCGCACCGCCGCCGTCTCCGCCTTCGGTACGGAGCCGGGGTCCGGGCTCGCCCCCGGGACCGTCGGCGCCGGCAAGGCCGTCCTGTCGGAGTCGGCGGCGGAGGAGCTGGGCGTGGGCGTCGGCGACGCCCTGCGCCTCGGCCCCCTGGAGGCCACCGTCACGGCCGTCTCCGGCGACGCCTCGTACAGCCACACCCCGGTGGTGTGGACCTCCCTCGACGACTGGCAGAAGCTCGGCCACAGCGGCACCACCCCGCAGGAACAGGCCACCGTCATCGCGCTCAGCGGCGGCGACGTCGACTGGGCGGCCGGCGACAAGGCCGCCGGGACGGAGGCGCGGACCGTCGACGGGGCGCTCACCGCCATAGGGTCCTACCAGGCCGAGAACGGCTCGCTCCAGCTCATGCGCGGCTTCCTCTTCGCGATCTCCGCGCTCGTCATAGGAGCGTTCTTCACCGTCTGGACGATCCAGCGCAGCGGCGACGTCGCCGTCCTCAAGGCGCTCGGCGCCTCCACGCCGTACCTCCTCAAGGACGCCCTCGGGCAGGCCGTCCTCATGCTCACCGCGGGCACCCTGCTCGGCACCGCCCTCGCGGTCGGCATCGGCGCCCTGGTCAGCGGCGGGAACGTGCCCTTCGTCCTGGAGCCGCTCACCGTCCTCGGGCCCGCCGCCGTGATCATCGTGCTCGGGGTGCTCGGCGCCGCCCTGTCCATCCGGCGGATCACCGCCGTCGACCCCCTCACCGCCCTCGGGAGCGCCCGATGAGCCTCGTCCTCGACGCCGTCACCCTGACCTACCCCGACGGAGACAGCCGGCTCACCGCCCTCGACGCCGTCTCCCTGACCGTCCCCGCGGGCACGCTCACGGCCGTCGTCGGCCCGTCCGGCTCCGGCAAGTCCAGCCTGCTGGCCGTGGCCGCGACCCTGGTGACCCCGGACCGGGGGCAGGTCGTCGTCGCCGGTACGGACACGGGGCCGCTCACCCCGGCCGCCCGCGCCGAGCTGCGGCGCGAGCACATCGGGATCGTCTTCCAGCAGCCCAACCTGCTGCCCTCGCTGAGCGCGGCGGAACAGCTCCAGGTGATGGCGCACCTGTCGGGGCGCGCGCCGGCGTCGGTACGGGGCCGGGCGATGGAGTTGCTCGACGCGGTGGGCCTCGCGGACCAGGCGCACCGCCGCCCGCACCAGCTGTCGGGCGGTCAGCGCCAGCGGGTGAACATCGCGCGGGCGCTGATGAACGAGCCGTCCGTGCTCCTGGTCGACGAGCCGACGAGCGCCCTGGACCACGAGCGGGGCGCGGCGGTCATGGAGCTGCTCGCCGGCCTGACGGCGGAGCGGGGCACGGCGACGGTGCTCGTGACCCACGACCGGACCCACCTGGCCCGTACGGACCGCACGGTGACGGTCCAGGACGGCCGTCTCGCGGAGGCCGTGCAGGCGTAGCGCGTACGGAAGCACACACGGAAGGGGGGGGGGGGCCCGCGGGGGGGGGGGGGGCCGGCGCGGGGGGGGGTGGGGTGTTTGTAAAAAAAAACAAACCCAAAAACACAAAAAAAAAAAGCAGCAGACC
>NZ_JBHJUO010000017.1:0-181679 GCF_042268445.1 Streptomyces sp. NPDC056169 | reverse complement strand
CAGACCCCCCCACCCCCGGGCGCCCCCCCCCCCCGCGCGGGGGCGCCGCCCCCCCTTCCGTGTGTGCGGTGGGGCTCCGGGCTCAGCCCTGGCCGTTGCCCGTCGTGTTGGCGAGGGCCGCCGAGAGTTCGCGGGCGACCTGCTGGAGGATCGGGACGATCTTCTCCGTGGCCGCCTCGGTGACGCGGCCCGCCGGGCCCGAGATCGAGATCGCCGCGGCGGTGGGGGAGTCGGGGACCGGCACCGCGAGGCAGCGGACTCCTATCTCCTGCTCGTTGTCGTCGACCGCGTACCCCGTCGCGCGTACCGCTTCGAGGGCGTCGAGGAAGCCGTCGGGCGTGGTGATCGTCTTCTCGGTGGCGGCCGGCATGCCCGTACGGGCGAGCAGCGCGCGCACCTCCTCCGCCGGGGTGTGCGCGAGGAGCGCCTTGCCGACGCCGGTCGAGTGCGGCAGGACCCGCCGGCCGACCTCGGTGAACATGCGCATCGAGTGCTTGGACGGCACCTGGGCGACGTACACGATCTCGTCCCCGTCGAGCAGCGCCATGTTGGCCGTCTCGCCGGTCTCCTCGACGAGCCGTGCCAGGAAGGGGCGGGCCCAGGTGCCGAGGAGGCGGGAGGAGGACTCGCCGAGCCGGATGAGGCGGGGGCCGAGCGCGTACCGCCGGTTGGGCTGCTGGCGCACGTAGCCGCAGGCCACGAGGGTGCGCATCAGCCGGTGGATGGTGGGGAGCGGCAGTCCGCTGCTGGCGGAGAGCTCGCTCAGCCCGACCTCGCCCCCGGCGTCGGCCATCCGCTCAAGAAGGTCGAAGGCACGCTCAAGGGACTGGACGCCACCGCTCGCGGCGGCGGGCTTGGCGGCGTCGGTGGTGCTGGCGCTGGACGTCGGCACGTCAACGGTCCTTTCGAGGCAGGCGGGCAAGTCAGCAGCCTACCGGGCCACCGGCCGGGGCACCCGGTCCCGGTACCGGCGTACGGGCCGGTCAGGGGGTGTTTGTCCGGTGTCGTGGAGGGCTCGGCGGGGTCCGGCTCCGCCCCACATGTGTGGAGCTACGTTCTACTGTACGGAATTCTCATTCCACTTTGTGGAAACCTCTAAGTCGGGTTCGTCGACGGCCGATGCTGGAAGTGTGCCCTTGACGACATGTCGTCCGGAAGTGAAGACTCCTTCAACAGTTCGTTGAATTTGCCGGTTCCTCAGTGAATCGCTCGAAGAAGGGGTACGGGTGGACGTCAACCTGGTCCTGCGCTCGACTCGCGTCATCACCCCCGAGGGGACGCGCCCGGCGTCGATCGCCGTCTCCGGAGGGACGATCGCGGCCGTGCTGCCGTACGACGCCGAGGTCCCGGCCGGTGCCCGCCTGGAGGACGTCGGCGACGACGTCGTCCTGCCCGGCCTGGTCGACACCCACGTGCACGTGAACGACCCCGGCCGCACCGAGTGGGAGGGCTTCTGGACCGCCACCCGCGCGGCCGCCGCCGGCGGCATCACGACCCTGCTCGACATGCCGCTCAACTCGCTGCCGCCGACGACCACCGTCGCGAACCTGCGGGTCAAGCAGGAGGTCGCCCGCGCGAAGGCGCACATCGACGTCGGCTTCTGGGGCGGCGCGCTGCCCGACAACGTCAAGGACCTGCGCCCCCTCCACGACGACGGCGTCTACGGCTTCAAGTGCTTCCTGTCCCCGTCCGGCGTGGACGAGTTCCCGTCGCTCGACCAGGAGCAGCTGGCCAACTCGCTCGCCGAGATCTCCGGCTTCGACGGCCTGATGATCGTGCACGCCGAGGACCCGCACCACCTCGCGGCCGCCCCGCAGAAGTCCTCCACCGAGTACGCCGACTTCCTGGCCTCCCGCCCCCGGGACGCCGAGAACACGGCGATCGAGAACCTGATCAACCAGGCACGCCGGCTCAACGCCCGCGTCCACGTCCTGCACCTGTCCTCCTCGGACGCGCTGCCCCTGATCGCCGCCGCCAAGGCGGAGGGCGTGAAGATCACGGTCGAGTCGTGTCCGCACTTCCTCACCCTCACCGCCGAGGAGATCCCGGACGGGGCGACCGAGTTCAAGTGCTGCCCGCCGATCCGCGAGGCGTCCAACCAGGACGCGCTGTGGCAGGGCCTCGCGGACGGCACCATCGACTGCATCGTCTCCGACCACTCCCCGTCCACCGCCGACCTGAAGACCCCGGACTTCGCGTCCGCGTGGGGCGGCATCTCCTCGCTCCAGCTCGGCCTCCCCGCGATCTGGACCGAGGCCCGGCGCCGCGGCCACTCCCTGGAGGACGTGGTCCGCTGGATGTCCGAGGGCCCGGCCCGGCTCGCCGGCCTCTCCCGCAAGGGCGCGATCGAGGCCGGCCGTGACGCCGACTTCGCCGTGATCGACCCGGACGCGACCTTCACCGTCGACCCGGCGGAGCTCCAGCACCGCAACCGCATCACCGCCTACGCGGGCAAGACCCTCAGCGGCGTCGTCGCCTCCACCTGGCTGCGCGGAGAGCGGATCGTCGACCACGGCACCCTCGCCGACCCCACCGGCCGCCTCCTCGAAAGGAACAACTGACCCGTGAGCACCGGCATACCCTCCTTCACCGGCGACGCCAGCCCCTACGGCGGCGGCGACCCGTACGCCGACTACCGCACGGCCGACTTCCCCTTCACCCAGTACGCCGACCTCGCCGACCGGCGCCTCGGCGCGGGCGTCGTCGCGGCCAACGACGAGTTCTTCGCCGAGCGCGAGAACCTGCTCAAGCCCGAGCCCGCCGAGTTCGACCCCGAGCACTTCGGCCACAAGGGCAAGATCATGGACGGCTGGGAGACCCGCCGCCGCCGTGGCGTCTCGGCCCAGCAGCCCCACCCCACCGAGGACGACCACGACTGGGCGCTCGTACGGCTCGGCGCCCCCGGCGTCGTCCGCGGCATCGTCCTCGACACCGCCCACTTCCGCGGCAACTACCCGCAGGCCGTCTCCGTCGAGGCCACCTCGGTCGCCGGCTCGCCCTCGCCCGAGGAACTCCTCGCCGACGACGTGAAGTGGACGACGCTCGTCCCGCGCACCGCCGTCGGCGGCCACGCCGCCAACGGCTTCGCCGTCGACGTCGAACAGCGCTTCACGCACCTGCGCGTCAACCAGCACCCCGACGGCGGCATCGCCCGCCTCCGCGTCTACGGCGAGGTGGCCCCCGACCCGCGCTGGCTGGCCGTCCTCGGCACCTTCGACCTCGCGGCCCTGGAGAACGGCGGCCAGGTCGAAGACGCCTCCGACCGCTTCTACTCCCCGGCCACCAACACCATCCAGCCGGGCCGCTCCCGCAAGATGGACGACGGCTGGGAGACCCGCCGCCGCCGCGACAAGGGCAACGACTGGATCCGCTACCAGCTCGTCGCCGAGTCCGAGATCCGCGCCGTAGAGATCGACACCGCCTACCTCAAGGGCAACAGCGCGGGCTGGGCCGCCCTCTCGGTCGCCGCCGAAGGCTCCGAGGACTGGGCCGAGATCCTGCCCCGGACGCGCCTCCAGCCCGACACCAACCACCGGTTCGTCCTCGACACCCCGGCGGTCGGCTCCCGGATCCGGATCGACATCTACCCGGACGGCGGCATCTCCCGCCTCCGCCTCTTCGGCTCCCTCACCGAAGCCGGAGCGGCCCGCCTGACCGCCCGCCACCAGGAGCTCGGCGGCTGACGGCAGGACACCCGAGAACCGGGGGGCCGGCCCGACCGGCCTTCCCCTGAACCGGGCGGGTACGACACCCCGCCCGGCCCGCGAGGGCGCACCGACCCGACAGCACGGTGCGCCCTCGCGTAACCCCCCTTTTCGGGCTCGGTTCGCCTCCGGGGCGCTTCAGCCGGGCTCACGGGGTCGCCCGTGCTCGCCCCCTCCTTCGTCGGGGGCTCCGCGCGCTCGACCCTGTTCCCCCGGCGCGCCCCTTCGGCTCACTCGTCGGCCGTACGCGTACTCGGCGACACGACGGCCCAGCGGCACCCTTGCGCGGGGTTACGCCGCGTGGCCGCCGTCCACCGCGAACTCGGCACCCGTCACGTACCGGCCCTCCGGGCCCGCGAGGAACGCGACCATCGCCGCCACCTCGTCCGGCGTGCCGAAGCGGCCGAGTGCCGTCATGGCCGCCTGGCCCCCCGCGTACGGTCCGTCCGCCGGGTTCATGTCGGTGTCGATCGGGCCCGGGTGGACGATGTTGGCCGTGATGCCGCGCCCGCCCAGCTCCCGCGCGAGCGCCTTCGTCAGGCCGATCAGCGCCGCCTTGCTCGTCGCGTACAGCGTGCCGCCCGGCCCGGGCACCCGCTGCGTCATGCAGGTGCCGATCGTGACGATCCGCCCGCCCTCCGGCAGGCGCCCGGCCGCCGCCTGCGAGGCGAGGAAGGCCGCGCGGACGTTCACCGCGAGGACCCGGTCCACGTCCGCCAGGGTCAGCGACTCCAGCGGGCCGAGGACCCCGGCGCCCACGCTGTTCACGAGGACGTCGAGCCGGCCCAGCGCGTCCGCCGCCCACTCCACCGCGCCCGCCGCGTCCCCGGCGTCGGCCGCGTCGGCGCGCAGGGGGAACGCCTTGCGCCCGGCCGCCTCGATCCGCGCGGCGACCTCCTTGGCCGCCGCCTCGTCCCGTACGTAGGTGAAGGCCACGTCGGCACCCTCCCGGGCCAGGCGGACGGCCGTGGCCGCGCCGATCCCGCGGCTGCCGCCCGTCACCAGGACCGCCGTGCCGTCCATCGCGCCGTTCGCCGTGCTGTTCATCGTGGACATCCCGAAACCTCCGTGAGAAGTACTTAGTTGTTGCGGGTTCAATGAAAGTCGGCGGGGCGGCCGGCCGCTGGCATGAATCGGACGCCGACCCGGTCGCCGATGAGTTCCGCCGAGCGGTGGAGTCGGAAGAGGTGAGACACGATGGACAGGACGAGAAAGGCACCCGCCATGGCCACGCTCAGCCTCACCCAGTTCCTCACCCTCGACGGCGTCCACCAGGCCCCCGGCGGTCCGGAGGAGGACCCCAGCGGTGGTTTCGAGCACGGCGGCTGGTCCGTGCCGTTCGGTGACGAGGACTTCGGTCAGTACATGGCCGACGTCTTCACCCGCCCCACCGCGTTCCTCCTCGGGCGCCGCACGTACGAGATCTTCGCGGGCTACTGGCCCCGGCACGACAACCCCGACGACCCCATCGCCTCCAAGCTCAACGGCCTCCCCAAGTACGTCGCCAGCACCACCCTCGAATCCGCCGACTGGACCGGGTCCACCCTGCTCCGCGGGGACGTGGTCAAGGAGGTCGCCGACCTCAAGGAGAGCCTCGGCGGCGAGATCCAGTTGCACGGCAGCGCCGGCCTCGCCCGGACCCTGCTCGACCACGACCTGATCGACACCCTCCACCTGCTCGTCTTCCCCGTGGTCCTCGGCTCCGGCCGCCGCCTCTTCTCCGACGGGGTGCGCCCCACCTCCTTCCGGCTCACGGACACCCGCACCACCGGCTCGGGCGTCGCCCTCCACACGTACGAGCTCGCCGGGCGTCCCACCTACGGCAGCTACTGACGGCTGCTGACCAGGGAAGAGTCGCGGAAAGGTGTAGCCACCACAGGCCCGCCCGGGTACGGTGATCGCTCCGCGTGCGAGCCGCCGAAGTCTCCACCCCGCCCCAACAGTTGGAGATTCGGCCAGCAATGTCGGTTTCGTCTTCGATCGCCGCCCCCGTGTCCCTCGGCGCCCCGCGCCGGGCCTGGCTCACCGACCTGCCCGTCCTGCTCGTCGCCGTCGTCTGGGGCGCCAGCTATCTCGCGGCCAAGGGCATCACCACCACCCACACCGTCATCGCGGTCCTCGTGCTGCGGTTCGCGGTGGTGCTGCCCGTCCTCGTCGTCGCCGGCTGGCGCAAGCTGCGCGCGCTCACCGCGCCCCAGTGGCGCGGCGCCGCCACCCTCGGGCTGATCCTCAGCGGGATCTTCCTCCTGGAGACCTACGGCGTCGTCCACACCTCCGCCACCAACGCGGGCCTGATCATCAGCCTCACCATGATCTTCACCCCGCTCGCCGAGGCCGCCGTCACGAAGGTCAGGCCGCCCCGCGCCTTCCTCACCGCCGCCGCGCTCTCCGTCACCGGCGTCGTCCTGCTCACCCAGGGCGGCGGCTTCACCGCCCCCTCCCTCGGCGACCTCCTCATGCTGCTCGCCGCCCTCGCCCGTACCGTCCACGTCCTGGCGATGTCCCGGATCAAGGCGGTCCGGTCGGCCGACTCGCTCTCCCTCACCACCGTCCAGCTCGGCTCCGCCGTCGCCGTGTTCGCCGTCATCGCGGCCTTCCCCGGCACGGGCGCCTCGCCCTGGGCCACGGCCCTCGACTTCGGTCCCCGCGAGTGGGCCGGGCTGCTCTTCCTCTCCGTCTTCTGCACGCTCTTCGCCTTCTTCGTGCAGATGTGGGCCGTCCGCCGCAGCTCCCCGTCCCGGGTCAGCCTCCTCCTCGGTACGGAGCCGCTCTGGGCCGCCGCGGCCGGCATCGCCCTCGCCGGTGACCGCCCCGGAGTCCTCGGCCTCGCGGGCGCGATCCTCGTTCTGGCAGGCACCAGTTGGGGCCGCCGCACGGCCGACGAGGGTGCCCGGTAGGTTCTTCGATCATGCGTTCACTTGCCTACGACACCGCGTTCCGCGCCCGCGCCCGGCGCACCCAGGGCTGGGGCCTCGGCCTCCTCACCGTGGCAGCACTGCTGTGGGTCTGGTTCGGGGTGCTGCTCCTCACCCCGTTCGAGCCGGGCGACAGCAGTAACTCCTGCCCCGCGCTCATCACCAGTGAGTACGTCCACGACAAGGCCTGCGTCGAGTCGCGCGACTGGCCCCAGCTGGTGGGGATCATCGGCGCTTCCGTCCCCGTCGCCGTGATCGGCGCGGTCCTCTTCACCAGCGGCTCGGTCTCCCACCGCTTGGCCGAGCACCGCGCCGAGGTGACCCGACTGGACACCGCGAGCGCCTGACCGCCCCGAGCGCGCCGGCCGTCAGGACTTCCGGACCCGGTCCGACACGATCAGGAGGACCAGGCCCAGGACGGCGATCACGATGTTCACGAACAGCTCCCGGCCTTCCATGAACCACACGTTGTCGGTCAGGAAACGGGTCAGCCCCATCAGCTTGAACCAGCCGTCCGTCAGCTCGCGGATCGCTCCGCAGACACCGAACACGACGAGCAGGAATCCGACGGCCTCCAGCAATTTCTTCATGACTCGATCATGAACGGGCCCCGGTCCCGGCCGCGTCCGACTCCGGTCCACGGCCACCGCTACCGAAGTATCGACCTGTGCGACTTCGGTAGCGTCCCGCCCCGCACCTCACCCGTGCGGGGCCCCCGGCTGCGTACATTGCCGATATGACCCGTACGGAACGGCAGCGCTGGCTGCTCCCCTCCCACCTGGTCGAACCGGGCGAGAGCGGCGCGGCCAGGCCCCGCCGTACCGTCCGCGACTGGATCGTCGACACCTTGCTCTTCCTCCTCGCGGCCCTCGTCGGCCTCGTCGCCGCCGACGCCGGCGCGGAGTACAGCAGCGAGCCCGTCATCCTCTTCGACCAGCTCGTCGGCGCCGCCGCCTGCTGCGCGCTCTGGCTGCGCCGCCGGTGGCCCGTCGGGCTCTCCGTCGCGCTCTCCCTGGTCAGCATCGTCGCCCCGGTCGCCGGCGGCGCCGTTCTCGCGAGCCTCTTCAGCGTCGCCGTCCGCCGCCCGTTCCGCGAGGTCGCGTGGCTCGGGGCGCTCGCCGTCGCCGCCTCCACCGTCCAGGTCTTCGTCCGCCCCGACCCCACCCTCAACGCCGGGATCTCGATCGTCCTCGGCTTCGTCCTCATCCTGCTCGTCACCGCCTGGGGCATGCTCGTCCGCTCCCGGCGCCAGCTCGTCGAGGCCCTCCGCGAGCGCGCCCGCCGCGCCGAGGCCGAGGCCGAGCTGCGCGCCGCCCAGGCCCAGCGGCTCGCCCGCGAGGCCATCGCCCGCGAGATGCACGACGTCCTCGCCCACCGGCTGACGCTGCTCAGCGTGCACGCGGGAGCCCTGGAGTTCCGGCCCGACGCCCCGCCCGAGCAGATCACCCGCGCCGCCGGCGTCATCCGCGACAGCGCCCACGAGGCCCTCCAGGACCTGCGCGAGATCATCGGCGTCCTGCGGGCCCCCGGGGAGAACGGCGACGGCGGCGGCGACCGCCCCCAGCCGACCCTCGCCACCCTCGACGCGCTCGTCGCCGAGTCCCGCGAGGCCGGCGCGGACGTCGTCCTGGACCTCGACGTCGACACCGCCGATGACGCGCCCGCCGTCCCCGCCTCCACCGGCCGCACCGCCTACCGCATCGCCCAGGAGGCCCTGACCAACGCCCGCAAGCACGCCCCCGGCACCAAGGTCACCGTCACCGTGAGCGGCCGCCCCGGCGAGGGCCTCACCGTCACCGTCCACAACCCGGCCCCCGCCGGCCCCGTCCCGCACGTCCCCGGCTCCGGCCAGGGCCTCATCGGCCTCACCGAGCGCGCAGCCCTCGCCGGCGGCCGGATGGAGCACGGACCGGACCCCGACGGCGGATTCGCCCTCCACGCCTGGCTACCGTGGCCCGCATGACCATCCGGCTGCTGATCATCGACGACGACCCCCTGGTCCGCGCGGGCCTCACCCTCATGCTCGGCGGCGCCGAGGACCTCGACATCGTCGGCGAGGGCTCCGACGGCCGCGACGTCCCCGAACTCGTCGACCGGCTCGCCCCCGACGTCGTCCTCATGGACATCCGCATGCCCCACGTCGACGGACTCACCGCCACCGAACGCCTCCGCGCGCTCCCCGGCGCCCCCGAGGTCGTCGTCCTCACCACCTTCCACGCCGACGAGCAGGTGCTGCGCGCCCTGCGGGCCGGCGCCGCCGGCTTCGTCCTCAAGGACACCCCGCCCGCCGAGATCGTCGCGGCCGTCCGCCGGGTCGCCGCCGGGGACCCGGTCCTCTCCCCGGCCGTCACCCGCCAGTTGATGACCCATGTCGCGGAAGAGCCGGACCGGCCGGACCGGCGGGTGGAGTCGCGGCGCGCCGCGATCACCGCGCGCCTCGCCGAACTGGCCGTACGCGAACGGGAAGTGGCCGTCGCCGTCGGCCGGGGCCGCTCCAACGCGGAGATCGCCGCCGAGCTGTACATGAGCGTCCCCACGGTCAAGACGCACGTCTCGCGCATCCTCGCCAAACTCGGCCTCAACAACCGCGTCCAGATCGCCCTCCTCGTCCATGACGCGGGCCTCCTGGACGACGAGAAGGAGGAGAAGTAGTCGGATAGTCTGCACGGATGTCCGTCATCGAACTGGGGGAGTACGGCGCGGACTTCACCGCGAACCCGTACCCCTACTACGCCAAGCTCCGCGAATCCGGACCCGTGCACGAGGTCCGCATGCCCGACGGCTTCCAGTTCTGGCTGGTCGTCGGCCACGAGGAGGGGCGCGCCGCGCTCGCCGACCCGCGCCTCGCCAAGTCCCCGTCCGTCATCGGCGTACGCCCGCCGGAAGAGGACGTCATCGGCGTCCACCTCCTCGGGGCGGACGCCCCCGACCACACCCGGCTCCGCCGCCTGGTCGCGGGCGTGTTCACCGGCCGCCGCGTCGAGAACCTGCGCCCCCGCATCGAGCGGCTCACCCAGGAACTCGCCGACGCGATGGAACCGGCCGGCCGCGCGGACCTCGTCGACGCCTACGCCTTCCCCGTGCCGATCACCGTCATCTGCGAACTCCTCGGCGTCCCCGCCGAGGACCGCGACACCTTCCGCCACTGGTCGAACGAGCTCGTCGCCCCCGCGGACGAGCAGGGCCTCCTCGGCGCCCTGGCGGGCTTCGGCGGCTACCTCGACCGACTCATCGAGGACAAGCGCGCCGCGGGCCCCGCCGACGACCTGCTCTCCGGCCTCCTCGCCGCCCGCGACGAGGACGGCGACCGGCTCTCCGGTCCCGAACTCCGCGCCATGGCCTACCTGCTGCTCATCGCCGGCCACGAGACCACCGTCAACCTCATCGCCAACACCGTCCGCAACCTGCTCACCCACCCCGAGGAGCTCGCCGCCCTGCGCGCCGACCCCGGCCTCCTCGACGGGGCGATCGAGGAGTCCCTGCGGTACGACGGGCCGGTCGAGACCAGCACCTTCCGCTTCACCCGGGAGGCCGTCACCCTCGGCGGCACCGAGATCCCGGCGGGCGCGAGCGTCCTCGTGGGGATCGGCGCGCTCGACCGCGACCCGGCCCGCTTCCCCGACCCCGACCGCTTCGACATCCGCCGCGACACCCGCGGCCACCTCGCCTTCGGCCACGGCATCCACTACTGCCTGGGCGCCCCGCTCGCCCGCCTGGAGGGCAGGATCGCCCTCCGCACCCTCCTGGACCGCTTCCCCCGGCTCGAACTCGACCCCGAGGGCGACCCCTGGGAGTGGGTGCCCGGCCTCCTGATCCGCGGGGTCCGCCACCTCCCGGTCCGGTGGTGAGGGGACACCGCCCCGACACCGTCTACGCGGCGTCCACCCGCACCGGACGCCGCCCCGACACTCCCTAGGAGGCGTCCACCCGCACCGGGCGCCGCTCCCGGCGCGAGAGCTCGCACGCCTCGGCGATCCGGAGCGCCGCCAGGGCCTCTACGCCGTCGCACGGATTGGCCGCCTCGCCGCGCACCAGCCGGACGAAGGCGTCGAGCTCCGCCTCGTACGCGGGGGCGAAGCGCTCAAGGAAGCCCTGCCAGGGCTTCCCCGGCGCCGGCGGCCCCTGCGGCTCCACCGAGGCGAGCGGCGTCCGGTCGTCGAGCCCCACCGCGATCTGGTCCCGCTCGCCCGCCAGCTCCATCCGTACGTCGTACCCGGCGCCGTTGCACCGGGTCCCCGTCACCGTCACCAGGGTGCCGTCGTCCAGGGTGAGGAGCGCGGCGGCCGTGTCCACGTCCCCCGCCTCCCGGAACATCGCGGGACCCGCGTCCGAGCCCGTCGCGTACGCCTCCACGACCTCCCGGCCGGTCACCCACCGCACGATGTCGAAGTCGTGCACCAGACAGTCCTTGAAGAGCCCGCCGGAGAGCGGCAGGTACGCGGCGGGCGGCGGCTCCGGGTCGGACGTCGCCGCCCGTACGGTGTGCAGCCGGCCGAGCCGCCCCGACCGCACCGCCTCGCGCGCCGCCCGGTACCCCGTGTCGAAGCGGCGCATGAACCCCAGCTGGAGCTCGGTGCCCGCCTCCGCCACGGCCCGCAGCGCCGCCCGCGTGCCGGGCACGTCCAGCGCGATCGGCTTCTCGCAGAAGACCGGCAGACCCGCTCCGGCGGCCCGCGCGATCAGCTCCGCGTGCGCGGCCGTCGCCGAGGCGATCACCACCGCGTCCAGGGCGTGCCCGAGCAGCGCCGCCACGTCGGGCGCCGCCTCCGCCCCGAGCGCCCCCGCGACCCCGGCCGCCCGTGTCGCGTCCGCGTCCGCCACGACCAGCGACTCGACCTCCGGGTGGCGGGCCAGCACCCCCGCGTGGAAGCTCCCGATCCGTCCCGTACCGATGAGTCCGATGCGCATGGCCCCACCGTGGAGCGGTACGCCCCCCGTGTCAAGGATTTGTCAGGACATCCGGACGTCACGACGTCCTGTCATCCGCTCCCCGCCGTCGGCTTCCGGTCATCGGCGCGCCCGGTTACGCTCCCCCCGTGTCCAAGCAGTCCGGCTCCCCCCTGCCTCCGCTCTCCGTGGACCGCACCAGCCCGGTCCCGCTCTACTTCCAGCTGGCCCGACAGCTGGAGAGCGCGGTGGAGAACGGGACGCTGCCGCCCGGCACCCTCCTCGGCAACGAGATCGAGCTCGCCACCCGCCTCGGCCTCTCCCGGCCCACCGTCCGCCAGGCCATCCAGTCCCTCGTCGACAAGGGCCTCCTGGTGCGCCGCCGCGGCGTCGGCACCCAGGTCGTGCACAGCAGGGTCCGGCGCCCGCTGGAGCTCAGCAGCCTCTACGACGACCTGGAGGCCGCCGGCCGCCGCCCCGCCACCCGGGTCCTCACCAACCGGCTCGAACCCGCCACCGCACCGGTCGCGGCCGCCCTCGGCGTACCGGAGGGCAGCGACGTCCACTACCTGGAGCGGCTGCGGACCGCGTACGGCGAGCCCATGGCGTACCTGCGCAACCACCTGCCCGCCGGGCTCCTCGCACCGGAGGAGCCCGACACGGAGCGCCTGGAGACCACCGGCCTCTACCGGATGCTCCGCTCCGCCGCGCTCACCCTGCACAGCGCCCGCCAGTCCATCGGCGCCCGCGCCGCGACCCCGGAGGAGGCCGCGCTCCTCGACGAGCGGGAGGGTGCCCCGCTGCTCACCATGGAGCGCACCACCTACGACGACACGGGCCGCGCCGTCGAGTACGGCTCGCACGTCTACCGGGCCGCGCGCTACTCCTTCGAGCTCCAGCTGATGGTCCGCCCCTGACCACACAGGCCCCGCTGACAAGTGCCACGACCCGCATGACCGATACTGCAATGCACGCAGAAGGACACAAAGGAGGGCACGGCCTCGTGACCAGGCTTCGGACAGGAGGGGTACGGGCCGTCATCGGCGCCGTGCTCGCGCTCGCGCTCACAGGGGCGCTCGCGGGGTGCAGCAGCACCGGCGGAAAGCGGGCGGAGGACGCCCGCAAGGCCGCGGCGGCCCAGGGCAGGGCGGCCGTCGACACCCCCCGCTGGACCTTCGCCATGGTGACCCACTCCGGTGACGGCGACACCTTCTGGGACATCGTCCAGAACGGCGCCAAGCAGGCCGCCGTCAAGGACAACATCAACTTCCTCTACGCCCACAGCGACGAGGCCCAGCAGCAGGCCCAGCTCATCGACTCGTACGTCGCCAAGGGCGTCGACGGCCTCATCGTCACCCTCGCCAAGCCCGACGCGATGAAGGCCGCCGTCGAGAAGGCCGTCAAGGCCGGCATCCCGGTGATCACCGTGAACTCCGGCGCCGCCCAGTCCAAGGCCTACGGCGCCCTCACCCACATCGGCCAGGACGAGACCGTCGCCGGCGAGGCCGTCGGCGACGAACTCGACAAGCGCGGCAAGAAGAAGGCCCTCTGCGTCCTGCACGAGCAGGGCAACATCGGCCACGAGCAGCGCTGCGCCGGAGCGAAGAAGACCTTCGGCGGCGAGCTCGTGAACCTCTACGTCGACGGCACCAACATGCCCGACGTCAAGGCCTCCATCGAGGCCAAGCTCCAGTCCGACAAGGCCATCGACGCCGTCGTCACCCTCGGCGCCCCCTTCGCGGACACCGCCGTCCAGGCAGCGAAGAGCGCGGGCAGCACGGCCGAGATCGACACCTTCGACCTCAACGCCAAGGTCGCGACCGCCCTCCAGGCCGGCACGCTCGGCTTCGCCGTCGACCAGCAGCCCTACCTCCAGGGGTACGAGGCCGTCGACCTGCTCTGGCTGTACCGCTACAACGCCGACGTCCTCGGCGGTGGCAAGCCCGTGCTCACCGGCCCCCAGATCATCACCAAGGACCAGGCGGGCGCGCTCAAGCAGTACGCGGAGCGGGGTACCCGATGAGTTCCACCGCACCGCCGTCCGACGGCATCGACCACGTCGACGAACGGCTCCTGCGCACCAGCCCGCTGAAGAAGCTCCTCGCCCGCCCCGAGCTCGGCTCGGTCGTCGGCGCGATCGCCGTCTTCGTCTTCTTCTCCGTCGCCGCCGACAGCTTCCTGCGCGCCGCCAGCCTCGGCACCGTGCTGTACGCGGCCTCCACCATCGGCATCATGGCGGTCCCCGTCGCGCTGCTGATGATCGGCGGCGAGTTCGACCTCTCCGCCGGCGTCATGGTCACGAGCTCCGCGCTCATCTCCTCGATGGTCAGCTACCAGCTGACGGCGAACGTCTGGGTCGGCGTCGGCGTCTCGCTGCTCGCCACCCTCGCGATCGGCGTCTTCAACGGCTTCATGCTGACCCGCACCAAGCTGCCCAGCTTCATCATCACGCTCGGCACCTTCCTCATGCTGACCGGCCTGAACCTCGGCCTGACCAAGCTGATCAGCGGCACCGTCTCCACCAAGACCATCGCCGACATGGAGGGCTTCCCCTCCGCCCGGAAGCTCTTCGCCTCCCAGGTGACCATCGGCGGCGTCGAACTCAAGGTCACCATCCTGTGGTGGCTCGGTCTCGTCGCCCTCGCCACCTGGATCCTGCTGCGCACCCGCTTCGGCAACTGGATCTTCGCCGTCGGCGGCGGCGCCGACGCCGCCCGCGCGGTCGGCGTCCCGGTCTACCGCACGAAGATCGGCCTCTACATGGGCGTGGCCTTCTGCGCCTGGATCGCCGGCCAGCACCTGCTCTTCTCCTTCGACGTCGTCCAGTCGGGCGAAGGCGTCGGCAACGAACTGATCTACATCATCGCGGCCGTCATCGGCGGCTGCCTGATCACCGGCGGCTACGGCTCCGCCATCGGCTCGGCGGTCGGCGCCCTCATCTTCGGCATGACCAGCAAGGGCATCGTCTACGCCGAGTGGAACCCGGACTGGTTCAAGTTCTTCCTGGGAGCGATGCTCCTCCTGGCGACCCTGCTGAACGCCTGGATCCGCAAGCGCGTGGAGGCCACCAAGTGACGACGGAAACCACCGCGCTGGTCGAGCTCGACGACGTCAGCAAGTACTACGGCAACATCCGCGCCCTCGAAGGGGTCTCCCTGCGGGTGGACGCGGGCGAGATCACCTGCGTCCTCGGCGACAACGGCGCGGGCAAGTCCACCCTCATCAAGATCGTCGCCGGGCTCCACCGGCACGACGCCGGCGTCTTCCGCATCGAGGGCGAGGAGGTCACCCTCGCCAACCCGCGCGACGCCCTCGACCGGGGCATCGCCACCGTCTACCAGGACCTCGCCGTCGTCCCGCTCATGCCGGTCTGGCGGAACTTCTTCCTCGGCTCCGAGCCCACCAAGGGCTCCGGCCCCTTCAAGCGGCTCGACGTCGACCTCATGCGGACCACCACCCGCGAGGCGCTGCTCCGCATGGGCATCGACCTGCGCGACGTCGACCAGCCCATCGGCACCCTCTCGGGCGGCGAGCGCCAGTGCGTGGCCATCGCCCGCGCCGTCCACTTCGGTGCCAAGGTCCTCGTCCTCGACGAGCCGACCGCCGCGCTCGGCGTCAAGCAGTCCGGGGTCGTCCTGAAGTACGTGGCCGCCGCCCGTGACCAGGGCCTCGGCGTGGTCCTCATCACCCACAACCCCCACCACGCCTACCTCGTCGGCGACCGCTTCGTCCTGCTCAAGCGGGGCGTGATGGCCGGCAGCCACACCAAGGACTCCATCTCCCTCGACGAGTTGACCCGCCAGATGGCCGGCGGCACCGAGCTGGAGGACCTCCGCCACGAACTGGAACGCCCGTCCGCCACGTAACGGCCGCTTCACACGCCACCTGGCAGAATCGGAACCGATGAGTACCTACCGCGACCTCACCCACCGGGGCTCCGCCCGGGGCACCGTGCTGCGGACCGTCGGGACCCGGGAGCGGCGCTCCCACCTGACGGCACCCCGCGTGCCGACCGTCGGCATCGACATCGGCGGTACGAAGGTGATGGCCGGGGTCGTCGACGCGGACGGCAACATCCTGGAGAAGCTCCGCACCGAGACCCCGGACAAGTCGAAGAGCCCCAAGGTCGTCGAGGACACCATCGTCGAGCTCGTCCTCGACCTCGCCGACCGGCACGACGTGCACGCCGTCGGCATCGGCGCGGCCGGCTGGGTCGACGCCGACCGGGCCAGGGTCCTCTTCGCCCCGCACCTCGCCTGGCGCAACGAACCCCTCCGGGACGCCCTCCAGGGCCGCCTCGCCGTCCCCGTCATGGTCGACAACGACGCCAACACCGCCGCCTGGGCCGAGTGGCGCTTCGGCGCGGGCCGCGGCGAGGACCACCTCGTCATGATCACCCTCGGTACGGGCATCGGCGGCGCGATCCTGGAGGACGGCCAGGTCAAGCGCGGCAAGTACGGCGTCGCCGGCGAGTTCGGGCACATGCAGGTCGTGCCCGGCGGCCACCGCTGCCCCTGCGGCAACCGCGGCTGCTGGGAGCAGTACAGCTCGGGCAACGCCCTCGTCCGCGAGGCCCGCGAGCTGGCCGCCGCCGACTCCCCGGTGGCGTACGAGATCATCGAGCGGGTCAAGGGCAACGTCTCCGACATCACCGGACCGCTCATCACCGAGCTCGCCCGCGAGGGCGACGCCATGAGCATCGAACTGCTCCAGGACATCGGCCAGTGGCTCGGCGTCGGCATCGCCAACCTCGCCGCCGCCCTCGACCCCTCCTGCTTCGTCATCGGCGGGGGCGTCTCCGCCGCCGACGACCTCCTCATCGGCCCCGCCCGCGACGCCTTCCGCCGCCACCTCACCGGCCGCGGCTACCGCCCCGAGGCCCGCATCGTCCGCGCCCAGCTCGGCCCCGAGGCCGGGATGGTCGGCGCCGCCGACCTCGCCCGGCTCGTCGCCCGCCGCTTCCGCCGCGCCAACCGGCGCCGTGTCGAGCGGTACGAACGGTACGAGCGCTACGCCCAGGCCCTGCGCAGCGGGACCTCGGGCCGGACCGCCCGCCCCCCCGAGGACCCTTCTTCATGACCTTGCCCCACCCGTCCCCACCGCCCCACTCGCCGCACTCGCCGCACGGAAAGCTGCCGGAGGAGCGGCGGCACATGATCCGCCGCCGCTGGCTCACGGCCGTCATCATCGTGCTGCTCGTCGGCATCCCGGCCGGCTACCTCCTGGTCTCCGCCGGCCAGAGCCGCGACAGCGGCCGCGACAAGGAACGCGAGTCCTCCGCGGCAGGCCTCCAGACGAACCCGCCCTCCAAGATGAAGCGCCGGGTCTTCGAGGTCCCGATCCCCGCCGGAGCCTGGGACGTCGCGTACTACGAGACCAGCAACTGGAAGACCAGCAGGCTCTACGTCCAGTTCACGACGGACGCCTACGGCCTCGACGCCTTCCTCGCCGACTCCGGCACCGCCCGGGCGCAGCTCACCCCCGGCCGGATCACCGTCGGCGACCGCGACGCCGAGATCGCCGGCTGGGCCTTCGCCGACGGCATGGCCTGGGCGGGCACCACGGTCAAACGGGAGGAACCGCGCCCGACCACCGACATCACGGTCGACCTCACGGACCCGGCGTTCCCCCGCGTCTACGCGGTCTCCGCCACCAGCCCCTGACCCGCCGCTACAGGGCGGCGTCCGCTCGCGGTTCCTGGTCGTGCGGGGTCGGGCCCGATTCCGGCGTCGGCCGTTCGGTGCCGCTCGCCGGGACGCGTACGGTCGCGACGACGATCAGGGAGGCCACCGCTCCCAGCGCCGCCGCCACGACCAGTACCCCGTTCAGGCCGGACGCGAACGCCTCGCGGACCAGATGTGCCGGCTCGGCGCGCTCGCCCTCCGGCCAGGCGGCGAGGACCGCCCGGGCCTGTCCGCCGCTCAGGGCGACGGCCGCCCCGTGCGGGTCCGGGACACTGCCGTCGGCCGTCAGCACCCGCTCGATCCGCGACTGGAAGATCACGCCGAACACGGCGATCCCCAGGGCGAAGCCCAACTGGCGGAACGTGTTGACCGCACCGCCCACCATGCCTCCGCGCTCCGGCGGCACCGTGGCCAGGGCCGCCGCCGGCAGACTCGGCGTCACGAGCCCGACCCCCAGTCCGGCGACGAGGAGGCCCGCCACCAGGCTGCTTCCCGTGGACCCCGCGTCGAGGGTGGCCTGCATCGCGGAACCCAGGGCGATGAGCGCCAGCCCCCCGCCGATGGTCGCCCGGGGCGGCCAGGGACCGAAGCGGCCCGCGAGCGCCGAGGCGAGGAACGCGGCGGCGCACATGGGCAGGATGTACAGACCGGCTTCGACGGGCTCGTACCCCAGTACGGACTGCATCCACAGCGACTCGAACAGCAGGGAGGCGAACGCGGCGCCTTGCAGGAACAGGGCGCTGATCATGATGCCGGAGAACGACGGCCTGCGGAACAGCGACAGGTCGAGGACGGGGTCCTCGTGCCGCGTCTCGACCACGAGGAAGAGGGCGAGGGCGGCGGCCGCCACCGCGAACAGGCCGAGCGTGGAGGAGGCCGTCCAGCCGTCGGAGTGGGCTCGGATCAGCCCGAACGTCAGGGCCGCGCTCGCCACCGTGAACGTGACCATGCCGAGGACGTCCGCACGCTGCCGGCCCTGGCCCCGGCCCTTGGCCTCTCGCACCGAGCGCAGCGTCAGCACGACGGCGGCCAGGCAGACCGGCAGGTTGACGAAGAAGATCCACCGCCAGTCCAGGTACTGGGTGAGGAGTCCGCCGACCACCGGCCCGGCCGCCGCGGCGACCGAGTTGGTGGCGCCCCACACGGCGAAGGCCACCCCCCGGTCCCGGCCGCTGTAGTGCATGCCGAGCAGGGCGATCGTCGTACCGAACATCCCGGCGGCGCCCACTCCCTGCACCGCCCGGGCGCCGATCAGCACACCCGCGTCCGGGGCGACCGCGCACGCCACCGACGCCGCGGTGAAGACGACCAGCCCGACGAGGTACACCTTCCTGCGGCCGATCCGGTCGGCGAGGGAACCGACGCCGAGCAGCAGCGACGCCAGGGCCAGGGCGTACGCGTCGACCACCCACTCCACGTCGGAGAGCGTGGTGCCGAGGTCCGCGGCCATGGCGGGCAGCGCCACGGTCACGATCGTGACGTCCACCAGCAGCATGAAGGTGCCCAGACAGATCGCCGCCAAGGGCCACCACTTGCGCATCCGAACCCCTTCCCTGCCCGCCGCACCGAGGAGGCGCCCCCGGCGGGCCCCATGCTCCACGGCGAAGCGGCGATTCCCCCCGGGACCCGCGCGCCACGCCCATCGTGTGGACCGCAGGGAGGTATGCCTAGGTCCGCCTGGAGGAGCAGCGGTGGCGGGGCCGCAGGCCCGCTCATAGCTTCGCCGCATGACCAAACGACAGATCGCCTACCTGGCATGCACCGTGACCCTCGCGGTCTCGGGGATGGGGGCCGCCGCTCCGACGGCCGACCACCGGACGGTGCACCGGGTCAAGCCCGGCGAATCGATCCAGAAAGCGGTGGACGCCGCGAAGCCCGGAGACACGGTCGTCCTCTCGCCCGGCACCTACCGTGAGAGCGTCCGCATCACGACGCCGAACCTGACCCTGCGGGGCTCGACCGTCTTCTCCACCGTCCTCGTGCCCGGCACGGCCGCCGCCGACGACACCTGTGCCAAGGCCGGCCACGGCGTCTGTGTCACCGGCACGGCCGACCGGCCCGTCGAGGGCGTCACCGTGCGCTCGCTGACGCTCCAGGGCTTCACCAAGAACGGCCTGTGGGCATCGCGGACCGACCGGTTGAAGATCCAGCGGGTCACCGCCGAGAAGAACGGCAACTGGGGCATCGCCCTGGAGCGGTCCGTACGCAGCGTCCTGACGCACAACGTCGCCCGGGACAACGCCGACGCCGGACTGTTCGTCTCCAACACCACCGACACGGAGGCGGGCGCCGTCGACGCCCGGGGGACGGTGATCAGCCACAACCGCCTGTCCGGAAACCGGATCGGCGTCACCGTGCGACGCCTGCGGAACCTGACCGTCGAGCGCAACGAGGCGACCGGGAACTGCGCCGCCGTGTTCGTGGTGGGCGACGAGTCCACGCCGCGCGCCGGGGCGATGACCCTGCGCCGGAACAACGTCCACGACAACAACAAGCACTGCCCCAAGACCCCCCGGCTGCCCTTCCTCCAGGGCTCGGGAATCGTCCTCACCGGCGCCGAGGAGACGCTGGTGGCGGAGAACAGGATCGTGGACAACGTCGGCGCCTCGCCGCTGTCGGGCGGCATCGTGCTCTTCAAGAGCTTCGTGGGCGCCCTCAACGAGCGCAACGAGATCCGCGACAACGTCGTCCTCCGCAACGGCTCGGCCGACCTCGCCAACCGGGACACCGGCAAGGGCAACACCTTCCGCGGCAACACCTGCGGGGTCTCGGAGCCCGCGGGCATGTGCTGACGTCCGGCTCCGCTCTCCCACCCACGGCACCACAGCCACAGCACAGAGAAGGCGACAGATGACGACTGTTGATCCGGTTCCCCCGACTGTCGATCCGGTTCCGCCGCCGCCCATGCGGCTCAGGGAGCTCGTGTTCGGGGCGGCATGCGCCGCCGCCGTACGCGCGGCCGTCCGCCTCGGCGTGGCGGACGCCCTCGACGACACGCCCATGACCGTGGAGGACCTGGCCGCCGCGGTACGGACCGAGCCGCGGACACTGCGGCGCCTGCTGCGCGCACTGTCCTGCCAGGGCGTCTTCACGGAGAACCCCGACGGCACGTTCGCCCACACGGAGATGTCCCGACTGCTGCGCGAGGACGACCCGCACAGCCTGCGGTACATCGCCCTGTGGTGCACGGAGCCGTGGACGTGGAACGTGTGGCCGAAGCTCGACGAAGCGGTGCGCTCCGGCCGCAACGCCTTCGAGGACGTGTACGAGAAGGAGTTCTTCACGTACCTCAACGAGGAGGCGCCCGAGTCCGCGTACGTGTTCAACCGGGCCATGACCACGTCGAGCCGGCAGTCCGCCCGGGACGTCGCCGACCTGATCGATCTGCGGGGGGCCTCCTCCGTCGCGGACATCGGAGGCGGTCAGGGGCACGTCCTGGCGAGTCTGCTGGAGCGGCACCCCACCCTGCACGGCACGCTGCTCGACCTTCCCGGCGTGGTGGAGAACGCCGACCCGCGCCTGCGGGACAGCGGCGCGCTGAGCTCCCGGGTCCGTGTCGTGGCCGGCGACTGCCGTGAGGACATCCCGGTCCAGGCGGATGTGTACATCATCAAGAACATCCTGGAGTGGGACGACGACAGCACCCGCAGGGCGCTCGCCAACGTCCGCGAGGCGGCGCGGCCCGGCGCCCGGGTCGTCGTGATCGAGAACCTCGTGGACGACACGCCCTCGATGCGGTTCACGACGGCCATGGACCTGCTGCTGCTCCTCAACGTCGGCGGTGCGAAGCACACCCGGCAGAGCATGGTCGACCGGCTGACGGACGCGGGTCTCGTCATCGGCGAGATCCGGCCGGTCAACGCGTACCTCCACGCGTTCGAGTGCACCGTTCCCGTCTGACGGGGGCGCAGGAGGGAAACCCGAGGCCGCCCGCTCCGCGTCGATCGCGGGGCGGGCGGCCTCGGGTCTGCTCTCGGGAGATCAGGGACCCGCGTCCCGCTCCCAGCTGTAGAAGCACTGCGCCATGGCGTCCTTGGGGCTCCGCCATGTCTCCGGGTCGTACGCGCTGACGAACGCCGACAGCTTCTCGCTCGCGTCCCGGAACTCGGGGTGTCCGGTCAGCTTCGCGATGGCCGGCGCCGGGTCCTGCTCCGACTCGATGAGGTGCAGGTACACGTCGCCGAACTGGAACAGGCGACGCCGGGTGACGCCGACCAGATGGGGGAGTTCGCCACGGTCGGAGGCGGCGAACACGTCGGCGATGGACGGCGCCGAACCGGGCGCCATGCGGGCGACGATCAGAGCGTGGTGCATGGACCTTCCTTCCTGGGAGTGCGGGAGTGCGGGGTGTGCGGGAGTGTGTGTGCGCGTCCGTGTGCGGCCGTGTGCGGTCAGCCCGGCAGGACCGAGGCGCCCCGGCGGTCGCGGGCGACCTGCTCGATCCGGTCCCGGATGAGGGCCATCTGCGTGCGGGAGTTGCGGTTGATGTTGTCGGTCATCCAGTCGTCGTCGACCGGAGCGTCGGGCTTCATCGCGAAGTCCTGCACCCAGCGCATGTGGACCCCGGCCGGCGTCTGCTCGTACTCCCACCGGATGTTCATGTGGTCGAACGGACCGGTCTCGACGCGGCGGGCACGGACGGTCCGCCCGCGGCGGTCCATGGTGCGCTCCGACACCCAGCTCCAGACCTTGCCGTTGTCGTCCGGGTGCATGGTCAGGCGGAAGGTCGTCGAGTCGCCCTCGCGGGAGAGCACCTCCAGGGAGGCGTATTCGCTGAAGAGATCGGGCCAGTTCTCGATGTCGTTGGTGATGTCCCAGACGAGGTCGAGCGGGGCGTCGATGGTGATGCTGTTGTCGGTGTGACCGGACACGTCAGGCTCCCGTCTGGAGGGCGCTGTTGACCAGGCCGACGAACTCGGCGGGCGTCTTGCAGCGCTCGGCGTCGGTGGGCAGCGCCACGCCGTACCGGTTCTCCACTTCGCCGACGATCCCGAGCAGGCCGAGCGAGTCGAGGCCGAGGGTGGTGAACGGCGCGTCCGGCGCCTTCTCCAGGTCCCGGGCGTCGACGGTGACGCCGGCCGCCTGCTTCATCAGCGCGGCGAGTTCGTCGAAGGTCAGTGCGGTGGTGATCATCTGTGCTCTCCTTCCCGCCCGGTCCTACCGGGCGGAGTCGTCGCCGCGGCGCACGACCAGCGCCGCGTTGGATCCCATGAGTCCCCGGCTGAGGACGAGGGCCGTGCGCAGCTCGGCGGGGCGAGCGCGGGACATCACCAGATCGAGGTCGTGGCAGATGTCGAACACGTTGGGGGTGGGGGGCACCAGGCCGTGCTCCATCGCGAAGACCGCGGCGGCGGTGTCCAGGACGGGCGCACCGCAGTAGGCGCGGCCGATGCCCGTCTTGGGCGCCGTGACGGGTACGCGGGTGGCGTGTGCCCCGAGGACGTCGGCGATCGCCAGCGCCTCGGCACGGTCCGCTTCCGGTACGCCCAGGGCGTCGGCGAAGACGACGTCGATCTCCTCCGGGGCGCACGCGGCCTCGTCGAGGGCGACGCGGACGGCGCGGGCGAGCCCCTCCCGGGACTCCTCCCATCGAGAGGCGCCGGTGAAGGTGGCGCCGTGGCCGGCCACGACGGCCCGGACGGCCGCTCCGCGGTCGCGGGCACGGGACTCGTCCTCCACGACGAGCATCGCGCCGCCCTCCGCCGGGACGAAGCCGCAGGCCCCGGTGGTGAACGGCCGGTAGGCGCGGTCCGGGTCCTCGACGGTGCTGAGCTCCGGGTAGCCGAGCTGGCACACCATCGAGTACGGGGCGAGGGGCGCCTCGGCGGCGCCGACGACCACCGCGCCCGTGCCGCGTCGGACGGCCCGAGCGGCGTGGGCGATGCCGTCCAGGCCGCCCGCCTCGTCGCTCGCGACGACTCCGCACGGCCCCTTGAACCCGCTCCGGATGGAGATCTGGCCGGTGCTCGCGGCGTAGAACCAGGCGATGGACTGGTACGGGCCGACGAACTTGGATCCCTGGCCCCACAGCTTCTGGAGCTCCCGCTGGCCGAACTCGCCGCCGCCCGAACCGGCAGCGGTGACCACGCCGATCGAGAAGGGCTCCTCCGGGTCGTCGTGGGCGAGGCCGGCGTCGTCGAGGGCGAGTTGGGCCGCGGCCATGGCGTAGTGACTGAACCGGTCGGTCTGGACGAGGAACCGCTCCTCGATCAGAGCGGCGGCGTCGAAGCCCCGGACCTCGCCCGCGACCTTGAGCGGCATGTCCTCGCAGCCCTCGCGGGTGATCCGGTCCAGGGCACCGAGCCCTTCCCGGACGGACTTCCAGTACGCGTCGGCGCGCAATCCGTTGGGGGCGATCACACCGATGCCGGTGACGACCGCGCGCCGTGGGCGCTCACTGCTCATCGTGTCCTCCCACCTGGCCCCGTCAGGAGCACCGCGGACTGGAAGCCGCCGAATCCGCTGCCCACGGAGAGCACGTTCCGGAGCTTCCGGGGGCGGGCGGTGCGCGGTACGTAGTCCAGGTCGCACTCGGGGTCGGGGGTCTCGTAGTTCGCCGTCGGAGGGACCACCTGGTGCTTCAGCGCGAGGACGCAGGCGGCCACCTCGATCGCGCCGATCGCGCCGAGCGAGTGCCCCACCATGGATTTGATGGAGCTCATGGGCGTGTCGTAGGCGTGCGCGCCCAGGGACCGCTTCACGGCGGCGGTCTCGTGCCGGTCGTTCTGCCGGGTGCCCGAGCCGTGCGCGTTGACGTAGTCGATCGCCGTGGGGTCGAGCCGGGCCCGGTCGAGCGTGGAGTCGATCGCCCGGGACATCTCCAGCCCCTCACCGGTCAGACCGGTCATGTGGTACGCGTTGCCGAAGGTGGCGTAGCCGCCGATCTCGCAGTAGATGTGCGCACCGCGGGCCCTGGCGTGCTCGTACTCCTCCAGGACGAGGACGGCCGCGCCTTCGCCCATGACGAAGCCGTTGCGGTTGTTGTCGAAGGGCCGGGAGGCGTGCTCCGGGTCGTCGTTGTCGGGCGACGTGGCCTTGATCGCGTCGAAGCAGGCCATGGTGATCGGGGAGATCGGGGAGTCCGACGCCCCGGCGATGCAGACGTCCGCGCGGCCTTCCTCGATGGTGTGGAAGGCGTAGCCGACGGCGTCGAGGCCGGAGGTGCATCCGGTGGAGACGGTCTGCACCGGGCCGCGGGCGCCGAACTGTTCGGCCACGACGGAGGCGAGCGTGCTCGGGGAGAACGCCATGTGCAGCTTGGGGTCGGCCGCGCGGTGGTCCACGTCCCACCGCGCGCCGCCCGCGCTGACCAGGACGTAGTCGTGTTCGAGCCGGGTGGTGCCGCCGACGGCGCTGCCCAGGGAGACGGCGACGCGCCAGGGGTCCTCGGCTTCGGTGTCGAGCCCGGCGTCACGGACGGCTTCCCCGGCGGCGACGACGGCGAACTGGATGTACCGGTCGGCGTGGCGGCTCAGCTCCGGGTCCAGTCCGTGCTCCGCCGGGTCGAAGTCGCACTCGGCGGCTATGCGGGAGCGCAGCCCGGCCGGGTCGAACAGGGTGATGCCGCGGGTCGCGGTTCGGCCGGCGGCGAGGAGGTCCCAGAACGCCTTGGCTCCGGTACCGCCCGGAGCGACCACACCGATGCCGGTGACGGCCACGCGCCGGTTCACTCGATGGCCCCGCTTCGCTCGGACACCTGTCCCGGGTCGTGCACGGTCAGGTGGGGGCCCGCGGCGGCGAGCTCGGCCTCGTCGGTGACCTCGGTGTCGACGTGGCCGAGGCTCGGCCGGGGGGCGAGCGGGCCCAGGTGGAAGACCATGCGGGCCTCCACGTCGCTGACGTTGCGGAAGCGGTGCCGCACGTCGATCGGGATCAGGAGCCCCTGATCGGACCGGAGCGCGTACGTGTCGCCGTCCAGGTCCACTTCCAGCTCGCCCGAGACGACGTACACGAACTCCTCGGAGTACGGGTGGTAGTGCTCGCCGATGCGCTCGCCCGGCTGAACGATGGCCAGGCCCATGAAGCCGCTGGTGGAACCCACCGTGGCCGGCGTGAGCATGGCCCGCAGGTCACCTCCGCGCCTGCGGTTGGGCTCCGTCTCGCTCAGGTTCACGATGCGTGGACGCTGCTTGAGCATGGTTGATACCTCCGGTCATGGCAGTGACGTGTGGGGGAGCGACGCCGGCGGGGGCCGCGACGGGCCGTCAGGAATCCGCCGTGCGGTCGGTGACGGGCAGCATGTCGGCGTGCGACAGGAGCCGGTTGATGTTGCGCTCCGTCTTCAGGGAGCCCTCGACGCCGATCGCGGGGCCGTCGAGGAGGCGTTCCAGCTCCGCGGCCTTCCCGGCGCCCTTGAGCCCGAGGGAGGCGACGGGGTCGAGGTCGAGGTCGCCCGTGATGTCGACGAGGCGCACCACGATGTCGTCGCGCTGGAACACGGTGCTGCCGTACACCGGGCTGTCCGGGGCGTCCGCCGCGGCCCGGTCCTGCTGGGCGAGCAGCCGGGCCAGTTCCATCCCGCCGCCCTCCTTGGCCGGGTAGTACAGCGCGTGCCGCCGCAGGTCGGCCGGTGCCGGCCGGCCGGACACCACGTGGTGGACGGCGGGGAGCGCGGCCCGGGTGAAGAACACCCGTGCCGACTCGGGGTCGGTCAGGTCCCGGTCCTGCTCCAGGTACGGGTTGATGGCCTCCTCGACCGCCCGTACCTCGGGCTGCCGGGCGACGTGCCGCAGGGCCGCGAGGAGGTCGCCCTCCACCTCCACGGCACGGACGACGCGGTTGCCGTGCATGAAGAGGGAGGTACGGCGCAGCCGTGTGGTCTCGTCGACCTGGGCGCGGGGCGGCTCGTACCCGGCCAGGATCTCCGCCACCTTCGACTCGGAGCCCGGCTTGACGGTGAAGGTGAGGGCGTGGCGTGCCACACCGTCGCCCACGCGGGCCTCCACCTGCACGCCCGCCGACGCCGCGGCCCGCGAGGCCGGCTGACCCGGAGTGGTCTCCCGGAGGATGCTGTAGCGCATCGAACGGGTGTCCCGGACGCAGCTGTGCATCGGCTTGACGGTTTCGACGTGCTCCTCGCTGTTCACCCACGCGAGGAACGGCGGCGCGCTCTCCCACTCGCTGGTGATGAGCCACTGCGAGGGGTTCTCGATGGACTGGCAGAGCTGGTCACTGATGTGACCGGGAACGGAGGCGACCTGCTTGCGCATGAGTTCGTACGCGTCGAGGAACTGCTGCTGAGCTCCTTCGTACAGGTCGAGCAGGAGGATCACCCGCAGCCTGGAGCCGTCGAACACGGATTGCGAGATACGTCCCGAGGGGGCCATCCGGCACACCTCTCTCTTCTCGGTGGGGGGTGGGAACGACCTGCGTGTCCGAAACGCCGGGGTCGTCGTGTGTCGATGGTTGACAGGAGCGCCGACAGCGCGCGAGCCCGATAAAGCGGATGAGTGAACCGCGTGTCATCCGGGTGTCTCCGGCACGCGGACCCGTCCCCGAAGGACTTGAATCTGCATCCCATCCCCGACTCGCGTCGCAGGTGACGCCGGAGACGAACCATGAACCGATTCGACGTGGCCGGCGAAGCAGCCGGTCACCGCACGTCCGTACTGATCGTCGGCGGCTCGCTGGTGGGCCTGTCCACCGCGCTGTTCCTGGGGCGGCTCGGGGTGCCGCACACACTGGTCGAGCGCCATGCGGGCACGTCGATCCACCCGCGCGGCCGCGGCAACAACGTGCGCACGATGGAGCTGTTCCGCAGCGCCGGGGTCGCGCAGCCCGTCCAGGAGGCCGCGTCGGTCCTGGCGCTCAACAACGGCGTCCTGCAGACGCCGAGCCTCGTCGGCGATGCCGGCGAGTGGCTGTTCAAGGAGATCGACCCCGGCGGCGGCCTCGCCCGCTTCAGCCCTGCCGGGTGGTGCCTGTGCAGCCAGAACGATGTCGAACCGGTGCTGCTCGAGCGCGCCAGGGAGCTGGGCGGAGACCTGCGGTTCGCGACGGAGATGATGTCCTTCGAGCAGGACGCCGAAGGAGTGACCGCGCAGGTCAAGAGCCGCGAAACCGGCGAGCACACCACCATCCGCGCGGACTACCTCGTCGCGGCGGACGGCCCGCGCAGCCCGGTCCGCGAGCGGCTCGGCATCGGGCAGAGCGGTCAGGGCGACCTGTTCCACAACGTGAGCATCACCTTCGTGTCCCGTGGCCTCGCGGACGTCGTCGGCGACCGGCACTTCATCGTCTGCTACCTGACGAACCCGGAGGCCGACGGAGCCCTGCTGCCGGTCGACAACCGGGAGCGCTGGGTGTTCCACGCCCCGTGGCACCCCGAACACGGCGAGACGCTCGAGGAGTTCACCGACGAGCGGTGCAGGGAACACATCCGGCGCGCCGTGGGAGTGCCGGACCTCGACGTGGAGATCACGGGCAGAGCTCCCTGGCACGCGGCCGAGAGGATCGCCGAACGGTACGCGGACGAAAGGGTGTTCCTCGTCGGCGACTCCGCCCACGAGATGCCGCCCACCGGGGCCTTCGGCTCCAACACCGGTATCCAGGACGCGCACAACCTCGCCTGGAAGCTCGCCGCCGTCCTGGGCGGCTGGGCGGGCCCCGGCCTGCTCGCGTCCTACGACGCGGAGCGCCGGCCGGTGGCGGAGGCCACGAGCGCCCGGGCTTCGGCGCGGTCGGTCGAGCACAGCCACCCCGGGTACACCCCCGAGCCCGGAGCCGGCGGCCCCCAGGGAAGGAAGGGCGGCATCCTCAACGTGGTGCTCGGCTACCGCTATCCGCAGGGCGCCGTCCTGGGCGCCGACCGGACGGCGCCGGTCGTGCCCGACGGACTGCGGCTGACGGGCGAACCCGGGAGCCGGGCACCCCACGTCTGGCTGAACCGCGCCGGCACCCGGGTCTCCACCCTCGACCTGTACGAGCGGTCCCTGGTGCTCCTGAGTTCCGGGGACGGCGCCGGCGGGTGGCACACCGCGGCGACCCGCGTCGGGCAGGAGCTGTCGGTGCCGCTCGACGCGTACCGGATCGGCGACGGGCCCGACGCGGAGCTCTCCCCCGCGAGCGACACGGACTGGGCGGAGGCCCACGGCGTCACCCCGGACGGCGCGGTGCTGGTCCGCCCCGACGGGTTCGTCGCGTGGCGGTCCGAAGGGGCGTCCGCCGACCCCGAAGCGGCGTTGCGGCAGGCCCTCGCGGCGATCCTGGGCCGGGGGGCGTGATCCCGGGGGCGTGATTCCGGGAGGGGGCGAGTCCGCGGTGGGGTTCCGGGCGTCAGCCGACCGGCTCATCGAGGAGGCGCACCCTAGCCCGTTCGCGCGCAGGGCGCACGTCGTTCCCGAACGCCGCACGGCCCGCCGTGACCTGCGGCGATGATCGGCGGCAAAGGCGATCAAGACCCGACCGGGGGACACCGCTCGCGTTCCTCCCGTTGCGGTGCCCACCGGTCGGGGATCTTCTCGTGCACGGAGCACAGCACAGGTGCCGCGCGGTTCCGCCGGCCGGGAAAGCTCCCCCGAAGGAGAGAAGAAGCATGCGTCTCGCACGTACGGGTACCCAGCTCGCCCTGGTCCTGGGCGCCCTCGCCCTGTCCGCACCCTCCGCCGTCGCGGCGCCCGCCGGTGGCGCCTGGGTCAATCCGGGGAAGGCGGCCCCCGGCACCGTCGTCACCGTCACCACCACCGCCTGCGGCAACGAGACCTACGGCAAGGGCGAGTCGGTGGCGGGCGGGAAGTTCCACCTCCTGCCCGGCGACCGGAAGGGCGTCCTGGTGGGCGAGTTCACGCTCCCGCTGGACGCCGTCTCCGGCACGGACACCGTGACCCTCAAGTGCCCGCCCCGCATCAAGCAGACCGTCACCTACCAGATCTCCGGCCGGCCGAACGGCGCCGTGGAAGCGGGCTTCGGCTGGGCCGCCGCCGCGGCGGACGAGGGGGACGGCGCCAGCCCGTACACCCTCGGCGCGCTGCTCCTCGGCAGCGCCGCCGCGAGCGTCCTGATCAGGAGGCGCCGCCGCACCGTCGCCGCCCGGAACGCCGCCTGAACCCACGCCCCCACGCCCCACGGCCCACGGCACCTGCTCCGGCCCCGGCTCCGCGAGGAGATCCGGGGCCGAGCTGCGGCCGATCACCCGCGGCAGCCGTGAGATGAGACCCGACGGTGTGCGGGACCGCGAGAGATGAGAGGGTCTTGCGGGTGAGTGAGACACCGACGAACATCCTGCAATACCGCGTCGACGGGCGAGACGACGCTCCGGTCCTGGTCATCGGGCCCTCTCTGGGGACCACCTGGCACATGTGGGACCGGCAGATACCCGAGCTCACCCGTGAGTGGCGGGTCGTCCGTTTCGACCTTCCCGGGCACGGCGGTGCTCCGGCCGAGCCCTTCACCTCCGTCGCCGAACTCGGCGACCGGCTCCTCGCCACCCTCGACGCGATCGGCGTCCAGCGCTTCGGCTACGCGGGCTGCTCCCTCGGCGGCGCCGTCGGCCTCGACCTCGCGCTGCGGGCACCCCAGCGGGTCGCCTCGCTCGCCCTGGTCGCCACCTCGCCGCGGTTCGGCAGCGCCGACGAGTTCCGGCAGCGCGGGGTCATCGTGCGGGCCAACGGTCTGGAGCCGATGGCCCGGGCCGCCCCCGAGCAGTGGTTCACCCCGCTCTTCGCGGGCGCGCAGCCGGCGATCGTCGAGTGGGCCGTCCAGATGGTCCGCACGACGGACCCGGCCTGCTACGTCGCCGCCTGCGAGGCCCTCGCGGTCTTCGACGTCCGCGAGTCGCTCGACCGCATCGGCGTCCCCGCCCTCGTCCTCGTCGGCTCCGAGGACCAGGTCACCGGCCCCGCCGAGGCCCGCACCCTGGTCGCCGGCATCGCCGACGCCCGGCTCGCCGTCGTCCCCGGGGCCTCGCACCTCGCCCCCGTCGAGCAGCCCGCCGCCGTCACCGACCTGCTCATCGAGCACTTCGCGGGCACCGCCCAGGAGGCCAGCGGCACCCTGACCGTGCCGCCGCTCCCCGCGGTCCCGGTGCCCGCCGCCGAGCCCGCCCCCGCGGCCCCGGCCGCCGAGCCCGCCGCCGCCGGGCGGCCCGACCCGTACGAGACGGGGCTCGGCCTGCGCCGTGAGGTCCTCGGCGACGCGCACGTGGACCAGGCCCTCGCCGACGACCCCGACAGCGCCCTCCAGGACCTCGTCACCCGGTACGCCTGGGGCGAGGTCTGGGGCCGCGAGGGCCTCGACCGGCGCACCCGCAGCGTCGTCACCCTCACGGCGCTCATCGCCGGAGGCCACCACGAGGCGCTCGCCGACCACACCAGGGCCGCCCTCCGCAACGGCCTGTCGCCCGACGAGCTCCGCGAGATCGTGCTCCACACCGCCGTGTACTGCGGCCTCCCGGCCGCCGAGACCGCGCAGCGCGCGGTCGCCCGCGCCATCCGGGAGGAGACGACGCCCCCGGCGTGACCCGGCCGCTAACCTGGCCGCGTGAAGCTGACCAAGAAGTCCCACGCCTGTGTCCGGCTGGAGAAGGACGGGCGGACGCTCGTCCTCGACCCGGGGATGTTCACCGAGGAGGACGCGGTCGTCGGAGCCGACGTCCTGCTCGTCACCCACGAGCACCCGGACCACTTCGACGAGGGCCGGCTGCGCGCCGCCCTCGAGGCCAACCCGGCCGCCGAGATCTGGACGCTGCGGAGCGTCGCCGACCAGCTCTCGGCGGCCTTCCCCGGCCGCGTGCACACCGTCGGGCACGGCGACGCCTTCACCGCCGCCGGATTCGACGTCCAGGTCCACGGCGAGCTGCACGCGGTGATCCACCCCGACATCCCGCGCGTCACCAACGTGGGCTACCTCGTCGACGGCGGCGCCGTCTTCCACCCCGGCGACGCGCTCACCGTCCCGGACCGGCCGGTCGACACCCTGCTGCTGCCGGTCATGGCCCCCTGGAACAAGATCTCCGAGGTCATCGACTACGTGCGCGAGGTGAAGCCGCGCCGGGCGTACGACATCCACGACGCCCTCCTCACCGACCTCGCCCGGCCGATCTACGACCGGCAGATCGGCGCCCTCGGCGGCACCGACCACTCCCGACTCGCCCCCGGCGCCTCCGCCGAGCTCTGAATCCGCCGACTGTCACACCCCGCCAGTAGGCTTGCGCCCATGCGCATCGCCACCTGGAACGTCAATTCGATCACCGCCCGGCTGCCCCGTCTCCTGGCCTGGCTGGAGAGCACGGGCACCGACGTGCTGTGCATCCAGGAGACCAAGTGCACCGCCGAGCAGTTCCCCACAGAGGAGCTGCGCGCGCTGGGGTACGAGTCGGTGGTCAACGCCACCGGACGGTGGAACGGCGTGGCCCTGGTCTCCCGCGTCGGCCTCGCGGACGTGGTCACGGGCCTGCCCGGCGGCCCCGAGTACGACGGCGCGCAGGAGCCCCGGGCCATCTCCGCGACCTGCGGCCCGGTCCGCGTCTGGTCGGTGTACGTGCCGAACGGCCGCGAGGTCGTCCACGAGCACTACGCGTACAAGCTGCGCTGGCTGGAGGCGCTCAAGGCGGCCGTCGGGGAGGACGCGGCGGGCGAGCGGCCCTTCGCCGTCCTCGGCGACTACAACATCGCCCCGGCCGACGAGGACGTCTGGGACATCGCCGAGTTCGAGGGCGCCACGCACGTCACGGAGGCGGAGCGGGCCGCGCTCGCCGGCCTCCGCGAGACCGGTCTGACCGACGTGGTCCCCCGCCCCCTCAAGTACGACCACCCGTACACGTACTGGGACTACCGCCAGCTCCGCTTCCCGAAGAACAAGGGCATGCGCATCGACCTGGTCTACGGCAACAAGCCCTTCGCCGAGGCGGTCTCGGACAGTTACGTGGACCGCGAGGAGCGCAAGGGCAAGGGCGCCTCGGACCACGCGCCCGTCGTGGTCGACCTCGACGTCTAGAGTCTCCGGGGAGGCCTGTCCCGCACGCTCCCCGCAGGTGGGGACGGTCGGCACGCCGAGATGATCTCCGCGCGCCGGGTGGTCGACCCGTGGGTGACGGTGCGAGGCTGTTCGGATGAACATTCCGTTTCTGGACAGCTGGCGCAAGCGCCACGAGACCGAGGGCGACGCCGAATCGCCGCTGACCGCGGCCTTCGACCGTGACCCCGAGGGAGTGGGGGAGCTGCTCGCCGAGTGCGAGCTGCTCCGCGCCCGCGTCGAGGAGGCCGGGGTGGCGCTCGACGACAGCCCGCGCTCCCTCCAGGAGCTGGACCAGCTGCCGCCCCGCTGGCGGGACGACCCGGAGGAGCTCCCCTGGATCGGCAACGACGCCGGTCTCTATCTCGGCACCGTGATCGTCCGGAACGTCCCCGGGGCCCGGTGGCAGGTGTGGCCCGGCGGCGGCCCCGTGGTGCGGCTCGCCTCCGGCCGGGAGGTCCAGGTCGTCGAGGCCGGTCTGGACTGGGCGATGACGGGGGCGCCGGAGCTCTACCAGGTGTACGCGGAGGCCTCCGAGCAGTGAGCGGGCGCCCGTCCGGACCCCGCCGAGTACACGATGCGCGCTCGCCCGGACCCTGTCTCGGCCCTGCCGATCTCCACCCTTTTGCAGTAAATACGGCTTATTTCGGTTTCATGCGTGTCGGCCGTGAAGTCCCTTTTTCTGGTGGATAGTTTGCGCTGACCGCGACACCGCTGAGAAATGGGGCAGGGCAGCGCATGGCCGTCGTCGATCCGCTGATCGAACTGCGTGGCGTCAACAAGCACTACGGCGCGCTGCACGTCCTTCAGGACGTCGACCTCACCGTCGGTCGCGGCGAGGTGGTCGTCGTCATCGGCCCCTCGGGCTCGGGCAAGTCCACCCTCTGCCGGGCCATGAACCGGCTGGAGCGCGTCGAGTCGGGCGAGATCGTCATCGACGGACAGCCCCTCCCCGACGAGGGCAAGGCGCTCGCCCGGCTGCGGGCCGAGGTCGGCATGGTCTTCCAGTCCTTCAACCTCTTCGCGCACAAGACCGTCCTGGCCAACGTCTCCCTCGCGCAGATCAAGGTCCGCAAGCGCAAGAAGGAGGAGGCCGACCGGCGTTCGCGCGAACTCCTCGACCGGGTCGGCCTCGCCGCGCACGCCGAGAAGTACCCGGCCCAGCTCTCCGGCGGCCAGCAGCAGCGCGTCGCCATCGCCCGCGCCCTCGCCATGGACCCCAAGGCCCTCCTCTTCGACGAGCCGACCTCCGCGCTCGACCCCGAGATGATCAACGAGGTCCTGGAGGTCATGCAGCAACTCGCCCGGGACGGCATGACGATGGTCGTCGTCACCCACGAGATGGGCTTCGCCCGCTCCGCCGCCAACCGCGTCGTCTTCATGGCCGACGGACGCATCGTCGAGGACCGCACGCCCGAGGAGTTCTTCACGAGTCCGCGCAGCGAGCGCGCCAAGGACTTCCTCTCCAAGATCCTCAAGCACTGAGCGGGCCGGTGACCATGCAGCGTACGCATCGGAACCCCCTGGCCGCGCTCGCCCTGCTGCTCGCGGTGGCGGCGGCCCTCGGCGGCTGCGGCCGGGAGGGCAGCCCGCCCGTCAAGGGCCCGCAGCCCGACCGACTCCCCGTCTACCAGGTCCGGTCGGGCTTCACCCTGCCCGACTCCGGCACCTGGAACCGGGCGAAGAAGCGCGGTCACCTCGTCGTCGGGGCCAAGGAGGACCAGCCCTACATGGGCGAGAAGGACCCCGCCACCGGCCGCTACTCCGGCTTCGACATCGAGATCGCCAAGATGATGGCGGCCTCCCTCGGCTTCGAACCGGCCGGCATCGACTTCCGTACGATCGCCTCGGCCAACCGCGAAACCGCCCTGCAGAACGGCCAGATCGACTACTACGTCGGCACCTACACCATCAACGACAACCGCAAGAAGCTCGTCGGCTTCGCCGGTCCCTACTACCTGGCGGGCCAGTCCCTCCTCGTCCGGACCGACGAGAACGACATCGCCGGACCGCAGGACCTGGCCGGCAAGCGGGTCTGCTCGGCCGCCGGATCCACCCCGTACCAGCGGATCGAGAAGGACTACCCGAAGGCCGAACTCGTCGCCTACGACACGTACTCCGTCTGCGTGGACAACCTGCTGACCTACCAGGTCGACGCGGTCACCACTGACGACACCATCCTCATGGGGTACGCCGCCAAGGTCCCCGACGAACTCAAGGTCGTCGGCAAGCCCTTCTCCGAGGAGCCGTACGGCATCGGCGTCCCGCACGGGGACGACGCGCTGCGGTTCGCCCTCGACGACGCCATCGCCGCCCACGAGAAGAACGGTGACTGGAAGAAGGCCTACGACGCCACCCTCGGCCTCTCCGGGGTCCCCGCCCCCACGCCGCCCGCCATCGACCGCTACCCGGCGAGCTGACCGGAGGAGCCACCCGACATGGACGTCCTGACCGACAACTTCTCCCTCTACGTCGACGGCTTCCTCGGCACCGTCGAACTGACCGTCTACGCGTCGGCGTTGGCCCTCGTCCTGGGCTTCGTCATGGCCGCCTTCCGGGTCGCGCCCGTGGGCTCCTTCCGGGTCTTCGGCACGGTCTGGGTCACCGTCCTGCGCAACACCCCGCTGACCCTGCTCTTCTTCGCGGTCATGCTGGGCCTGCCCCGCTTCGGAATCGTCCTGCCCTTCGAGGTGTTCGCCGTCCTCGCGCTCGGCTGCTACACCTCGGCCTTCATCTGCGAGGTGCTGCGCTCCGGCATCAACACCGTGCCGCGCGGCCAGGGAGAGGCGGCCCGCAGTCTGGGCATGACCTTCTCCCAGACCCTCGGCACGGTGGTCCTGCCGCAGGCCTTCCGCACGGTCATCCCGCCCATCGGCTCCACCCTGATCGCCCTCGCCAAGAACTCGGCGATCGCGGGGGCCTTCAGCGTCACCGAACTCCTCGGCACCTACAAGACGTTGAGCGAGCTCGGCTACAACATCGTCTGGACCTTCGTCTGGATCGCCGTCGGATACCTGATCATCACCCTCACCATCAGCGCCCTCTTCCACGTCCTGGAGAAGCGCTGGGGAGTCGCCCGATGACCGAGTCCACCGCCCTCTACGACGTCCCTGGGCCGCACGCCCGGCGGCGCCATCTCCTCTACGGCATCGCGTCCACCGTCGTGATCCTCGCGCTGGCCGGCTGGTTCCTCCATCTCCTCTTCGACACCGAGCAGTTCACCTCCACCAAGTGGTCGCCCTTCCTCTACGAGGGCATCCAGAGGCTGCTGCTCGAAGGCCTCGGCAACACCCTCAAGGCCTTCGCGTACGCCTCGGTGCTCTCGCTCGCGTTCGGCGGGGTCCTCGCCGCCGGGCGGCTCTCCGAGCACCGCGTGCTGCGCTGGACCTCGACGCTGCTCGTCGAGTTCTTCCGCGCGATGCCCGTCCTCGTGATGATCTTCTTCATCTTCGTGGCGCTGAAGGTGCAGCCGCTGCCCGCGCTCGTCGCGGGACTGACCCTCTACAACGGCTCGGTGCTCGCCGAGGTCTTCCGCACCGGCATCCACGCGGTCGCGCGCGGCCAGGGCGAGGCCGCGTACGCGCTCGGCATGCGCAAGACGCAGGTCATGACGTACGTCCTCGCGCCGCAGGCCGTCCGGGCGATGCTGCCGGCCATCATCAGCCAGCTCGTGGTGGCCCTCAAGGACACCTCGCTCGGCTTCCTCATCACCTACGAGGAGTTCCTCCACGCGGGCAAGCTGATCGCGTCGAACCTCGACTACGACCTGCCGTTCATCCCCGTCGTGCTGGTCATCTCACCGATCTACATCGGGATGTGCATGCTGCTTTCCTGGTTCGCCACCTGGGTGGCCCGCCGAGAGCGCCGCAGCCCGAAGACGAAGGCCGTGGACGTCCCACCGGCCGAACCCGGAACGCTGCTGCCGGGAGCGCAGTAGCTGCTGTGAAGCCCTGCCCGCCCGGCAGCAGCCGGTGATCACTTCTTCCGCAGCGGTACCGACACGTACGACGGGTCGGCCGAGGGGGAGGAGAAGGTCAGCTGCGCGCCGGTCGGGTTGTGCTCGATGTAGAGCGGGTCGACGGTGTCGACGACCAGGGCGAGCCGGTGTCCGGCGGGTACGTCGTACGCCGTGGAGAACAGCTCCAGATCGACGGCGAACGGCTGCCCCGGCGTCCTGCCGTGGAAGGTGTACGGGGCGTTGCTGACCAGCTTGCCCACCCCGAGCGGGCCCACGTCGTAGAGGTACGCGACGAGGGTGCCGCTCTCCTTCGTCGACGTGACCGTGGTGTGCACTTTGGCCGTGCCGCGCACCCGCTGCGGCGTGTCGTACCGCTCGGACTGCCAGACGCCGGCGAAGGCGCGGGGGAGCAGGGGGACGGAGACGGTGGGCGGGGTGCGGAGGAACTGGTCCAGGAGGTTGGTCAGCAGGGTGATGCCGCCGTTGGCGCCGGAGTCGACGTTCGCCCAGACCCGCTGCGTACCGTCGAGGCCGAACTTCCGCTGGTCGGCGTTGACCGACTTCCAGTCGGCGTAGCCCTCGTAGCCGTCGGTGGAACGGGACTTGAGCTGGACCGGCTGCTCACGGTCGATGCCGTTGTCGACGCCCTTGAGGTGGTGGTCGAACCAGCGGTGGGCGTTGGTCCAGGTGTCGTTGGGGAGTCCGAGGATGCCGGTGGCCTCGGCGGTGGCGTGGTCGCCGGGGCGGAACTCCAGCCGCTTGGGGCCGGTGAGCTTCTCGTAGAAGCTCGCGTACTGGTTGGGCGGGAAGATCGTGTCGCCCCAGGCGTTGCCCATCATGATCGCGGCGCCGTTGGTGTTGATCCGGTCCAGGTAGGTGACCGGGGACCGCTCGCGGCCCCAGGCGATCATCTCGTCCTCCTTGTCGAGGTTCGACGAGAGGAAGTCGCCCAGGATCTCCTGGAGTTCGGGACCGGGACGCCCGGTGAGGTAGCCGGCTCCGCCGAGCAGGGCGGCGGCCTGGAGGTGCTGGGTGCGGCCGCTGTAGATGGAGTCGATGAGGTCGGCCCAGCCGCTGAGCGCGGCGACGGCCTTGACTCGGGGGTCGTGCGCGGCGGCGAGCAGGCTGATCCCCGCGCCGTAGGAGACGCCGGCCATGCCCACGTGGTCGGCGTCGGCCGGGGTGTTCGCGAGGGCCCAGTCGATGACCTTCGAGGCGTCGGCGACGTCCTTCGGGCCCGCGGTCTCGATCTCGCCGCCGGACTGCCAGAAGCCGCGCGAGTTGTAACTCACCACGATGTAACCGGAGTCGGCGAGCTTCTGCGCCTGGGCGAGGTACTCGATCTGGGGCATGGCCCAGCTCGTGGGCAGCACGATCAGGGGGAGGCGGGCCGAGGCGCCGGCGCCTTCCGGGGTGACGACGTTCGCCTTGAGGACGGTGCCGCCCTCCCCGGCGATGTCGACGAAGCGGATGCCGGTCCGGCCGGACTCGACGGCCTGGGCGGCAGGAGCCAGGCCGAGGGCCGTCCCGGCCGCGAGAGCGGCCGAGACGGCGAGCGCCAGGGATGTGCGCACGGGTCACTCCTCACTGGGGTACTGCTGGGGACGGCAGTACGGGCTGGGGGGGGGCAGTGAAAGTGACCCGACGGTAACCGGGGGCGCGTACCCGGGGTAACCGGTCGGTAAGTTACGTGCGGGTAACGATTGGGGGCGGGGTGCCGCCGTCGAGGAGCGCGTCGGCCTCCGCGAAGTCGGCGTGCGCCTCCGCGTACCGTTCGACGGCGGCGAGGAACATGGACCGGTCGGTCAGGGCTCGGACGAGCGTCCCCGGCGAGGCCGGAAGGCGCCGGGCGAGCGCGACGCCTTCGTCGAAGACGGGACGCAGCGCCTCCTCGTCCCGGAAGCCGCGGGTCTCCCGGTGGAGCGCCCGGCGGAGGGTCAGCCGGCGGTGGGCGGTGACGAGTCCCGGGAGATCGCCGGACTCGCGCAGGGCGACGGCCTCCCGTTCGAGTGCGGGGACGGAGTCGAAGTAGGCCTCCCGCGTATCGGGCGACCAGCCGTGGAAGGGGTAGGCCCCGAACGGGGGCAGCGGGCCTTCGGGGGTGGCGACCGGTTCGGCCGGGCGGCCCGAGAGGACGAGGAGAGTGACCCACGTGGCCCGGATGTTGCCCCAGCTCGCCGGCTCACCGCCCTGGGCGAGACGGGCGAGCAGGGCGAGTGCCTCGCGGCGTGCGGCGGCTTCCTCGCGCCGGTGTCCGGCGTCCCGGAGCATCCCGGCGTAGTGGTTCAGTTTCCACACCGAGGAGGCCAGTGGCGTACGGTCCTCGGCCACTCTGTGACGCGTGTCGTCCACGAGGCGTCCGAAGACCCCCAGAGCCTCCTCGCGCCGTCCGGCCGCGTCGAGTTCGGCCGCCCACTCGATCAGCGTCCAGTCGGACACGTCCGCGTCCCCGGGCGTGACGTGGCGGCTGTACAGCTCGGCCGCCTCCGCGTGGCGCCCTTCCTCTGCCAGGACCAGCGTGAGGCGACCGTACGGCGCGGTCCGTGCGAGTTCCTCGCACACCGCGCGCCCCTCGGCCCGCCGGCCGACCGCGAACAGCGCGCGCTCGTGGCTCTCCAAGGCGCGGCGCAGCCACTCGTCCCGGTCCGGCACCTCCGCGTCGAACCGCCGTGCCGCTGCCACCGCTTCCGCGTAGAGAGCCGGCCGAAGCTCCGGATTCCCGAGGCTGTAGCCGTGGTTGACGAGGACCTGTACCAGCTTCGGCAGATAGGTCCGCGGACTCACCTCCGCGAGTACGCGGTACGCCTCCACTTCTTCCCGGGGCGTCAGCCGCCCGGACCCCAGCAGCGCGACCCGCGCCCGCAGCACCGCGTCCTCATCGAACTTCCGCGTGTTCCCCATGTGCCCCCTGTTCTCCGTGTGATGCACGACGGAGATTCTGGGAGTCGGGGGACCGGTCGGACAAGGCTCACGAACTGTGCGTTCCGTCCTACGAAAACCGCCTCTGACCTGTCATGATGGAAACGTCTTCACCCCTGACTGGGAGGCGCGGTGCAGGAGTCGAGCGGCGTGCCGGACGTCTTCGACCCGCGGATCTACGCCGCCGGGATCCCGCACGACCGCTTCCGCGCGCTGCGCGACCGCGCGCCCGTCGCCCGGCAGGCGGAGCCGGAGATCCTCGGATGGCCCGCCGGGCCCGGTTTCTGGGCCGTCACGCGGCACGCCGACGTCGTCCGGGTCCTCAAGGACTCCGCCACGTACTCCTCGGCCCTCGGCGCCACGCAGATCCGCGACCCCGACCCCGCCGACCTGCCCTTCATCCGGCGCATGATGCTCAACCAGGACCCACCCGACCACGGCGGGCTCAGGCGGCTCGTCAGCCGGGCCTTCACCCCCGGGCGGATCGAGCGGTTCGCCGTCACCGCACGGGAGCGGGCCCGCGGCCTCCTCGCGGACGCGGTGGCCGCCGCGGACGGCGGCGAGGTGGACCTCGTCCGGGCCGTCACCGACGACTACGCCCTGCTCAACCTCACCGACCTGCTCGGCGTACCCGCGAGCGACCGGGGGCTGCTCCACGCCTGGACCGAACGGGTCATCGCCTACCAGGACCCCGACGAGCCACCCGTCCTCGACGGCGAGGGGCGGCCGGTCAACCCCCGGTCACCCGCGATGCTCGCCGAGATGTTCGGCTACGCGCAGGAGCTCGCCGCGTACAAGCGCGCGCACCCCGCAGACGACGTGATGACCTCGCTGGCCACCTCCGAACTCGCCGACGCCGAGCTGGAGATGTTCTTCTTCCTGCTCACCGTCGCCGGGAACGACACCGTGCGCAGCGCCGCCCCCGGCGGACTCCTCGCCCTCGCCGAACACCCGGACGAGCAACGGAGGCTGTGGAACGGGAGCGTGTCGACCGACACGGCCGTCGACGAACTCCTGCGCGTGCACCCGTCCGTGCTGTCCTTCCGGCGCACGGCCGCCCACGACACCGAGCTGGCCGGACAGGCGATCCGGGCGGGCGACAAGGTCGTGGTCTTCCACGCCTCCGCCAACCACGACGAGCGGGTCTTCCCCGACCCGCACCGCCTCGACCTCGGCCGCACCCCGAACCCGCACGTGTCCTTCGGCGACGGCCCGCACGTCTGCCTCGGCGCCCACTTCGCCCGGCTTCAGCTCCGCGTGCTGTACGAGGAGGTGCGCGCGGCCTGCGGCGGTCTCACGCCCGCCGCCCCGCCCCGCCGCCTCGTCTCCAACTTCATCAACGGCGTCAAGTCGCTGCCGGTGCGGCTGCGGGAGCCGTCCGCGCCTCCCGCGTGACGTCGGCCACCAGCTCCACCACATCGGGGCCGTACGCCTGCGAGTTGACCACCTTGAGGAGCAGGACGAAGGATCCCGAGCGGTGGGTGCGCGCCAGTGACTCGTGGTGGCGCGCCAGATAGCGGGTCGCCGCCTGGTTGGTGATGGCCCGCTGGCCGCAGAAGAGGAACACGGGCCGGCCGCCCTCGCCGGCCGTGAGCCGGGCCAGGATCACGTACTCGGACACGCCCACCTCCGAGAGGTAGCGCTCCGAGCCGATCCGGAACATGCCCCGGACCGGGCTCGGTTCCACCTCGACGTTCACCTCGACGCCCGGCAGGAGAGTGGCCAGATGGGCGTCCATCCGCCGGTTCGAATAGGGGCCGCCGACACAGAACTCGGTCCGGTCCCCGAAGCCCTGGTGCGCCTGGTCGTGGGTGAGGATGCGGGCCTGTGCCCCACAGTCCTTGATGAGCGCGGAGAGTTCGAGGAGCGCGAACACGTCGAACCGGTGCACCGATCGCTCGCCGCCCGACTCCCTGTTCACCACCAGCAGGCACTCCGCGTTCCCCGGCAGCCCGAAGAACGCCTGCTTGCGCCTGAGCCTGCGCCGCCACAGGTACGTGCGGCCCAGCCACCCGAGGGAGGCGCTGACCCCGGTGGCCAGCACCCCGAGCACGATGTTGCGCACGTCTTCGTCCATGGGCGCGCATGGTAGCGGCGATCCGGACTTCGTTCGAGGCGGTCCTGACGGGAGGCGCGCGCGGAAGTTACGCTGCGCGGACGGTTGTTGACTGGAGGTTGCGCATGCGTCGATCCGCCGCTCGGAAGGTCTCCGCCCTCGCTGTCGCGGTGACGGTCCTCTCGGTGGGCGCGGCAGCGCCACCCGCGGCCCCGCCCGGCGCCCCGCCGGGGCCGGTCAAGGAGCCCGTCGCCGTCGGTTACGGCGGAGCGGTCGCCAGCGTCGACGCCGACGCCTCGGCCGCCGGCATCGAGGTGCTCCGCAAGGGCGGCAACGCCGTGGACGCCGCCGTCGCCGTCGCGGCGGCCCTCGGCGTCACCGAGCCCTACTCCGCGGGGATCGGGGGCGGCGGCTACTTCGTGTACTACGACGCCAAGAGCCGTACGGTCCACACCGTCGACGGGCGGGAGACCGCACCCCGCTCCGCCGACGCGAACCTCTTCGTGGAGAACGGCAAGCCGATCCCCTTCGAGGAGGGCATGACCAGCGGCCTGGGCGTCGGCACCCCCGGCACCCCGGCGACCTGGAAGACCGCCCTCGACGCCTGGGGCAGCAAGCGCCTCTCGACCCTCCTCGAACCCGCGGAGCGGCTCGCCCGCGACGGATTCGCCGTCGACCCCACCTTCCGCGCGCAGACCGCCGCCAACGAGGCCCGGTTCCGCGACTTCCCCGACACCTCCGCGCTCTTCCTGCCGGGCGGGCAACTGCCCGTGGTCGGCACGGTCTTCAAGAACCCCGACCTGGCCCGTACGTACGAGACGCTCGGCCGCGAGGGCATCGGCGCCCTCTACCGGGGGCCGCTCGCCCGGGACATCGTCGACACCGTCCGCACGCCCCCGGTCCGCGAGGGCGCCACCCGGACCGTCCGGGCCGGCGACCTGACGGAGCGTGACCTCGCCGCGTACCGCACCGAGTTCCGCAAGCCGACGAAGGTCGCGTACCGCGGGCTCGACGTCTACGGCATGGCCCCGTCCTCCTCCGGCGGCACGAGCGTCGGCGAGGCGCTCAACATCCTGGAGGGCACCGACCTCGCCGCCGCCACCCCGGCCGGCTATCTGCACCGGTACATCGAGGCCAGCCGGATCGCGTTCGCCGACCGGGGCCGCTGGGTCGGCGACCCCGCCTTCGAGTCCGTGCCGACCCGGGGACTGCTCTCCCAGCGGTACGCCGACTCCCGCGCCTGCCTGATCCGCGACGACGCCGTCCTGACCAGCCCGCTCGCGCCCGGCGACCCGAACGACCCGGCGCCCTGCGCGAGCGGCGGGACCGCGGCCCCGACCACGTACGAGGGCGAGAACACCACCCACCTCACGGCCGCCGACAAGTGGGGCAACGTCGTCGCCTACACCCTGACCATCGAGTCCACCGGCGGCAGCGGGATCACCGTGCCCGGCCGGGGCTTCCTGCTCAACAACGAGCTGACCGACTTCTCCTTCGCCCCCGCGAACCCGGCCGTGCACGACCCGAACCTGCCCGGCCCCGGCAAGCGCCCGCGCTCCTCGATCTCCCCGACGATCGTCCTCGACCGGCACGACCGGCCCGTCCTCGCCCTCGGCTCGCCGGGCGGCGCGACCATCATCACGACGGTCCTCCAGACCCTCACCGGGGTCGTCGACCGGGGCCTGCCGCTCGTCGACGCGATCGCCGCACCGCGCGCCAGCCAGCGGAACCAGGCCACCACCGAACTCGAACCGGGCCTGTGGAACAGCCCGCTGAGGGCGGAGCTGGAGGGCATCGGGCACGGCTTCCGGCAGAACCCGGAGATCGGCGCGGCCACGGGTGTGCAGCGGCTGCCGGACGGCCGCTGGGTGGCCGCAGCGGAGACGGTCCGCCGGGGCGGCGGCTCGGCGATGGTCGTCCGGCCGACGGGCCGGTAGCGGGCGCCCCGGGGCTTCTGGAGCCCTGGAGCTTTGCAAGGGCCCCGGAGCCCTGGAGTTCTGGGGTTCTGGAGCCCGGCAGGGCCCAGGAGCCCTACAGGGCCGTGAGCACCCGCGGGCCGTCGTCCGTGATCGCGACCGTGTGCTCGGCGTGGGACGCGCGCGAGCCGTCGAGCGTACGGATGGTCCAGCCGTCCCGCGCCGTGTAGTGGTCGTCCGTCCCGCCGCCGATCAGCATCGGCTCGATCGCGAGCACCATCCCGTGCCGCAGCTTCATGCCCCGGCCCGGGCGTCCCTCGTTGGGGACGCCCGGGTCCTCGTGCATGGTGCGGCCGATGCCGTGGCCGCCGAAGCCGTCCGGGATGCCGTAGCCCGCGGCGCGGCAGACCCGGCCGATCGCGTGCGCGATGTCGCCGATGCGGTTGCCGACGACGGCCGCCGCGATGCCCGCCTCCAGGGCCTCCTCCGCCGCGGCGATCAGCCGGGTGTCCTCCGGCCGGGCCCGGCCGACCGTGAAGCTGACGGCCGCGTCGCCCGCCCAGCCGTCCAGGAGCGCCCCGCAGTCGACGGAGACCAGGTCGCCGTCGGCCAGCCGGGTCCCGTCCGGGATGCCGTGCACGATCGCGTCGTTCACGGAGAGGCACACGACCGCCGGGAACGGCACCGGCGCCCACTCCGGGCGGTAGCCGAGGAAGGGCGAACCGGCGCCCGCCTCCGCCAGGACCTCGCGGGCGGCCCGGTCCAGCTCGGTCAGCGCGACACCCGGCGCGGCGGTCTCCCGCGCCGCCGCGAGGGCGCGGGCCACCACCCGTCCCGCCTCGCGCATCGCCGCCAGGGATTCGTTCGTCTTGATCTCCACCATGCCAATTACTATACCGGTATTAGAATGGCGGCATGGTACGCACACCCCTGACCCCCGAAGAGCGCGAGCGCGGCGAGCGCCTGGGCCTCCTCCTGCGCTCGGCGCGCGGCGAGCGGTCCATGGTCGAGATCGCGGCCGCGGCCGGCCTGTCCGCCGAGACCCTCCGCAAGATCGAGACGGGACGGGCCCCGACGCCCGCCTTCTTCACCGTCGCGGCCCTCGCCGGCGTCCTCGACCTCTCCATGGACCAACTCGTGGTGCTCTGCGCACCGGCCCCGGTCTGACGGCCCCGGTCTGACGGGGCCGTCGCTCACAGCGACACGGCCAGCTGCACCCGGCGGTGGCGCGGGCGCTCGATCTCGTCGAGGAGCGCGAGCGCCAGATCGGCGTGCCCGATGCGGCCGGGTCCCTCGATCACGGTGCCCACGGCCGTCCGGTACGCGCCGGTCCGCTCCGCCTCCGCGTTCAGGTCCAGCGGCGGGACGACCATCAGCCAGTCGAGCGGCCCCGCCTCGGCCGTGAGCAGGGCGAACTCGGCCACGTGGCCCTGGGCGAAGGCGCGCCAGGCCGCCGGGAACTCGGGCGCGTCCATGATCCGCACCCCGGGCGCGGTCTCCAGCGTCGTGGCGATCCCGAGAGTGAGCAGCCGCCGCACCCCCGCCTCCGTGAGGCCTGCGACCAGCGCCTTCGCCGCCGCCGTGAAGTACTCCTCCGAGGGCAGGTCCAGGCGGACCGCCGCGTTCACCGCGGCGTCGTGGCCGGCCGCCACCGCCGCCACGGAGGCCGCGTCCGTCGCGTCTCCCCGTACGAGCGTGACTCCCGCGCCCTCCAGGTCGCGGTACGCGGCCGGATCGCGGACCACGGCCGTCACCCGGTGGCCCCGGGCCACCGCCTCCGCCACGGCCGCCCGGCCGACCCGCCCACCGGCGCCGAAGACCACGATCCGCAGTTCGGCGCTGTTGCTGTTGCTGTTGCCCGTGTCGATGTCCATGACCGGACCGTAGGACGGGGGTCCCTGGTTACTTCAACGGTACTGGGCTAGCGTCGGCGGCATGATCGAACCGCCGTCCCCGCAGCCGCTCGGCCCGACGTTCTTCCATGACCCCGGCTGCGGCGGAGGTCCCGCCCAGCCCATTCGCGTCGGCGGCAAGTGGACGGCGATGGTGCTGCGTTGCCTGGAGGACGGGACGCCCCGGCGCTTCACCGAACTGCGCGTCCCCCTGCACTGGATCACCCCCAAGGTCCTCACCGAGACCCTCCGCGCCATGGAGCGCGACGGCTTCCTCACCCGCACCGTCCACGACGAGAACCCGCCCCGCGTCGAGTACGCCCTCACCGCCCTCGGCCGCTCCCTCATCGAGCCGCTCGACACGGCCTGCGACTGGGCCCGCGCCCACGCTCCCGCCATCACCGAGGCCCGCGCCTCGTACGAGCAGGCCGGCCCCGTGGCGTAGTACCGGATGCGGGTCCGGACGGCCTGGGCGACCGTGGACCCGTGCACTCTCGTCAGAAGCGCTTCCTCGCCGCCCTCCTGGGCCCGGTGCTGCTCCTCGGCGCGGCGGCCTGCGGCACCGACGACGCGGTCACCGGGGCCGTCGACCCGCCCCGGTCCGTCGCACCGGAGAAGTTCCGGCACCCCGGGGTCCTCGTCGGCGGCGCCCAGCTGGCGGCGGTGCGCAGCCGGGTCGCCGCGGGGGAGGAGCCCTGGGCCTCCGCGTACGAGGCGATGGGCGAGAGCGCGTACGCGGCCCTCGACTACACCCCCCATCCCGCGAGGACCGTCGCCTGCGCGTCCAACGCCGGGACGGACGCCTGCGTCGCCGAGCGCGAGGACGCCATCGCCGCCTACACCCACGCCCTCATGTGGTCGGTGTCCGGCAAGGCCGCGCACGCCGAGAAGGCCGTCGAGATCATGGACGCCTGGTCGGAGACGGTGAAGGAGCACACCCGCGACGACGCCGACCTCCAGACCGCCTGGTCCGGCTCGTCCTGGGCGCGCGCCGCCGAGATCGTGCACGCCGGATATCCGGCGTGGCGGGCGCCCGCCGTGCAGCGGTTCAAGTGGATGCTGCGCAAGGCGTACCTTCCCGCCGTTACCTCCAAGGTGCCCGACTACAACGGCAATTGGGAGCTGTCGATGACCGACGCCGCCATCGGCATGGCGGTCTTCCTGGAGGACCGGACGGTCTTCGAGGAGGCGGTACGGCGTTACCGGGCCCGGGTCCCCGCCTACTTCTACCTCTCCTCCGACGGCGCCCTGCCCAAGGCCCCGCCCGGCGGCACCATCGACACCGCCGACGAGCTCGCCACGTACTGGTTCGGGCAGCGCACCTATGCCGACGGGCTCGGCCAGGAGACCTGCCGCAACTTCATGCACATCGGGTACTCGCTCGCCGCCACCGCCCACATCGCCGAGACCGCCTGGCACCAGGGCCTCGACCTGTACGGCGAGGAGGCCGAACGGCTGGGCGCCGCGCTGGAGTTCCATGCCCGCTACCAGCTCGGCGAGACCCCGCCGAAGTGGCTCTGCGGCGGGAAGGTCGAGCGGACCATGGGCCCGGACGTCGAGGTCGCCCTCAACCACCTCGAAGGCCGGATGGGCATGAAGCTCCCGCAGACCGAGAAGCTCGCCCGGAGCCAGCGGCCGGGCGGCACCGACGACCTCTTCGTCGCCTGGGAGACCCTCACCCACGCCGCCAACCCGACCCCGGCCTGATCGACAGGACACCCTCTAGGCTCCGGAGCATGATTCCCGAGGAACTGCGGCGCGGCCGCTACGTCAGCCTGACCACCTTCCGCAAGAACGGCACAGGGGTCGCCACGCCCGTCTGGTACGCGGTGGAGGGCGACGAGCTGTACGCCTGGACCCGCAGCGACTCCTGGAAGGTCAAGCGGCTGCGGAACGACCCGCGCGTCGAGGTCGCCGTCTGCGACGTGCGCGGCAACGTCGCCGAGGGCGCCACGCGCTTCCCCGGCGAGGGCCGGCTGGTCGAGGGGGAGGAGCTGCGCCGGATCCGGGGCCTGCTCTCGCGCAAGTACACCTGGCAGTACTGGCTCACCGACGTACCGGCCATGATCGTCCGGCTCGGCAAGCGCCCCCACACCGGAATCGTCGTCCGCATCGGTGAATCCGCCGGGTGAGGCACCCACCCGAAAACGGACCGTAGTCGTCCCGTAACACGACTGCGGTCCAATACCCGCGGACCGAAAGGTCCCAGTCGACGGCGGGGCAGGTGCGGATCGCATGACGGTGTATCAACTCCCGGTGGAAGTCGCCACGTTCACGCGCTGGCTGACGGAGCTCGCGGCCCGCATCCGGCCGGACACCGGCTGGTACGGGGTCTTCGCCGCCCGCGACCCGGAGGGGCTGCGCGCCTGCTTCGACGGTGCGGAGATCCTGCCCTGGGACGTCGTCGAGTCGCTGCTCCAGGACGCGGGGGAGCCCGCCGACGGACCGCTCGCCGCCCGGGCCGGGGCGCTGTACGCGGCGGCGGCCACCGCCCACGACCGCCGCCCCGGAGGGGCCGCCGCGCTCGCCGAACGCCGGGACCTGATGGACCGCGAACGCCGGTACGCCGAGTCCCGCGCCCGCGAACTGGGGGAACAGCTCCGCGCCGCCACGGGGGCGGCGGAGGCGGCAGGCCTGGAGAGCGACCTCGCCTGGATCCGGGACGACCGCGCCCGGGCCGTCGCCCGCGTCACCGAACTGACCACACGCCTGGCCCGCCTCGGAGAGGCCGGGCATGCGGCCCCGGCCCGGGCCCCGGTCGCAGCGCCCGCCCCGGCTCCAGCCCCGGCCCCGGCCCCAGCGCCGGCCCCGGTCGCGGCTCAGCCTTCGGCCCCGGCCCCGGCGCGGGCCCGGACCCCCGCGAAGTCCCGCCCCCGTGGCGCCCGGTACGCCTGGCTGGAGGAGAGCGCCGAGGAGCGCGAGGCCGTGGCCGTACCCGTGCTGCCGACCGGGGGAGCGGCGCCCCGGGGCGCCAGGTTCGGCGGCGGCGGCGAGAGTGCCGCGACGAGCGACCGGGCCCGGGCCGCCGAAGCGCGGGATCCCGCGGAGGCCGCCCGCGCCGCGGCCAACGCGGTCTACGCCCTCCAGCGGCTGCGCGCCCAGGGCCGCAGCGGCGAGGCGCACGTCCTGCTCTGCGAGGCGCTCAGCGGCCCGCCGGACCGGCTGCCCGCCCTCGCCGCCGAGCTGCACCGCGCCGGCCTCGGCGCCGACTGGTCCACCCTGCTCTGGGAGGCGGCCTCGCTGCCGCCCGGCCGGCTCGCCGCCGTCGCCGGGGTCCTCGCCGACGCGGGCCGGGCCGCCGACTGCGACCGGCTCCTCCGCCAGGGCGTGGCCCGCCCCGTGGAGGAGCTCGCCGGCGCCTGCGCCGCCCTCCATGCCGAGGACCACCACCGCGAGGCGCACGCCCTGCTCACCGCCTTCGTCCGGGTCAGGCCCCCCGAGGACGCCGCCCGTCTCGCGGGCGCGGACCCGCGCGGACTCGTCCCCCAGCTCCTCGACGCGGCCCGCGCGGTCTCCGTCGCCCGCGAGCGCGACCTGCTCCACGCCCTGCGCGTGGCGGGCCTCGCGGGAGCCTGATCCGGGGCGCCGGCACCCCCTCCGCGGGCACGAGTCATTACTTGCGGGTACGTGTCGGTACGTGTCCGACGTGGACCACTCGGGTATGAAACATGATCGACGCCGCCGCTTCACGGCGGTGGTCTTGCTCCGGGGTGTGACGGGGCTTACGTTCTCCTCCTACGCCCCGCGTCTACGGGCGTAGAGGCTCTCTGACGCCGTGCCGAAGGAGCAGCTCATGACCGACGTCGTACGCGCCGCGCTCGTCCAGGCGACCTGGACCGGCGACACCGAATCCATGATCGCCAAACACGAGGAGCACGCCCGGGAGGCCGCCCGGCAGGGCGCCAAGGTGATCGGGTTCCAGGAGGTGTTCAACGCCCCCTACTTCTGCCAGGTCCAGGAGCCCGAGCACTACCGCTGGGCCGAGCCCGTCCCCGACGGCCCCACCGTCACGCGGATGCGGGAGCTCGCCCGGGAGACCGGGATGGTGATCGTCGTCCCCGTCTTCGAGGTCGAGGCCGAGGGCTTCTACTACAACACCGCGGCCGTCATCGACGCCGACGGCACCTACCTCGGCAAGTACCGCAAGCACCACATCCCGCAGGTCAAGGGCTTCTGGGAGAAGTACTACTTCCGCCCGGGCAACGCCGGCTGGCCGGTCTTCGACACCGCCGTCGGCCGGGTCGGCGTCTACATCTGCTACGACCGCCACTTCCCCGAGGGCTGGCGTCAACTGGGCCTCAACGGCGCACAGTTGGTCTACAACCCCTCGGCCACCTCGCGCGGCCTCTCGTCCTACCTCTGGCAGCTGGAGCAGCCCGCGGCCGCCGTCGCCAACGAGTACTTCGTCGCCGCGATCAACCGCGTCGGCCAGGAGGAGTACGGCGACAACGACTTCTACGGCACCAGCTACTTCGTCGACCCGCGCGGCCAGTTCGTCGGCGAGGTCGCCTCCGACAAGAGCGAGGAACTCCTCGTCCGCGACCTCGACTTCGGCCTCATCGAACAGGTGCGGCAGCAGTGGGCCTTCTACCGCGACCGCCGCCCCGACGCCTACGACGGGCTGGTGCAGCCGTGAGCAGTCTGTACGACCGGCACAAGGCCGTCATCCCCGACTGGGTCGCCCTCTACTACCGCGACCCCATCGAGATCACCCACGGCGAGGGCCGCCACGTCTGGGACGCCGACGGACGCAAGTACCTCGACTTCTTCGGCGGCATCCTCACCACCATGACCGCCCACGCCCTGCCCGAGGTCACCAAGGCCGTCGCCGAGCAGGCCGGGCGGATCGTCCACTCCTCGACGCTCTACCTCAACCGGCCCATGGTGGAACTCGCCGAGCGGATCGCCGGTCTCTCCGGCATCCCCGACGCCCGCGTCTTCTTCACCACCTCCGGCACCGAGGCCAACGACACGGCCCTGCTCCTGGCCACCGCGTACCGCCGCTCGAACCAGATCCTGGCGATGCGCAACAGCTACCACGGCCGCTCCTTCACCACCGTCGGCATCACCGGCAACCGCTCCTGGTCGCCCACCGGCCTCTCCCCGCTCCAGACCCTGTACGTGCACGGCGGCGTCCGCAACCGCGGCCCCTACGCCCAGTACACCGACGATCGGTTCATCGAGGCCTGCGTCGCCGACCTCGAAGACCTCCTCGGCCACACCCGGGACGTCGCCGCCCTCATCGCCGAGCCCGTCCAGGGCGTCGGCGGCTTCACCTCCCCGCCGGACGGCCTGTACGCCGCCTTCCGGCGCGTCCTCGACCGGCACGGCATCCTCTGGATCGCCGACGAGGTGCAGACCGGCTGGGGCCGCACCGGCGACCACTTCTGGGGCTGGCAGGCCCACGGCCAGGCCGGACCGCCCGACATCCTCACCTTCGCCAAGGGCATCGGGAACGGCATGTCCGTCGGCGGGGTCGTCGCCCGCGCCGAGATCATGAACTGCCTCGACGCCAACTCCATCTCCACCTTCGGCGGTTCGCCGATCACCATGGCCGCGGGCCTCGCCAACCTCTCCTACCTCCTGGAACACGACCTCCAGGGCAACGCCCGCCGCGTCGGCGGCCTCCTCATCGAACGCGTACGGGCCGCCGCCGCCGGGGTCGACGCCGTACGGGAGGTGCGCGGCCGCGGTCTGATGATCGGCATCGAACTCACCGAGCCGGGCACCGACCGCGCCGACCCGGCCGCGGCCGCCGCCGTCCTGGAGGCGGCCCGGGAGAACGGCCTGCTCATCGGCAAGGGCGGCGGACACGACACCAGCGCCCTGCGGGTCGCCCCGCCGCTCTCCCTCACCGTCGCCGAGGCCGAGGAAGGCGCCGCGATCCTCGAAGAGGCGCTCAGATCCCTGTAGTTCGCGCCCCGCCTCCGATCCCCGTACCCGTACCCGCGCACCGCGCCCCGCGTTCCGTCGTGCGCGCCCCGTACCTCACCCTCACTCACGCAGGAGAGTCCCGTGAGCACCCGTACCCTCATCCGGGGCGGTCTCGTCGTCACCGCCGCCGACGAACTCCACGCCGACGTGCTGATCGAGGACGGCCGGATCGCCGCCCTCGCCGCCCACGGCTCGGACGCGGCCGCCGGCTGGACCGCCGACCGGACCGTCGACGCCACCGACCGCTACGTGCTGCCCGGCGGCGTCGACGCCCACACCCACATGGAGCTGCCCTTCGGCGGCACCGCCGCCTCCGACACCTTCGAGACCGGCACCCGCGCCGCCGCCTGGGGCGGCACCACCACGATCGTCGACTTCGCCGTCCAGACCGTCGGCCGGAGCCTGCGTGAGGGACTCGACACCTGGTACGCCAAGGCCGACGGCAACTGCGCCGTCGACTACGGCTTCCACATGATCCTCTCCGACGTGAACGAGCACACGCTCAAGGAGATGGACCGGCTGGTCCAGGAGGGCGTGAGCTCGTTCAAGCTCTTCATGGCGTATCCGGGGGTCTTCTACTCGGACGACGGCCGGATTCTCCGCGCCATGCAGCGCTCCGCCGACAACGGCGGGCTGATCATGATGCACGCCGAGAACGGCATCGCCATCGACGTCCTCGTCGAACAGGCGCTCGCCCGCGGGGAGACCGACCCCCGCTACCACGGGGAGGTCCGCAAGGTCCTCCTGGAGGCCGAGGCCACCCACCGCGCGATCCAGCTCGCCCGGGTCGCCGGGGCGCCCCTCTACGTCGTCCACGTCTCCGCCGAGGAGGCCGTCGCCGAGATCGCCGCCGCCCGCGACAAGGGGCTGCCCGTCTTCGGCGAGACCTGCCCCCAGTACCTCTTCCTCTCCACCGACAACCTCGCGGAGCCCGGCTTCGAGGGCGCCAAGTACGTCTGCTCCACGCCGCTCCGCCCCAGGGAGCACCAGGCGGCGCTCTGGCGCGGGCTGCGGACCAACGACCTCCAGGTGGTCTCCACCGACCACTGCCCCTTCTGCTTCACGGGACAGAAGGACCTCGGCCGCGGGGACTTCTCCAAGATCCCCAACGGCCTGCCGGGGGTGGAGAACCGCATGGACCTCCTCCACCAGGCGGTCGTCGAGGGGCACATCTCCCGCCGCCGCTGGATCGAGATCGCCTGCGCCACGCCCGCCCGGATGTTCGGCCTCTACCCGCAGAAGGGCACGATCGCGCCCGGCGCGGACGCCGACGTCGTCATCTACGACCCGAACGCCCGCCAGACCCTCTCCGCGGCCACCCACCACATGAACGTCGACTACTCCGCGTACGAGGGGAAGGCGATCACCGGACAGGTCGAGACCGTCCTCTCGCGCGGCGAATTCGTCATCGACCAGCGGAAGTTCACCGGCCGCGCCGGACACGGCGCCTTCACCCCCCGCTCCACCTGTCAGTACCTGAACTGAACCCCGAACCAGGAGGTCCCGCGTGGACTTCGGACTCGTCCTGCAGACCGACCCGCCCGCCTCGGAGGTCGTCGGCCTGATGCGCCGGGCGGAGCGGAACGGCTTCCGCTACGGCTGGACCTTCGACTCCGCCGTGCTGTGGCAGGAACCCTTCGTCATCTACAGCCGCATCCTCGAACACACCACGAAACTGCACGTCGGCACCATGGTCACCAACCCGGGCACACGAACCTGGGAGGTCACCGCCTCCACCTTCGCCACCCTCAACGACATGTACGGCAACCGGACCGTCTGCGGCATCGGCCGCGGCGACTCCGCCATGCGCGTCGCCGGCCGCAAACCGAACACCCTGGCCCGCCTCGGCGAGGCCATCGACGTCATCCGTGACTTGGCGGAGGGCCGCGAGGCGGAGGTCGACGGCAACCCGATCCGCATCCCGTGGATCAAGGACGGGAAACTGCCCGTCTGGATGGCCGCGTACGGCCCCAAGGCCCTCGCCCTCGCGGGACAGAAGGCCGACGGCTTCATCCTCCAGCTCGCCGACCCCTTCCTCACGGAATGGATGGTCAAGGCGGTCCGGCAGGCCGCCACCGACGCCGGCCGCGACCCCGACGCGCTCACCGTCTGCGTCGCCGCGCCCGCGTACGTCACCGCCGACGACTCTCCCGAGGCCCTGGCTCACGCTCGGGACCAGTGCCGCTGGTTCGGCGGGATGGTCGGCAACCACGTCGCGGACCTGGTGGCCAAGTACGGCGAGCACTCCGGAATGGTGCCGGAGGAGCTCACCGCGTACATCAAGGACCGGCAGGGCTACGACTACAGCCACCACGGCCGCGCCGACAACCCCGACACCGCCTTCGTCCCCGACGAGATCGTCGACCGCTTCTGCCTCCTCGGCCCCGCCGAGGCCCACCTCCAGAAGCTCCGCCGCCTCCGGGACATGGGCGTGGACCAGTTCGCCGTGTACGCCATGCACGACGCCAGGGAGGCCGCCATCGACGCCTACGGCAGCGAGATCATCCCCGCGCTCCGCACCTGACCCCGCGCCGCCGAACCCCCCACGCCCGCACGGCCTCGTTCCGTCCCCGCCGAACGAACGAAGGGTTCCGCCGCCATGACCGCCACCGTCCCCTCCGGAAGACCCGGCATATCCGACGGCCGTGCCGAGCTCGCGCCCGGCACGGCCCCCGCCGACCCCCGCTTCGTCAACGACGACCTGCTCCCCGTCCCCGTCGCGGAGCGCCGCTGGACCACCTACAACTTCGCCGCCCTCTGGGTCGGCATGGCCCACAACATCCCCTCCTGGATGCTCGCCTCCGGTCTCGTCGCGCTCGGCATGGACTGGAAGCAGGCCGTCCTCACCATCGCCCTCGCCAACGTGGTCGTCCTGCTGCCGATGCTCCTCACCGGGCACGCAGGACCCAAGTACGGCATCCCCTTCCCGGTCCTCGCCCGCGCCTCCTTCGGACTGCGCGGCGCCAACCTGCCCGCCCTCATCCGCGCCGGCGTCGCCTGCGCCTGGTTCGGCATCCAGACCTGGATCGGCGGGCAGGGCGTCTTCATCCTCCTCGACAAGGTCTTCGGCGGGAGCTGGGCGGAGGCGTCGAGGATCGGCGGCCAGCCGTGGACCCTCTGGCTCTGCTTCGTCCTCTTCTGGGCCCTCGAACTCGCCCTCATCTACCGGGGCATGGACGCCCTGCGCCGCTTCGAGAACTGGGCCGCGCCCTTCGTCATCGTCGGCGCGCTCGCCCTCCTCGTCTGGATCACGGCCAAGGCGGGCGGCCTCGGCCCGCTCCTCGACCAGCCCTCCCGGCTCGGCTGGGGCGCGGACTTCTGGCCGGTGTTCTTCCCCGCCCTCATGGGCATGATCGCCTTCTGGGCGACGCTCAGCCTCAACATCCCCGACTTCACCCGCTTCGGCGCGGGCCAGCGCGCCCAGGTGTGGGGCCAGACCCTCGGGCTGCCCACCACCATGACCCTGTTCGCGCTGCTCTCGGTGCTCGTCACCTCCGGCTCGCAGGCCGTCTACGGAGCGCCCGTCTGGGACCCGGTGGCGCTCGCCGCCAAGGCCGACAACGTCTTCGGCCTGCTCTTCGCCCTGGTGACCGTCCTCGTCGCCACGCTCTCGGTCAACATCGCGGCGAACGTCGTGTCCCCGGCGTACGACCTCGCCAACCTGGCGCCGAAGCTCGTCAACTTCCGGACGGGCGCGCTGATCACGGGTGTCGTCGGCGTCCTCATCATGCCGTGGAAGCTCACCGCCACCCCCGAGCTGTACATCTTCACCTGGCTCGGTCTGGTCGGCGGCCTCCTCGGCACCGTGGCCGGCATTCTCATCGCCGACTACTGGCTCGTCCGCCGTACCGCCCTCGACCTCGAAGGGCTCTACCGGGCCGACGGGCCCTACTGGTACCGGGGCGGCTGGAACCCGGCGGCCGTCCTCGCGTTCGCGGTCGGCGGCGTCCTCGCCGTCGGCGGCTCCCACTCGGCGCCGGGCACCGGCCCCTTCCCCGAGGACGGCATCGTCCCCTTCCTCAAGCCCCTCGCCGACTACGGCTGGGCCGTGGGACTCGCCGCCTCCCTGCTCCTCTACACCGCCCTCATGAAGCGGCGGCGCGCTTCCCCGTCGTCCGCCCGATCCAGCTGAGATAGGACCAGACGCGGGTGTTCACGGCCGGGGTGTCCGTCGCGCACCCCTTCCCGTAGGAGACCAGGCCGACCAGGTACGGCTTCCGGCCGACCCGGTGGACCAGGGGGCCGCCGGAGTCGTACAGGCAGGTGTCCCGCCCGGGGGAGTACGTGCAGATCTGCGGGGAGGCGACCTGGGACATGCCCCGGTCCACGCAGGTCGGGTTGCTCATCGTGCCGAGGACCACGGTGCGCAGGACGTCGGAGGTCCCGCCGCCGTACGAGGTGGCGCCCCAGCCGGGGACCTCGACCTGGGTGTGGTCGAAGGTGCTGTGGGAGTACGCGGCGGGCAGCCCGACCGGGCCCACGCCGCGGTTGTACGCGACCGGTTCGGCCAGCCGGACGAGCGCGATGTCGTTCCGCTGGGTCTCCGGGTCGTAGTCGGGGTGCACGACGAACCGTTCCGGCGTCACCAGGACGGAGTACGGGCTGTCGTCCCCGGTCGTCAGGTCGTGGTCGCCGAGGAGGACGCCCACCCGGGCGGGGCTGCTGTAGGAGCCGGTCAGGCAGTGGGCGGCGGTGAGCACGTACCGGTCGGTGACGAGCGCCCCGCCGCACATCACCCGCTGCTCGGCGAGGTCCACGAGCCCCGCCATGAACGGGTACTGGTGCGGCTTCGCCTCCTGGCCTCCGACGATGGCGTGCGCCGTCGGGGCGGGTCCGAGCGGGCTCACGGCCAGCGCCGCCCCCGTGACCGCGGCCATGAGCCTGAGCCTTGTCATCCGTCTCATCCGTCCCATCCGTCCCACGGCATCTCCGAACTGTCGGCGGCGTCTCCCGGGGCCGGCGGTGGCATGCGGAGACGTTTCCTCTGCCCGTCACCACGGCCGTTCCGGCCCGTCCGGACTTCAACGATCAAGGTGGGGCGCGGTCACCGGTCCGCGTCGGGGGCCCATCCGGGGACGTGCGTGGCCGCCGCCGCGGCCCAGGCCGCGGCCCCGCCCGGGTAGGGCCAGGCGCGGGTGGGGGCGGGGGCGCGGTCGACGGCCTGGAGCTGCGCGGCCAGGCCGCGGCTCAGGTGGGCGGCCCGGGCCGGGGCGAGCGGCCCCTCCAGAGCGGCGACCCGCTTCTCGTACTCCATGACGGGCCGCTCCGCCCAGAGCGCGATCCGGGCGGCGTCCATGGCCCGGGAGAGGAGCAGGACCCGCGGCCGGCCGCCCTCCGCGAGCGCCGCCGTCAGCCGGTCGTGCCCGTCGAGCACCACGGGGGAGTTGAGCCCGCTGATCCACCACACGAACACCGGCGGGAGGACCCCCTCCCGGTACTGGCGGCGGTACGCCCTCACCCGGGGCGCCTCCGGGAGCGACAGGGCCCGCAGCGGCAGCAGGTCCCGGGCGTCCTCGACCGGGTCGCCGTACCCGAACCAGGTCAGATGGCCCCGGTCCGGGTCGTGGGCGAGCAGTTTCGGCCAATTGCCGTCCACGAACCAGCGGCTCGCGTCCGGGGCGAGATGCCACTCGCCCTCGTGCAGAGGACCGTCGGCCGCCGCGCGCAGCGCCGCCGCTCCGTGCGCGGCCCAGCGCTCCGTCCACTCCGCCGAGCCGGGCGCCGCGAACTCCGCCACCGCACGGGCCCGTTCCGCGCGCAGCGGCGCCAGCGGCGAGACGTACCGGCCCGTCCGCGCGTAGCGCAGCCCCCGGTGGGTGGCCCGCTGCCGGGCGAACAGCACCGGAACCCCGCGCTGCGTCAGCACCAGCCGCCGCCCGTCGGCGCTCTCCATCCGCAGACCGGGCGTCACCGGTCCCTCGACACGCATCCGCATCCCGACAGCCTAGGCAGCCCGGACACCCCTCCCCGGGGACTCTCCCTTCGGCTAAGGGGTGAACTCGGCCATGGGGTACTCCTGGGGGAAACAGCAGGTGACAAGTGCGGCATTCCGGATGTCAGCGCCCCGTGCTTAGCTGGAGGCATGATCGAAGACTTCCTTGAGCAGCTCCTCGGCGGCCGTACGACCGAGGTGGAGGAGGCGGTCCGCAAGGCGGCCGCCGCCGAGATCATGCCGCGCTTCCGGCAGCTCGCCTCGCACGAGATCGTGGAGAAGAACGGGCCGCACGACCTGGTCACCGTCGCCGACCGGGCTGCCGAGGCCCACCTCACCACCGCGTTGACCGCGCTGCTGCCCGGCTCGGTCGTCGTCGGCGAGGAGGCCGTCCACGCCGACCCCGCCGTGTACGAGGCGCTGCGCGGCGACGCCCCCGTCTGGATCGTCGACCCCGTCGACGGCACGCGCCAGTTCGTCCACGGCGACCCCGGCTTCTGCACCCTCGTCGCCCTCGCCGTCCGCGGCGAGCTCCTCGCCTCCTGGACCTTCGCCCCGGCCCTGGACCAGATGGCGATCGCCGTGCGCGGCCGCGGCGCCACGCTGAACGGGCAGCCGATACGATCCGGCGCGCCGGCTCCCGGCGCGGTCCTGGAGGTCGCCACCTCCCACCCCGACTACACCACCCCGGACCAGAAGCGCGCCCTGGACGGCCTGCGCGTGGAGGGGATCGCCCCGCGACCGTGCGGATCGGCGGGTCTCGAGTACCTGTCCGTGGCCCGCGGCGACCTCGCCGGAACCGCCTTCTCCTGGGAGTACGCCTGGGACCACGCGGCCGGACTGCTCCTCGTCGCCGAGGCGGGCGGCGCGCAGACGACGATCGCCGGGGAGCCCTTCCGCGTCACCGGAGGAAACGCGCTGCCGTTCACGGCCGCCCGGGACGCGGCGACGGCCGAGCGGATCCGGACGCTCCTCGGGGGTGTGTGAGGCGCGGGCGGCCACCGGCCTATCCTGGGAGCCTTGGCCATCGGCTGACGAAGGAGTCCGAAGGTGACGAACGAGACGTCGATGCTCGATGCCGTCGTCGTGGGTGCGGGCCCCAACGGACTGACCGCGGCCGTGGAGTTGGCCCGGCGGGGCTTCTCCGTCGCCGTCTTCGAGGCCAAGTCCACCGTGGGCGGCGGAGCCAGGACCGAGGAGCTCACCCTCCCCGGCTTCCACCACGACCCCTGCTCCGCCGTGCATCCGCTCGGCGTCGGCTCGCCCGTCTTCAGGACGATGCCGCTGGACCGGTACGGGCTTGAGTGGCTCCACCCCGAACTGCCCATGGCCCACCCCTGGGACGACGGCACCGCCGCCGTCCTCGCCCGCTCCGTCGCCGAGACCGCGGCCTCCTTCGGCCCGCGCGACGCCGGGGCGTACCGCCGCCTCGTCGCCCCCTACCTCGGCAAGTGGGACACCCTCGCACGGGACTTCATGCAGCTGCCGCTCACCGCGCTGCCCCGCGACCCGCTCACCCTCGCCCGCTTCGGACTCGACGGCCTCCCGCCCTCCACCTGGCTGATGCGAAGGTTCCGGGACGACAAGGCCCGCGCGCTCTTCGCCGGGCTCGTCGGCCATGTCATCGCCCCGCTCGGCGGCTTCGCCACCGGAGCCGTCGGCCTCGTCTTCGCGCTCGCCGCGCACGCGGGCGGCTGGCCGATGCCCCGGGGCGGCTCGCAGTCGATCTCCGACGCCCTCACCGCGTACCTCAAGGACCTCGGCGGCGCCGTCCACACCGACTACGAGGTCAAGCGGCTCGACGACCTGCCGCCCGCCCGCGCCTACGTCTTCGACACCTCGCCCACGGCCCTCGCCCGGATCGCCGGCTTCGGCGGGCACTACGACCACTACAAGTACGGCGCGAGCGTCTTCAAGATCGACTACGCCCTGGACGGCCCCGTGCCCTGGACCGCCGAGGAGCCCCGGCGCGCCGGCACCGTCCAGATCGGCCCCACCGCCGGCGAGATCGACACCGCCCTGCGCCAGGCCTCCTCCGGCACCGCCCCCGACGCCCCCTTCCTCATCACCGCCCAGCCGAGCCTCGTCGACCCCTCCCGCGCCCCCGAGGGCAAGCACGTCTTCTGGGCGTACGGACACGTCCCGAACGGCTGGCGCGGCGACCTCACCGACGCCGTCGAGCGCCAGATCGAGCGCTTCGCCCCCGGCTTCCGCGACCGCGTCCTGGCCCGCGCCACCGCGGGACCGCCCGAACTGGCCGCCCGCAACGCCAACTACGTCGGCGGCGACATCGCCTGCGGAGCCGCCCGCGGCCTCCAGCTCCTGCTCCGCCCCACCCTCTCGCTCCGCCCCTACGCGACCCCGCACCCGGCGGTCTTCCTCTGCTCCTCCGCGACCCCGCCCGGCCCCGGCGTCCACGGCATGTCCGGCCACAACGCGGCGAAGGCGGTCTGGCGCCGGCTGCGAAAATAGACTGCCCCCATGGCCAAGTACTTCGACGTGCACCCCGACAACCCTCAGCCGCGCACCATCGGCTCGGTGGCGGACAGCATCCGGAACGGGGCGCTCGTCGCGTACCCGACCGACTCCTGTTACGCCCTCGGCAGCCGACTGGGCAGCCGCGACGGCATCAGCCGCATCCGCGCGATCCGCGACCTCGACGACCGGCACCACTTCACGCTCATGTGCCAGAACTTCGCCCAGCTGGGCCAGCTCGTGCAGATCGACAACGACGTCTTCCGCGCGGTCAAGGCCGCGACCCCGGGGCCGTACACCTTCATCCTCCCCGCCACCAAGGAGGTGCCGCGCCAGCTGCTGCACCCCAAGAAGAAGACCGTCGGCGTCCGCATCCCCGACCACGTCGTCACCCAGGCACTCCTCGCCGAGCTCGGCGAACCGCTGCTCTCCAGCACCCTGCTCCTGCCCGACGAGGCCGAACCGCTCACCCAGGGCTGGGAGATCAAGGAGCGCCTCGACCACCAGGTGGACCTGGTCCTCGACTCCGGCGAGTGCGGCACCGAACCGACCACCGTCGTCGACTTCTCCAGCGGCGAGCCCGAGATCGTCCGGCGCGGGGCGGGAGACACCACGCGGTTCGAGTAGGTCGCCCGCCGCGAGCAGGCCACCGCCCGCGAACCGGCCCTTACGGTCAGGACCGTGACCGCCGTACGGTCGTGCGAGCACCCGCCCGCCACAGCCTACGGAGGACCGTCCCGTGATCGTCATCGCCCAGGTCAGCGACATCCACGTCGACGGGGAACCGCGCAGTGTCGACCGCACCCGCGCGGTCCTGCGGTACCTGGAGGAGCTGCCGTACGACCTGGCGGCCGTCCTCGTCACCGGGGACATCGCCGACCACGGGACGGCGGACGAGTACGCGGTCGTCCGGGAGCTGCTGAACTCCCGTCACCCGCTGCTCGTCTGTCCCGGCAACCACGACGACCGCGCCGCCTTCCGGGCGGGTCTCCTGGGCGGGACGGAGGCGGCCGCCGCCCGCCCGGACGCACCCGTCAACCAGGTCCTCCGCGGCGAGGGCTTCGTCGTGGCCCTCTGCGACTCCTCGGTGCCGGGCAAGGACGAGGGATTCCTGGAGGACGAGACCCTGGAGTGGCTGGCCGCGGTCCTCGACTCCACCCCGCGCGAGGTGCCCGTCCTCGTCGCCTTCCACCACCCGCCGGTCCCGCTCCACACCCCGTACGTGGACGGGATCCGGCAGTTCGGCGAGGAACGGCTCGCCGCCCTCGCCGAGCGCCACCCCCACCTCACGGCCTTCCTCGCGGGCCACGCCCACACGGCGGCCGCCACCACCTTCGCCGGGCGCCCGCTGCTCGTGGCCCCCGGGGTCGTCTCCGCCCTCCGCCTCCCCTGGGAGAACCCGGGCCCGGACTCCCCGCACGTCCACCGCGACCTGCCGCCCGCACTGGCCTTCCACATCCTCGACGAGGACGGCAGGCTCACCACCCACTTCCGTACGGTCACCGTCTGACCCTCCGGGCAGGGGACGGGGCGCGGACGTCCATGTCGTTTTCTCGCCAGCCCACGTGCCGCCCGTCCCCGATCCTTGAACCATGCACACCGACACCGAGCGCTGCGTGCGGGCCGTCCAGTCGAAGGACGCCCGCTTCGACGGCGTGTTCTTCACCGCCGTCCGCACCACCCGGATCTACTGCCGGCCCAGCTGCCCGGTCGTCCCGCCCAAGCCCGAGAACATGGAGTTCCACCCCAGCGCCGCGTCCTGCCAGCGCGCCGGATTCCGGGCCTGCAAGCGCTGCCGGCCCGACACCAGCCCCGGCTCGCCCGAGTGGCACGTCCGGGCCGACGCCGTCGCCCGCGCCATGCGGCTCATCCAGGACGGCGTCGTCGACCGCGAGGGCGTCCCCGGTCTTGCCCGGCGGCTCGGCTGGTCCACCCGCCAGATCGAGCGCCAGCTCCTCGCCGAGCTCGGCGCCGGCCCCCTCGCCCTGGCCCGCGCCCAGCGCGCCCAGACCGCCCGGGTGCTCATCGAGACCACCCCGCTGCCCATGGCCGAGATCGCCTTCGCGGCCGGCTTCTCCTCCATCCGGACGTTCAACGACACCGTCCGCGAGGTCTTCGCCCTCACCCCCGGCGAGCTCCGCGCCCGCGCGGCCCGCGCCCGCCCCGAGCGGCCCACCGCCACCCCCGGGGCGATCAGCCTCCGGCTGCCGTTCCGCGCGCCCCTCGAACCGTCCAACCTCTTCGGCCACCTCGCCGCGACCGCCGTCCCCGGCGTGGAGGAGTGGCGCGACGGCGCCTACCGGCGGACGCTGAGCCTCCCGTACGGACACGGCATCGTCGCCCTCGCGCCCCGCGCCGACCACATCGCCTGCCGTCTCTCCCTCACCGACCCGCGCGACCTCACCCACGCCATCAGCCGCTGCCGCAGACTCCTCGACCTGGACGCCGACCCCGTCGCCGTCGACGACCGGCTGCGCACCGACCCGCTCCTCGCACCGCTCGTCGACGCGGCGCCCGGCCGCCGGGTGCCCGGCACCGTCGACCCCGCCGAGTTCGCCGTCCGGGCCGTGCTCGGCCAGCAGGTCTCCACCGCCGCCGCCCGCACCCACGCGGCCCGCCTCGTCACCGCGTACGGCACCCCCGTCGACGACCCCGAGGGCGGCCTCACCCACCTCTTCCCCGGCCCCGAGGCCCTCGCCGCGCTCGACCCGGAGAGCCTCGCCCTGCCCCGCAGCCGCCGCACCACCCTCCTCACCCTCGTCGGGGCCCTCGCGGACGGCACGCTCACCCTCGGCCCCGCCGACGACCGCGAGGAATCCCGCGCCAAGCTCCTCGCCCTGCCGGGCTTCGGCCCCTGGACCACCGAGATCATCGCGATGCGGGCGCTCGGCGACCCCGACGCCTTCCTCCCCGGCGACCTCGGCGTCCGCCGCGCCGCCGAGGGCCTCGGCCTGCCCGGCACCCCCGCCGCGCTCACGGCCCGCGCCGCCGACTGGCGGCCCTGGCGCGCCTACGCCGTCCAGTACCTGTGGGCCACCGACGACCACCCGATCAACCACCTGCCCGGCGAAGAGAGCTGAACGCCATGCCCGCCACCGTCCGCCACACCGTCGTGGACAGCCCGTACGAGCCGCTGACCCTCGTCGCCGTCGACGGCGTCCTCAGCCGCATCCACATGACGGGCCAGCGCCACCGCCCGCCCGAGGAGACCTTCGGCGAGCCCGACCCGCGCCCCTTCGACGAGGCGATCCGCCAGCTCGACGCCTACTTCGCGGGCGAGCTCACCACGTTCGACCTCCCGCTCCACCTGGTCGGCACCCCGTTCCAGCTGCGGGTCTGGGAGGAGCTGCGCCGCATCCCGTACGGGGAGACCCGGACGTACGGCGAACTGGCCGAGGCCCTCGGCAACCCCACCGCCTCCCGGGCCGTCGGCCTCGCCAACGGCAAGAACCCGGTCGGCATCGTCGTCCCCTGCCACCGCGTGATCGGCGCGAGCGGCAGCCTCACCGGCTACGGCGGCGGCCTCGACCGCAAGCAGCGCCTGCTCGCCTTCGAATCGGGGGCGGGGGAACCCGAGGGCCTCTTCTAGGAGCGCCTACCGGAGCCGGTCGAGCAGCGCGGGCAGCGCCGTCCCGATCGGCTCGCGGACGACCTCGTCGGCGACGGGGTCGTACGGGGTGGGCTCCGCGTTCACGATGATCAGCCGGGCGCCGTGCTCGGCCGCGATCCCCGCGAGGGAGGCCGCCGGCTGGACCTGGAGGCTGCTGCCGACCGCGACGAACACCTGGGTGGCCTTGGCGATCGACATGGCCTCGCCGAGCACCACCGGATCGAGGTTCTGCCCGAACATCACCGTCGCCGACTTCAGGATCCCGCCGCACGCCCGGCACGTCGGATCGTCCTCACCGGCCCGCACCCGGTCCAGGGCCTCCGCCATCGACGAGCGGGCGTGGCAGGCCGTGCACACCACCGAACGCGCCGAGCCGTGGAGTTCGAGGACCTTCCGCCCGGGCACCCCGGCGGCCTGGTGCAGTCCGTCCACGTTCTGCGTGAGCACCCGCAGCGCGTTCCCGCTCGTCCGCTCGTAGGCGGCGATGGCGTGGTGCGCCACGTTCGGCTCGGCCTTCAGGACGGGTCCGTCGAGCCGCATCCGCCACGAGCGGCGACGGATCTCCGGGTCGGCCATGTACGGCCCGTACGTGACGAGCCGCTCGGCCTCGGGGTCCCGCCGCCAGACGCCGTTCGGGCCCCGATAGTCCGGGATGCCCGAGTCCGTGGAGATACCGGCTCCGCTGAGAATCGCGACCATGGTCATACACCGACCCTAGGCGAACCGCTCCCGCGAGCGGGTTTTCGGGTGTTACGTTCGCGGCATGGCCAAGGTGAACATCGCGCTCGACGCCGAACTCGTCGTGGAAGTCATGGTCCTTGCAGGGGTCGGGAGCCCGCAGGACGCCGTGGAGGCCGTCGTCCGCGATTAGGGCCTGTCCGGCGGATCATGGCCGGGGTCGCGGCGTCCGGCACGGCACCTCGCCGCGTTGCCAAACCGCCCACATAGCTCCGCTATGAGGGCGCTCCGGCGCCTTGCGATGCACCGCACCGGACGCCGCGACCTATCCGACCCTGATCCGCCGGACAGGCCCATCGCGCGCGGACACCGCACCGAGGCGCGCGTCGCCACCCGCGACGAACCGCACCGCACCGGCGAACTCCTGCCGCCCGAGCCCCCGCAGGGCTGAGGGCGGGCGGGCCGGGGCTGTGCCCGGGCCCGGGTCATCCGTGCGCGGGGTGTCCGTTCTCCAGCTCCACCGGCCCGCCGCCGGTCTCCAGGACGTCCAGCGCGGCGAGGACCCGCCGGCCCAGGCTGCCCGGCAGGTGGGCGGTGACCTCCCCGCGGTCGATCAGCTTCCAGGAGAGCAGTTCCTCCTCCTGGAGCCGGATCTCCGCGAACCGCTCCTCGGTCAGCACCCCGCCGTCGTACACGTACGCCACGATCGGCGGCCGCTCCGTGCCGTGCGACCAGTCGACGGCGAGCAGCGGGCCGAGCCCCACGTCCAGGCCGATCTCCTCCGCCGTCTCCCGGCGGGCGGCCTGCCGGGGCGTCTCGCCGCCGTCGGACTCGATCGTGCCACCGGGCAGCGTCCAGCCGTCGCGGTAGTCGGGCTCCACGACCAGGACCCGGCCCGCGGAGTCCCGGAAGAGCGCGGCGGCGGCGGCCAGGACGCGGGGGAGACCGGCGATGTACGTGGCGTAGTTGGTGGTGGTCATGACGTCAGCGTAGCCAGCCGCAGCGTCCGCTCCGCCAGCTCCGTGATGCGTACGCCGTCGTAGCCGAAGACCGCGCTGCTCACCCGGTCCCGCAGCGGCTCCGACCACTGCGGCGGGATCGCGGCCGCCCCGCACATCACCCCCGCCACCGATCCCGCCGTCGCGCCGTTGGAGTCCGTGTCGAGGCCGCCCCGCACGGTCAGCGCGATCGTGCGGGTGAAGTCCCCCTCGCCGTACAGGAGTCCGGCGGTGAGGACGGCCGCGTTCGGGACGGTGTGGATCCAGCCGAGCCCCGCCGTCCGCTCCGCCAGCTCGTCGAGCGCCTCGGACCAGCCGAGCCCCGACTCGTGGAGCGCCATCGTGCCCCGTACGGTCCGGGCGAGCCGGCTGCTCTCCGGGACCCGCTCCAGGCCGGCCTCCAGGGCGGACCGGACGTCGGGCGCGGTGAAGGCGGCGGCGATCAGCGCCGCCGCCCACATCGCCCCGTACACGCCGTTCCCGCTGTGCGAGAGGACCGCGTCACGGCGGGCGAGCGCGGCGGCCCGGCGCGGATCCCCCGGGCAGGTCCAGCCGTAGACGTCGGCCCTGATCAGCGCGCCGATCCACTCCTGGTACGGGTTGTCGTACGTCGCCGTCAGCGGCGGCCGCAGCCCGTTCGCGAGGTTGCGGTAGGCGACCCGCTCGGCCGTGAACGTCTGGAGGTACGGCAGCCGCGACAGCCACTCCTCGCCGACCTGCTCGGTCGTGAACGCGAAACCGCGGGTCTCCAGGAGGTGCAGCCCGAGGACCGACCAGTCGACGTCGTCGTCCCGGCAGCTCCCGTCGATCCCGCCGCGCACGCACCGGGGCCACTCGGGACGCAGCTCGAAGCCGGTCGCGCCGGGCGGAGGGGGCGGCAGGTAGTCGGTCAGCGGGAGCGCGTCCGTCAGCCGCAGGTACGCGTCGATGTGCTCCCGCGTCCAGTGGTCGCCGCGCTCCACGGGCTTGCCGAGCATGTTCCCGGCGATGCGGCCGGTCCAGCCGCCCAGGATCCGGTCGGCGAGCTCCGCGCGGTCGAGTTCCGTGGGGGCGAGGGTCATGTCGGGTCGGCTTTCGTGGGGACGGGGGTCATGTCGGGTCGGCTTCCGCTGGGGCCGGGGCTCATGTCGGGTCGGCTTCCCTGGGGAGGAGGAGGCATGGCGGGTCAGTTGTCCTCTTCCTCCGCTTCGGTACGGGCCTTCGCCGCCCGGCGCAGCCGGTGGTGGCGGGCCCCGCCGCCCTGCTCGGTCATCGCCTCGCCGACCAGCGTCCGCACCGCGTCCCCCATCCCGTGCAGGGCGTGGTGCCGGACAGGGCCCGCGCCCGGGTCCTCCCGCAGCTCCTTCAGGAGCGCCCAGCACAGCGCCAGCATGACGATCACGAACGGCAGGGCCACCAGGATCGTCGCCGTCTGGAGCGAGCTCAGCCCGCCCACCACGAGCAGGACCGCGGCCACGGCCGCCATGAGGACGCCCCAGGTCACCACGAGCCAGGTCGGCGGGTTGAGCGAGCCCCGGCTCGTCAGCGAGCCCATGACCAGCGAGGCCGAGTCCGCGCTCGTGACGAAGTACGTCATCACCAGGATCATCGCGATGACCGAGGTGACCGTGCCGATCGGCAGCGCCTCCAGCATCGCGAACAGCGAGGCCTCCGGCCCGTCCTTGACCGCCGTCGCCAGGTCCGCGGCGCCCGTCGACTCCAGCCGGATCGCCGTGCCGCCCATCACGCAGAACCACACCACGGTCGCGCCCGAGGGCACGAGCAGCACGCCCATCAGGAACTCGCGGATCGTCCGGCCGCGCGAGATCCGGGCGATGAAGGTGCCGACGAACGGCGCCCAGGACAGCCACCACGCCCAGTAGAAGATCGTCCACACGCCCAGCCAGTCGGGGTCGGTGAAGGCACCGGTCCGGCTCGCCATCGGCAGCAGCTGGTGCAGGTAGCCGCCGACCGAGGCCGGGATGGTGTCGAGGATGTAGACGGTCGGGCCGAGCAGGAAGACGAAGAGCATCAGACAGCCGGCGAGGACGATGTTCAGCGTGGAGAGCCACTTCACGCCCTTGTGGAGCCCCGAGAAGGCCGACAGGACGAAGGCCGCCGACAGCGACACGATGATGATCAGCTGGGTGGAGGTGGTGTTCTCCAGGCCCATCGTCAGGTTCAGTCCCTCGGCCACCTGGAGGGCGCCGAGCCCCAGGCTCGTCGCCGTGCCGAAGACCGTCGCGAACACCGCGAGCAGGTCGATCGCCTTGCCGGGCCAGGAATTCGCCCGGCGCTCGCCCATCAGCGGCACGAAGGCGGAGCTGAGCCGGTTGCCGCGGCCCTTGCGGAAGCCCGCGTACGCGAGGGCGAGACCGGCGATGCCGTAGATCGCCCAGGGGGTGAGCGTCCAGTGGAAGAACGAGTACTCCATGGCGGTACGGGCCGCCGCGCCGGTCCCCGCCGGGACCCCGCTCGCCGGCGGCGGGCTCAGGAAGTGCTGGAGCGGCTCCCCGACCCCGTAGAACATCAGACCGATGCCCATGCCGGCGCTGAACATCATCGCGATCCACGCCAGATTGGTGAACTCGGGTTCCGAGTCGTCCGCGCCCAGCCTGATCCGGCCGAACCGGCTCAGCGCGATCACCACGCACAGCACGAGGAACGTGTCCGCGGCGACCACGAAGAGCCAGGCGAAATTGGACAGCACCCACTGGAGGGCCGTGGACGAGGCGCTGTCGAAGGAGTCCTCGCCCAGGGCGGCCCAGGCGACGACCGCCACGACGGCCGCGATCCCGATCCCGATGACCTTGCCATCGGGCGCGTACCGGTCACGCGGGGTCTGTTCGATCGGTTCCGTACTCATGTGACCCCACTATGGTGCGGAATATCGCCCTATCAGGGGGTGGCACGCCGTCTGGCCCTACGGATAGGGTCAGCCCTGGCGCGACTGCACGTTCGAAAGCAAGGGATGCAAGGTGACGGACGGAGCAGCAACTCACGTCGCTCACGTACTCGTGGCGGCTGACAAGTTCAAGGGTTCGCTCACGGCCGTACAGGTCGCGGAGCGGGTCACCGCGGGACTGCGGCGGATCGTCCCGGAGCTCACGGTGGAGACTCTGCCCGTGGCCGACGGCGGCGACGGCACCGTCGCGGCGGCCGTCGCGGCCGGATTCGAACGCCGCGAGGTCCAGGTGACCGGCCCGCTCGGCGAGCCCGTCACCGCGGCCTACGCGCTGCGCGACACCACCGCGGTCGTCGAGATGGCCGAGGCCTCCGGCCTCCAGCTACTCCCGGCCGGGGTCTTCGCCCCGCTGACGGCGACCACGTACGGCTCCGGGGAGCTGCTCCGCGCGGCCCTGGACGCGGGGGCGACGACCATCGTCTTCGGCGTCGGCGGCAGCGCCACCACCGACGGCGGCGCCGGCATGCTCGCCGCGCTCGGCGCCCGCTTCCTCGACGAGGCCGGCGAGCCCGTCGGCCCCGGCGGCGCGCCCCTCGCCGAGCTGGCCACGGCCGACCTCACCGGCCTCGACGCCCGCTTCGCGACGGTCGACCTGATCCTGGCCAGCGACGTCGACAACCCGCTCACCGGCCCCAAGGGCGCCCCGGCCGTCTACGGCCCCCAGAAGGGCGCCACCCCGGACGACGTCCGCACCCTGGACGCGGCCCTCGCCCACTTCGCCACCGTCCTGGAGAAGGCCATCGGCCCCAAGGCGGCCGAAGCGGCCGTGGCTCCCGGCGCGGGCGGCGCGGGCGGCATCGGCTACGGCGCCCTCATCCTGGGCGCGAGCTTCCGCCCCGGCATCGAGCTGATGCTGGAGGTCCTCGGCTTCGCCCCGGCCCTGGAGCGCGCCACCCTCGTCATCACCGGCGAGGGCTCCCTCGACGAGCAGACCCTCCACGGCAAGGCCCCGGCGGGCGTCGCCGCGGCGGCCCGCGCGGCCGGCAAGGAGGTCGTCGCGGTCTGCGGCCGCCTGGCCCTGCCCCCGGAGGCCCTCGGCACGGCCGGCATCCGCCGCGCCTACCCGCTCACGGCCATCGAGCCCGACACGGCGAAGTGCATCGCGAACGCCGGCCCGCTCCTGGAGGACGTGGCGGCGGACATCGCCCGGGACTTCCTGGCGTAGCCGTACGCAGGCTTACGGGTCGGGTACGGGTACGGGCGTCGCCCCGTACCCGTACCCGACCCGCGTACCCCCCCGTACCTCACCCCTGTGCCGTCAGCCGGAACGCGTCCAGCGCCAGCGTCATCTCCGTCAGGTCCCGCGGCCGGGACAGCGACCGTGACGTCAGCTGTTCCAGCCGCCGCAGGCGGTTGAAGACCGTGTTCCGGTGGCAGTACAGGCGGCCCGCCGCCCGCCCCGCCGAGCCCTCGCAGTCGAGCCACACGTCCAGCGTCTCCAGGAGGACCGCCCGGTCCGCCGGGTCCAGTTCGAGCAGACCGCCCAGGACGTCCGAGACCAGCAGGCTCGCCATCTCCGGCTGGCCCACCACCAGCGCCCCCGCCATCCGGCGGTCCAGCCGCACGATCTGCCGGCTGCCCGGCGGGCACGTCCGCAGGGCCAGCTCCGCGAGGCGGCGCGCCCGGCCCAGCTCGGTCAGCCCCACCACGACCGGGCTGATCCCCCCGGGCCCCGGGCACCGCCCGTCGAGGAGCTCCGACAACGCGTCCAGACCGGTCTCCTCGGCCAGCGCCACCACCCCGATCTCGCAGTCCGCGCCCATCCGCCACAGGAACCGCACGCCCTCGCCCTGCACCTGCCGGTGGAACGGCTCCCGCTCCTCCCGCCGGTCGTAGCGCAGCACCACCACCGCGTACCGCCCCTGCTCCGGCAGGTCCAGGCCCGCCGCCGCCCGCGCCACCAGCTCGGGCGACCGCTGCCCCTGGAGCAGCGCGTCCAGGAGCGCCTGGAGCTGCTCGTCGGTCCGGCGGCGCAGCTCCGCCTCCGTCGACCGGTACGCCTCCGACGCCGTGTCCGCCTGCGCGTCCACCGCCGACCACACCGTCGTCGCCGACTGCATCAGCGCCGCCAGCTGCGCCGTGTCCTCCCCGGCGCCCTCGATCAGCGCGTCCCACACGAGATGCCCGGCATGCCGGTACGCGTGCACGACCAGCTCCAGGGGCATGCCCTGTCCGGCCCTGCGGCGGCCCATCGACTCCGCCTGCTCCAGATCCCGCCGGGGCGAGTTGCGGGGCGCCGAGATCATCTCGATCCCGATCCGCATCGCCTCGTGGGCCTCCTGCCAGTGCTGGTCGTACGGCAGGATCCGCCCGTAGGCGGGCTCGTACGCGTGGAGCTCCCTCAGATGCTCGTCCACCAGCTCCGGCACCCGCTCCAGAAGCGCCGTGCACGCCTGCGCGAGCACCTTCCAGTCGTCACCGGTCCGCCGTCTGCGCCGTCCCATGCCCGGAGGATCCACCGCCCCGGGCCCCTCGGCACACCCCTGACGCGCAGCGTTGTGCGCATGCACAGCCCATCGCCGTCCCCGCTGGTCACCGGCAGCGATTCGGCCGCGGGACGTGGACGGGCGGTCCGGCGCGGTGCTGGGGTGAGCGCCATCGAATCGGCCGGGAAACGCCAGGTGACAGCGCGGCCGGGAAAGGGGATCCATGGGAGGAACCGCACCCGCCCTCGAGGTCAAGGACCTCACGGCGGGATACGGACCGGTGCGCGCGCTGCGCCAGGTGTCGCTGACCGTACCGGCGGGCGCCGTCGTCACCGTCCTGGGCGGCAACGGCGCCGGCAAGTCGACCCTGCTGCGGGCCGTCTCGCGCACCCTGCGGTTCCACGGCGGGTCCGTGGTCTCCGGCACGGTGAGCCGCGACGGCCGGCCGCTCGACGGGCTGCCGCCCGACCGGGTCGTCGCCGCCGGCGTCTCCCAGGTGCCGGAGGGCCGCCAGGTCTTCGCCCGGATGACGGTCGAGGACAACCTGCGCGCGGGCGCCCTCGGCCGCCGCGGCGACCGCGCCGCGAAGGCCGCCGCGCTGCGCCGCGTCCACGAGCTCTTCCCGGTCCTCGCCGACCGCGCCCGCCAGCAGGCCGGGCTGCTCTCCGGCGGCGAACAGCAGATGCTCGCCGTCGGCCGCGCCCTCATGGCCGCACCGGGGCTGCTCCTCCTCGACGAGCCCTCCCTGGGGCTCGCCCCGCTGATGGCCGCCCGGATCGCGGACGCCGTCCGCGAGATCAACGCCCAAGGCACGGCCGTGCTCCTGGTCGAGCAGAACGCGGCGCTCGCGCTGCGCCTCGCCTCCCGCGCGTACGTCCTGGAGGTCGGCGAGGTCACCCTCTCCGGTCCTGCGGCCGAGCTCGCGGCCTCCGACGAGGTGCGCCGCCGGTACCTGGGCGTGGTCGACGAGGACGCCGCCGCCGACGCGGCCCGCGCCCGGGCCGCGCACCCGGTCCTGTCCCGCTGGGAGGAGACCCGATGACCGACGCACCGCCCTCTCCCGAGAACACGGCCGACGTCCCCGCCCTCGTCGTCGAGGACCTGACCGTACGGTTCGCCGGACTCACCGCCCTCGACGGCATCGGCTTCACCGTCCGGCCCGGCACCGTCCACGCCCTCATCGGCCCCAACGGCGCCGGCAAGTCCACGTGCTTCAACGTGCTCTCCGGCGTCTACCGGGCCACGGCCGGCTCCGTCCGCCTCGGCCCGCACGAGCTGACCGCCCTGCCCCCGCACCGGATCGCGGACCTCGGCGTCGGCCGGATCTTCCAGAACCTGGCCCTGCCGCCCCGCGCCACCGTCGAGGACAGCCTGATGCTCGGCCGGCACCGGCTCACCCGCACCGGCTTCCTCGCCGCCGGGCTCCGGCTCCCCTCCGCCGCCCGCGAGGAGGCCCGCCACCGGGCCAGGGTCCGGGAGATCGCCGCCTTCGTCGGCCTGGAGCGTCAGCTGGCCCAGCCCGCCGGCTCCCTCCCGTACGGGCAGCAGAAGCTCGCCGAACTCGCCCGCGCCCTCTGCATGGAGCCGAAGCTGCTGCTCCTCGACGAACCCGTCGCCGGCATGACCGCCGACGAGCGGCGCCGTACCGCCTCGGTCATCGCGGGCGTCCGCGACGGCCTCGGCATCTCGGTCCTCCTCGTCGAGCACGACATGGGCCTGGTGATGCGGCTCGCCGACTCCGTCACCGTCCTCGACTTCGGCCGCCGCATCGCCGACGGAGCCCCCGGCGACGTCCAGAACGACCCGGCGGTCGTCCGCGCCTACCTCGGAGAGGAGACCGCCGCGTGAGCACCTTCGCCGAGTTCCTGATCAACGGCGTCTCACTGGGCTCGATCTACGCCCTCATCGCCCTCGGCTTCGTGGTCATCTTCCGCGCCACCGAGGTCGTCAACTTCGCCCACGCCTCGCTCCTCCTGGCCGGCGGCTACGTCACCGCCGTCCTCCACGACACGATCGGCTTCTGGCCCGCGCTGCTCGCCGGGATCACGGGCGCCGCCGTCGTCGGCGCCGCCGTCGAGTTCTTCGTCATGCGCCGCCACCGGGGCGGCGACCACAGCGTCCTCGCGATCGTCACCATCGGCGTCGACATCCTGCTCGCCACCGAGCTGACCCGCCGCATCGGCACCGACATCCTCGCCCTCGGCGACCCGTGGGGCGACGCGGTCCTCACCGTCGGCCCCGTCACCATCGCCCAGACCCGGATCGCGGCCCTCCTCGTCGCGGCCCTCCTCATCACCGCCTTCCTGCTCGCCTTCCGGTACACCTCCTGGGGCGTCGCCATGCGGGCCGCCGCCGAGAACCAGGAGACCGCCGCCCTCATGGGCATCCGGCTCGGCCGCGTCTCGCTCGGGGCCTGGGCGGTCGCCGGCGCCCTCGCCGCCGTCGCGGCGCTCTTCCTCACCGTCTTCCCGACCCCCGGCCTGGAACGGGCGACCTCGCTCGCCGCCCTCAAGGCCTTCCCCGCCGCCATCCTCGGCGGCCTCGACTCCACCACGGGCGCCCTCGTCGGCGGACTCCTCGTCGGCATCACCGAGTCCCTCGCCACCGGCTACCAGAGCGATCTGGCCTTCCTCGGCCGGGGCATCGGCGACCTCGCCCCCTACCTCGTCATGGTCGCGGTCCTGCTGATCCGCCCGGCCGGACTCTTCGGCACGAAGGAGCTCGCCCGTGTCTGAGACCCTCGCCCGCCCCGGCGTGCGCATCCGTGCCGGGGTGTACGGGTGGGCCGCCGCCGGACTCCTCCTCGTCGCGCTCCCGTTCTACCTGGACCGATTCTGGCTCCAGGCGGGCCTGTTCGCCATGGCCGCCGCCCTCGGCGCCCTCGGCATCAACCTGTTGACCGGTGCCACCGGCCAACTCTCCATGGGACACGCCTTCTTCCTGGCCGTCGGCGCCTACGGCTACTGCCTCTTCGCCGGCGACGGCGCGGACGGACTCGCCGGTCTCGGCCTGCCCGGCTGGCTCGCCGCCGTCCTCGCGGTGGCCCTCGCGGGCCTGGCGGGCGGGGTGTTCAGCCCCATCGCGGGCCGGCTGCGCGGCGCGTACCTCGGCATCGCGACCCTCGCGCTGATCTTCATCGGGCAGCACGTGCTCTTCAACGCCCATGACCTCACCGGCGGTTACAACGGCCGCGCCGTCCCCCCGCTCAGCCTCTTCGGCCTCACCTTCGACGACACCGAACTCCTCGTCGCCCAGGTGCCGTTCGGCGCCGTCGAGAAGCTCTGGTACCTCGGGCTCATCCTGCTCCTCGGCGGGGCGCTGTTCGCCAGGGGAGTGCTCAGGGGCCGCCCGGGACGCGCGATGAACGCGATCCGGGACCACCGGATCGCCGCCGGGGTCATGGGCATCCCCGTCGCCCGCTACCGCGCCGCCGTCTTCGTCCTCTCCTCCATGTACGCGGGCCTGGCGGGCGTCCTGCTCGCCCTGGTCTTCCAGCGGACCGTGCCGGAGTACTTCGGCATGGCGCTCTCCCTCGAATACCTGGCCATGATCGTCATCGGCGGTCTCGGCTCGGTCGCCGGCGCGGTGGCCGGAGGCGTCTTCGTCACCCTCCTGCCGCAGCTCCTCACCCGGTACAGCGACGCGCTGCCCCTGGTCTCCGCGCCGGGGACGGGCGGCATCGCCCCGGGGGAGGCCTCCCGCTACCTCTACGGCGCCGCCGTCGTCGCGGTGGTGCTGTTCCTGCCCGGCGGCCTGGTCCGCCTCGCCGCCCGGAAACCCAAGAGCCCCACACCCACCGACACCCCGTCCACCGAACCCTCTGGGGAGACACGATGACCCACCGCAGACAGGCCGTGCGGGGCCTGGCCGCCGCGCTCGCCGCGCTGGTCGCCCTCACCGCCGCCGGATGCAGCTCCAAGGCCAAGACCGACGACGGCAAGCAGACCGGCGCGGGCGGGGTGAAGACCGGCGAGGGCGTCACCGACAAGACGATCGCGCTCGGCGCCCTCACCGACATGACCGGCGTGTACGCGACCCTCGGCAAGAGCGTCACCCAGGCCCAGCAGCTGTACGTGAAGCAGGTCAACGCCGCCGGCGGGATCTGCGGCCGGCAGCTGGAGCTCACGGTCCGCGACCACGGCTACGACCCGCAGAAGGCGCTCGCCGCCTACACCGAGCTGGAGCCGAAGGTCGTCGGCTACACCCAGTTCATCGGCTCCCCGTTCGTCGCCGCGGTCAAGCCCCAGGTCGACGGCAAGGACAAGGGGCTCGTCCTGCCCCAGGCCTGGTCGGCCTCGCTGCTCGGCTCCCCGTACATCCGCGTCCTCGGCGCCACGTACGACGTCGAGACGATCAACGCCGTCGACTTCCTGCTCAAGGAGAAGGGCCTGAAGTCCGGCGACAAGCTCGGCCACGTCTACTTCGAGGGCGACTACGGCGAGAACGCCCTGAAGGGCTCGAAGTACGCGGCGGAGAAAGCCGGCCTGACCGTCGTCGAGCAGAAGATCAAGCCAACCGACAACGACATGTCGGCGCAGGTCTCGGCGCTGAAGCAGGCCGGGGTCAAGGCCGTCGTCATCAGCGCCGGCCCCCGCCAGGCCGCCTCCCTCGTCGGCGTCGCCGCCGCCACCGGCCTCAAGATCCCGGTCGTCGGCAACAACTCGGCGTTCGCGCCGCAGCTCCTCGGCACCCAGGCCGGACCTGCCCTGGAGAAGATGTACTGGTTCGCCTCCCCGAGCCTGCCCATCGGCGCGGACACCCCGACGGCGAAGAAGCTCGTCGCCGACTACCAGGCCGCCTACCCCGGCGACAGCCTCGACAACGGCATCGTCGCCGGCTGGACCGCGGCGAGCGTCTTCGGCGAGGCCCTGAAGAAGGCCTGCACGGAGAAGGACCTCACGCGCGAGGGCGTCGACAAGGCGCTCCTGACCATGAAGGCCCACGACGCCGGCTTCGGCATGACCCACGACCTCGGCGACCCGAAGGCGCCGTCGTCCCGCCAGTCCGTCATCATCCAGCCGGACAAGTCGGTCCCCGGCGGCATGCGCACCGTCCGCCAGCCGTTCGTCGCCGACGCGGCGAAGTCCTACACGCCGTAACCCGGCTCGCCCTGGTCCGCGAAGCCCGTCCGCCAGGACGGGCGGGCCGGGGCCCAGCCCAGCGCACGGGCCCGGGCGTTCACCGCGCCCCGGGCCCAGGGCGCCCGGCCCGCGCTCCGCTCCGGGGCGGGGGCGCCCAGGGCCTCCGCCAGGACCGGCAGCCAGTCGTGCCCGGGCGCGGGCTCGTCGTCCACCACGTTGTACGCGCCCGGGGGCCACGTCAGGGCCCGTACGGCCGCCTCGGCGGCATCGGCGACGTGCACGAAGGAGCTCACCGAACCGTCGGCCGCCGTGCTCCCCAGGAACCGGGCCGCCGGGTCCCCGGCGAGCGCGGCGGCCACCGCGCCCCCGGGCGCGTACCAGGTGCCGGGGCCGTAGAGGATCCCGTACCGCAGGACGACGGCCTCCGGGAGCTCCGCCACCGCGGACTCCAGCGCGCGGACCCCCGCGACGATCCGCGCCCGCGGCAGCTCCTCCGTCGCGTCGAGCGGTACGGACTCGTCGGCGGGCGCGTCCCCGGGGCCGTACGCCCAGGAGATCGACTGCGCGACGATCCGCCCGACCCCCGCCGCCCGCGCCGCGTCCACGAGGTTCCGGGTGCCCTCGATCCGTACCCGGTTGTTCGCGGCACCGTCCGCCCCGCCCAGGTCCGTCAGCTGGTGCACCACGGCGTCCGGCGCGGCCTCGGCCACCGCCCCGCGCACCGCCCCGGCGTCCAGGACGTCCACCGGACGCGGACCGCGCCGGGAGATCCCCACGACCTCGTGCCCCGCCGCTTCGAGACGGGGGACGAGCTGACGACCCACGGCGCCCGTGGCGCCCGCGACCAGTACACGCATGCGCCCCAGCGTAGAAGATCTTCACATCGCCGAAACATCACGGTGTGAAGCTCTGGCCCATGACAGTACGAATCGAGGAGAACCGCTCGCACCCGCACCTTCCTCACCTGCTGGGCGCCTACCACCTGGTCAACCAGGCCGAGAAAGGGGTGACCGTGACGACGGTCGCCGAGCTCCCGGCCGTATACCGGGGCGAGGCCGAGGACCCGGCCGCCGCCTTCGCCGCCGACACCGTCCTGCTCGTCACCGCGCCCGGGGACGACGCCCCCTCGGGCTGCGTCGTCCTCAAGGCACCCCGCGACGGCCGCCCGCCCGAGATCAAGCGCCTGTGGGTCGCGCCCGAGGCCCGGCGGAAGGGCCACGCCAAGGCCCTCATGGCCGAGGCCCTGCGCCGGGCCGCCGCCTCGGGAGCACCCGCCGTACGCCTCACGGTCTGGGGCTGGCGTGAGGAGCCGCTCGCCCTCTACCGGAGCCTCGGCTTCGCGACCGTCGAGTCCTGGGACGAGCGGCCGGACCTGGTCTGCCTGGAGAAGCCGCTCCCCGCCCCGGACGCGATCGAGCGCCTCACCCCCGACGCCGTACGGACCCACGCCCCCGCCGGTCTCGCGGCGCTCCTCGTGGACGCCGTGGACGGCGGGGCCTCCGTCGGCTTCCTGGCGCCCCTGGAGACGACCGACGCGGCCTCCTGGTGGTCGGGCGTCGCCGAGGAGGCCGCGGCGGGCGTACGGGACGTCTGGGCCGCCCACGCCCCGGACGGGAGCCTGACCGGCGTCGTCACCCTCGTCCGTACCGGCACGGCCAACGGTCGCCACCGCGGGGAGATCGCCCGGCTCCTCGTGCACAGCTCCGCCCGGGGCGGCGGCCTCGGCCGCCGGCTGCTCGCCGCGGCCGAGGCCCACGCCGCCGCCACCGGCCTCCGCCTGCTCGTCCTGGACACCCGGACCGACAGCCCGGCCGAGCGCCTCTACCGGGGAGCGGGCTGGACGGCCGCCGGAACGATCCCGGACTTCGCCGCCGACCCGGCCGGCACCCTCCGCCCCACCACGCTGTACTACAAGCACGTGGGGTAGACGGAGCCGGGCACGCGAAAGGGCCCCGGGAGGCTTTCGCCTCCCGGGGCCCTTCACGTACCACTCGATCCGCTACCGCAGCTGCGCCGCGCGAGCCTCCCGGCTCTCCCGGCGGTTGCCGCGGAAGGTGTTCACCCGGCGGGCCGTCGCGAAGAGGGGGATCACGGCGCCCATCACCACCTGGAGCGCGCAGCCGGTCTGCAGCAGGAACGCGCCGCCCGGGGCGTCGAACGCCCAGGCCGCCAGCATGCCCATCGCGCCCACGATCCAGGCGAGCATCGCCACCGCGAGGACACCCCGCGGCTTGGGGTACTCGACCCGGCTCACCATCAGCCAGGCCACCCCGATGATCGCGAGGAGCGTCGGGACGAACGGCAGCTCAAGGAGCACGATCGAGACGACCGTCAGCGCGCCGAAGGGGCTCGGCATGCCCTGGAACATGCCGTCCTTCATCGTCACGCACGAGAATCTCGCCAGGCGCAGCACCACGGCGAGGAGCACCGCGACCGCGGCCACCGCCGAGACCTTCTGCTGGGCACCGTCCGGGACCGCGACCATTCCGTACACGAGCACGAAGTAGGCCGGGGCCAGACCGAAGCTGATCAGGTCCGAGAGGTTGTCGAGCTCGGCGCCCATCGGCGAGCTGCGGAGCTTGCGCGCCACGATGCCGTCGAAGAGGTCGAAGATCGCCGCGCACAGCATCAGGATCACGGCGGTGGCGGCGCTGTTGCGCGCCATGCCGGTCTCCGTGCTGCCGGTGAGGTGCGGGATCAGGATGCCGGTCGTCGTGAAGTAGACCGCCATGAAGCCGCACGTGGCGTTACCGAGCGTGAGGGCGTCCGCTATGGACAGCCTCAACGACAGCGGCATCTCCTCGGCCTCGTCGGCCGCGTCCGCCTCGGCGTCGGCAACCCATTCGGCAGCCCGTGTGTCGGGATCAATCACGGTCAATGCGAGTCACCCCCGCGGTCGTGGCCTGGCCGACCTCGACGGCGACCTCGACACCCTCCGGGAGGTAGATGTCGACCCGCGAGCCGAAGCGGATCAGGCCGATCCGGTCACCCTGCTCGACCTTCGTCCCCTGCGGGATGTACGGCACGATGCGTCGTGCGACGGCACCCGCGATCTGCACCATCTCGATGTCGCCGAGCTCGGTGTCGAAGTGCCAGACAACGCGCTCGTTGTTCTCGCTCTCCTTGTTGAACGCCGGGACGAACCCACCGGGGACGTGCTCCACGGACGTCACCGTGCCGGCCAGCGGCGCGCGGTTGACGTGGACGTTCAGCGGGCTCATGAAGATGGCGACCCGGGTGCGTCCGTCCTTCCACGGCATGATGCTCTGCACCACACCGTCGGCGGGGGAGATGACCCGGCCCTGAGCGATCTCGCGCTCGGGGTCGCGGAAGAACCACAGCATGCCGGCCGCGAGAGCGGTGGTCGGCACGGCGATGGCCGCGGCTCGCCGCGACTTGCGCGCGCGCAAGAGGGAGAGCGCCGCGGTGGCGACGGTCGGCAGAAGCCACGGCGATGCTCCGCGCGCGAGGCGTACGCCCGAGAGGCTGTCGCGGTGTGCAGAGGTTTGGCTGTGGGGCATGGATGACCTTCGTAGCGGATGATGCCGCACTGGCAACGGGGGACGGCGGCTTTCCGGCGATGCTATCGGTTGCGGGGCGCAACTGGGCAAGCCAGGAACCGAGTCGACGGCCGGAAGACGAACACAGGGTGTGATCTTCTTCGCGGCCGAACCGACTCAAACGCGACAATCAACCCTGGAATCGGTACTCCTCGAGCAGCCGACGACCAATGATCATTTTCTGGATCTCGGCGGTACCTTCACCGATGAGCAGCATCGGCGCCTCGCGGTAGAGACGCTCGATCTCGTACTCCTTCGAGAACCCGTAGCCGCCGTGAATGCGGAAGGCATCCTCCACGACCTCCTTGCAGTATTCGGACGCGAGGTACTTCGCCATCCCTGCTTCGAGGTCGTTTCGTTCCCCGGAGTCCTTTTTGCGTGCTGCGTTCACCATCATGGCATGAGCGGCCTCGACCTTGGTAGCCATCTCGGCAAGCTTGAACTGAATCGCCTGGTGTTCGGCGATCGCCTTGCCGAAAGTGTGACGTTGCTGGGCATATGAGACACCCAGTTCGAAAGCACGCTGCGCGACGCCACAGCCACGGGCCGCCACGTTCACGCGGCCCACCTCGACGCCGTCCATCATTTGGTAAAACCCTCGGCCCGTCGTGCCGCCGAGAACCCGATTGGCCGGAATGCGCAGTCCGTCCATGATGAGCTCGGTCGTGTCGACGCCCTTGTAACCCATCTTGTCGATCTTGCCGGGGATGGTGAGGCCGGGGCGGACCTCTCCGAAGCCGGGCTCCTTCTCGACGAGGAAGGTCGTCATCGACTTGTGGGGGGCGGTGCCCTCCGGGTGTCCTTCGTCACTTCGGACGAGAACGGCGACCAGCGTTGACGTTCCGCCGTTCGTCAGCCACATCTTCTGACCGTTGAGGACGTACTCGTCGCCGTCCTTGACCGCCTTGGACGTGATGGCGGACACGTCCGAGCCGAGGCCCGGCTCCGACATCGAGAACGCGCCACGCGTCTCGCCGGCCGCCATCCGTGGAAGGAAGTACTCCTTCTGCTCCTGCGTGCCGTGCTGCTTCAGCATGTACGCGACGATGAAGTGCGTGTTGATGATGCCGGAGACCGACATCCAGCCACGGGCGATCTCCTCCACGCACAGCGCGTAGGTGAGCAGCGACTCGCCCAGGCCCCCGTACTCCTCGGGGATCATCAGACCGAAGAGGCCGAGCTCCTTGAGCCCGTCGACGATCTGCTGGGGGTACTCGTCGCGGTGCTCCAGCTCGGTGGCGACCGGGATGATCTCCTTGTCGACGAACTCCCGGACGGTCTTGAGGATCTCCTGCTGGACGTCCGTGAGCCCGGCGGTCTGGGCGAGTCGGGCCATGGCTACTTCTCCGTCTTCTTGGCGGGCTCGATCAGCTCGGGGCGGCCGGGCTGCTCGCCGCCGCGCTCCTTGATGTACGTCTCGGTGGGCACCATGACCTTGCGGCGGAAGACGCACACGAGCGTGCCGTCCTGCTTGTAGCCCTTGGTCTCGACGTAGACGATGCCGCGGTCGTTCTTCGACCTCGACGGGGTCTTGTCGAGGACCGTCGTCTCGCCGTAGATCGTGTCGCCGTGGAAGGTCGGCGCCACGTGCCGCAGCGACTCGATCTCCAGGTTGGCGATGGCCTTGCCGGAGACGTCCGGCACGGACATGCCGAGCAGCAGCGAGTAGATGTAGTTGCCCACGACGACGTTCTTGCCGAAGTCCGTCGTGTTCTCGGCGTAATTCACATCCATGTGCAGCGGATGGTGGTTCATCGTCAGCAGACAGAAGAGATGGTCGTCGTACTCGGTGACCGTCTTTCCGGGCCAGTGCTTGTAGACGGCACCGACTTCGAACTCTTCGTAGGTACGGCCGAACTGCATGGGGCTCAGGCCTCCGGGATCTCGAACTTGGTGGTGCGCTGCATGCCGGCGGCGCGGCCCTTGCCCGAGATGACCAGGGCCATCTTGCGGGAGGCCTCGTCGATCATCTCGTCGCCGAGCATCGCGGAGCCCTTCTTCCCGCCGGCCTCGGACGTGTAGTAGTCGTACGCGTCCAGGATCAGCTCGGCGTGGTCGAAGTCCTCCTGCGCGGGCGAGAAGATCTCGTTCGCGGCGGCGACCTGGTCCGGGTGCAGCACCCACTTGCCGTCGAAGCCCAGGGCGGCGGCGCGCTGCGCGACGGCCTTGTAGCCCTCCGGGTTGCGGATCTGGAGGTAGGGGCCGTCGATCGCCTGGAGGTTGTTGGCGCGGGCGGCCATCAGGATGCTCATCAGGATGTGGTGGTAGGCGTCGGCCGGGTAGCCCGGCGGCTGCTCGCCCACGACCAGCGACTTCATGTTGATCGAGGCCATGAAGTCGGCCGGGCCGAAGATGATCGTCTCGACGCGCTGGGAGGCCTGCGCGATCGCGTTGACGTTGGTGAGGCCCTGGGCGTTCTCGATCTGCGCCTCGATGCCGATCTTGCCGACCTCGAAGCCCATCGTCTTCTCGATCTGCGTGAGCAGCAGGTCGAGCGCGACGATCTGCTGGGCGTCCTGGACCTTCGGCAGCATGATGCAGTCGAGGTTCTGGCCGGCGCCCTCGACGACCGTGACGACGTCGCGGTACGTCCAGTGGGTCGTCCAGTCGTTGACCCGCACGACCCGGGTCTTGCCGGTCCAGTCGCCCTCGTTGAGGAACTTCACGATGGTGTGCCGGGCCTCGGGCTTGGCCAGCGGCGCGCAGGCGTCCTCCAGGTCCAGGAAGACCTGGTCCGCGGCGAGGCCCTGGGCCTTCTCGAGGAACCGCGGGTTGGAGCCGGGTACCGCGAGGCAGGAGCGGCGCGGACGCAGACGGTTCACGGGGCTGGTCATGCGGGGACCTCCGTACTTTCCAGGGGGCTGAGCTTGTGTGCTTTCCGGATCTCGTCGACGATACGGCCGATGATCTCCGTGATACCGAAGTCCTTCGGTGTGAAGACGGCGGCCACGCCCGCGCGCTTCAGGTCTGCGGCGTCGGCGTTCGGGATGATCCCGCCGACGATGACCGGGATGTCGGTGGCGCCGGCCTCCCGGAGGCGGGCGAGGACGTCCGGGACCAGCTCGGCGTGCGAGCCGGAGAGGATCGACAGACCCACGCAGTGCACGTCCTCGGCGAGGGCCGCGTTGACGATCTGCTCGGGGGTCAGCCGGATGCCCTGGTAGACCACCTCGAAACCGGCGTCGCGCGCGCGGACGGCGATCTGCTCGGCCCCGTTGGAGTGCCCGTCCAGGCCCGGCTTGCCCACGAGCAGCCGCAGCCGCCCGGAGCCGAGCTCGTCGGCGGTCCGCGCCACCTTCTCCCGTACGAGAGCCAGCGGCGTGCCCTCCTCGGCCGTCACCGCGACCGGGGCCGAGGAGACGCCGGTGGGGGCCCGGAACTCGCCGAAGACCTCGCGCAGGGCCTCGGTCCACTCGCCGGTCGTGACCCCGGCGCGGGCGCACTCGAGCGTGGCCTCCATGAGGTTGCCGGTGCCCTTGGCGGCCTCCTTGAGGCGTTCGAGGGCCTTGCAGGGGCGCGGGTGGTTGAACGGCGGCTGGTAGCGGTTGTCCCGCCAGGTCTTCAGCGAGCCGACCACCCGCGCCTCGACCGCCGGGTCGACCGTCATGATCGCGGTGTCCAGGTCGGCGGTGAGGGGGTTCTCCTCGGTCGACTGGAAGATGTTGACGCCGATGATCTTCTCGTCGCCGGCCTCGATCCGGGCGCGCCGCTCGGCGTGCGAGGAGACGAGCTGGGACTTGAGGTAGCCGGACTCGACGGCGGCCATCGCGCCGCCCATCTCCTGGATCCGGTCGATCTCGGCCAGGCACTCCGCGACGAGCGAATCGACCTTGGCCTCGATGACGTGCGAGCCGGCGAAGATGTCCTCGTACTCCAGCAGGTCGGACTCGTGGGCGAGCACCTGCTGGATGCGGAGCGACCACTGCTGGTCCCAGGGCCGGGGGAGGCCGAGGGCCTCGTTCCAGGCGGGGAGCTGGACGGCGCGGGCGCGGGCGTCCTTGGAGAGCGTGACGGCCAGCATCTCCAGGACGATCCGCTGGACGTTGTTCTCCGGCTGGGCCTCGGTCAGGCCGAGCGAGTTGACCTGTACGCCGTAGCGGAACCGGCGCTGCTTCTCGTTCTCGATGCCGTACCGCTCACGGGTGATCTTGTCCCAGATGCGGCCGAAGGCGCGCATCTTGCACATCTCCTCGATGAAGCGGACGCCCGCGTTCACGAAGAAGGAGATGCGGGCGACGACATCGCCGAACCGGTCCTCGGGGATCTGGCCGGAGTCGCGGACCGAGTCGAGCACCGCGATCGCGGTGGCCATCGCGTACGAGATCTCCTGGACCGGAGTGGCCCCCGCCTCCTGCAGGTGGTAGCTGCAGATGTTGATCGGGTTCCACTTCGGGATGTTGTTGACCGTGTAGCAGATCATGTCCGTCGTGAGACGGAGGGAGGGGCCGGGCGGGAAGACGTGCGTCCCGCGCGACAGGTACTCCTTCACGATGTCGTTCTGGGTGGTGCCCTGGAGCTTGGTGATGTCCGCACCCTGCTCCTCGGCGGCCACCTGGTAGAGCGCCAGGAGCCACATCGCCGTGGCGTTGATGGTCATCGAGGTGTTCATCTGCTCCAGGGGGATGTCCTGGAACAGCCGCCGCATGTCACCGAGGTGCGAGACGGGGACACCGACCCGGCCGACCTCGCCGCGGGCGAGGATGTGGTCGGGGTCGTAGCCCGTCTGCGTCGGCAGGTCGAACGCGACCGAGAGGCCGGTCTGACCCTTGGCGAGGTTGCGCCGGTACAGCTCGTTGGACGCCTCGGCGGTCGAGTGACCGGCGTAGGTCCGCATGAGCCACGGCCGGTCCTTCTGGCGCTCAGTCATCTATGGTCCCCGGCTCAGATGTTACGGAAACGGTTGATGGCGTCGATGTGCTTCTCGCGCAGCTCCGGGTTGCTGACGCCCAGGCCCTCCTGCGGAGCGAGCGCGAGGACGCCGACCTTGCCCTGGTGCAGGTTGCGGTGGACGTCGTAGGCGGCCTGGCCGGTCTCCTCCAGGGAGTAGACTTTCGACAGGGTCGGGTGGATCTTGCCCTTGGCGATCAGGCGGTTCGCCTCCCACGCCTCGCGGTAGTTCGCGAAGTGCGAGCCGATGATCCGCTTCAGCGACATCCACAGGTAGCGGTTGTCGTACTCGTGCATGTAGCCCGAGGTGGAGGCGCAGGTGGTGATGGTGCCGCCCTTGCGCGTGACGTACACGGAGGCGCCGAAGGTCTCGCGGCCCGGGTGCTCGAAGACGATGTCGATGTCCTCGCCGCCCGTGAGCTCGCGGATGCGCTTGCCGAAGCGCTTCCACTCCTTCGGGTCCTGGGTGTGCTCGTCCTTCCAGAACTTGTAGCCCTCGGCGTTGCGGTCGATGACCGCCTCGGCGCCCATCGCGCGGCAGATGTCGGCCTTCTCCGGGGAGGAGACGACACAGATCGGGTTGGCGCCGCCGGCGAGGGCGAACTGCGTGGCGTACGAGCCGAGGCCGCCGCTCGCGCCCCAGATGAGGACGTTGTCGCCCTGCTTCATGCCGGCGCCGTTGCGGGAGACCAGCTGGCGGTAGGCGGTGGAGTTGACGAGGCCGGGGGAGGCCGCCTCCTCCCAGCTGAGGTGGCCGGGCTTCGGCATCAGCTGGTTGGACTTGACGAGGGCGATCTCCGCGAGGCCGCCGAAGTTGGTCTCGAAGCCCCAGATGCGCTGCTCGGGGTCGAGCATCGTGTCGTTGTGGCCGTCGGAGGACTCCAGCTCGACCGAGAGGCAGTGGGCGACGACCTCGTCGCCGGGCTTCCACGAGTTCACGCCGGGGCCGGTGCGCAGCACGACGCCGGCGAGGTCGGAGCCGATGACGTGGTACGGGAGGTCGTGGCGCTTGCTGAGGTCGCTGAGACGGCCGTAGCGCTCCAGGAAGCCGAAGGTCGACACCGGCTCGAAGATCGAGGTCCAGACCGAGTTGTAGTTGACCGAGCTGGCCATGACGGCGACCAGGGCCTCGCCCGGGCCGAGCTCGGGCAGGGCCACGTCGTCGAGGTGCAGCGACTTGCGCGGGTCCTTGTCGCGGCTGGCGAGTCCGGCGAACATCTCGGCCTCGTCCTTGTGGACGGTGATGCCCCGGTACGACTCGGGGAGCGGGATGTTCGCGAAGTCGGCGGACGTGGCGTCCTGCGACTGGATCGCGGCCAGGATTTCCTTCACGGGTTGCCTCCGGCGGTGAGCGTCCGGGGGAGGACGCCTGAGGGTTACGGCGGGGAGTGCTGTTGCTGTGGAGGTGTGCCGTCGGTTCGGCTCGGGTGGTGCGGTGGCGCGGCGCTGGTGGCGCGAGGGTGCCTGTGACGCAGGCGTCCGGGCGCACGAGCCGTCGGCTTGTGGGGACAGCCGGCGAACGAGGTGTTCTCTGCTCGCCGGCCGCCCGGACACCTTCAACGTATGGCACGCCGTGTCACCGCACAAGGCACTGCGTGCCAACAATTTCACTCAGATGCAATCTGTCGGTCACGGATGAGCGATGATCGATCGAAAACTGCTCTGAACTGGGACGATACGACGATGGCCGCCCCCGGAAACCGGGGGCGGCCATCGTCGTGAAGCGGTCTTGAGGGGTCCTCAAGGGCTCCTCAGGGGTTCTGGAGTGCCTGCTGGATCGTGCGCATGACCTCGTCGAGCGGGGCGTCCGTACGGGCCACGGCGACCACCACGTCGCCGGTGGTGGAGGCGCGTACGGCGGGCGCCTGCTCGGCCTGGGGGGACGGGGCCGGCCGGCCCGCGCCTATGCCGGTGCCGAAGGTGTCCCGGACGATCGCGAAGGCGTGGTCGAGCTGGGCCTCCACGTCGCCCTGACCGCCGGCCCGCAGCCAGCGGCGCAGGACGTGGTTGTGGGCGGTGACGACCGCCGAGGCGGCCACCTCCGCGAGCAGCGGGTCGTCGTTGCCGTCGTGGTGGTCGCGCTCGTCGAAGTGGCCGAGGAGATAGCGGGTGAAGAGCCGCTCGTAGCGGGCCACCGAGGCGATCTCGCGCTCCCGCAGGGTCGGCACCTCACGGGTCAGCCGGTAGCGCTCCACGGAGACCGCGGGGGAGCCCGCGTACATCTTCATGACTTCCTTGATGCCCCGGCACACGGTGTCGAGCGGGTGCTCGTGCGGCGGAGCGGCGTTCAGCACCGCCTCCGCCCGCACCAGCGTGTCGTCGTGGTCCGGGAAGATCGCCTCTTCCTTGGAGCGGAAGTGGCGGAAGAAGGTCCGCCGGGCGACCCCGGCCGTGGCCGCGATCTCGTCGACCGTGGTCGCCTCGTACCCCTTGGTGGCGAAGAGCTCCATCGCCGCCGTCGCCAGCTCCCGGCGCATCTTGAGCCGCTGGGCGGCGGCACGGGTGCCCGCCGCGCTCTCCGGAGCGTCGGACGTGGACGTGGCACGGGGTGTCTTCGCGGCCTTGGGCATGGTCCGAACGTACTGCATCGGAGTGGGCGTGTGCCCAGGTGGGGGCGGGGAGCTCCCCGGGGCACCGGAGGTGCCCGGGGAGCTCAGCAGGCCGCCCCAGCCCGCGGTGGGCGGCTCAGCGGCGGGCATATTCGCGGAAGCCGCGTCCCGTCTTGCGGCCGAGGCAGCCGGCCGCCACCAGGTGCTCGAGGAGCGGGGCCGGGGCGAGGCCCGGGTCGCGGAACTCGCGGTGCAGCACCTGCTCGATCGCGAGCGAGACGTCCAGACCGACCACGTCGAGCAGCTCGAACGGGCCCATCGGGTAGCCGCCGCCCAGCTTCATCGCGGCGTCGATGTCGTCGAGGGTCGCGTAGTGCTCCTGGACCATCTTGATCGCGTTGTTCAGGTACGGGAAGAGCAGCGCGTTCACGATGAATCCGGCGCGGTCGCCGCAGTCCACCGGGTGCTTGCGGATCTTCGCCGTGACCTCGCGGACGGTGGCGTGGACGTCGTCGGCCGTCAGGACCGTACGGACGATCTCGACCAGCTTCATCGCCGGCGCCGGGTTGAAGAAGTGCATCCCGATGACGTCCTGCGGGCGCGAGGTGGCCCGGGCGCAGGCCACGACCGGCAGCGAGGAGGTCGTGGTGGCGAGCACCGCGCCCGGCTTGCAGATCTTGTCGAGCCGCGCGAACAGCTCCTGCTTGATCCCCAGGTCCTCGGCGACCGCCTCGACGGCCAGGTCGACCTCGGCGAACGCGTCGAGCGTGCCCGCCGCGGTGATCAGGGCCAGCGTCGTGTCGCGCGCCTCGGCGGTCATCCGGCCCTTGTCGACCGAGCGGGCCAGCGACTTGGCGATCCGCGCCTTGGCCGTGTCCGCCTTCTCCTGGGAACGGGCGGCGAGGACGACCTCGTACCCGGCCTTGGCGAAGACCTCGGCGATGCCGGAGGCCATGGTGCCCGAGCCGGCGACGCCGACCGAGCGGACCTCGCGGCCGCCGGCGGCGTCGGCGGAGGTCAGCGGGGTGAGCGCGTCCCGGACGACCTCGGCGGAGCCCGGCGCCTCGTACGTGTAGAAGCCGCGGCCCGCCTTGCGGCCGGTCAGACCGGCCTCGCTGAGCTGCTTGAGGATCGGGGCGGGGGCGTGCAGCCGGTCGTGCGAGGACGCGTACATGGCCTCCAGGACCGTACGGGCCGTGTCGACGCCGATCAGGTCGAGCAGCGCCAGCGGCCCCATCGGCAGGCCGCAGCCCAGCTTCATCGCCGCGTCGATGTCCTCGCGGGAGGCGTACTTGGCCTCGTACATGGCGGCGGCCTGGTTCAGGTAGCCGAAGAGCAGCCCGTCCGCGATGAATCCGGCCCGGTCGCCGACCGCCACGGGCTCCTTGCCGAGCTCCTCCGCGAGCCGGGTGACGGCGTCGACGGCCCGAGGGTCGGTCAGCACGGACGAGACCACCTCGACCAGCTTCATCGCCTGCACGGGGGCGAAGAAGTGCAGGCCGAGCACCCGCTCGGGGTGGGCCGAGTCGGCGGCGAGCCGGGTGACGGAGAGCGCGTTGGTGCCGGTGGCCAGGATCGCGTCGGTCCGGACGATCCCGTCCAGCGCCCGGAAGACCTCCTGCTTCGCCTCGTACGACTCGGGCACGACCTCGATCACGAGGTCGGCCTCGGCGGCCGCCTGGAGGTCGGAGAAGGTGCGGAAGCGGGCCAGGACGTCCTGCCGCTCCTCCTCGGTGATCCGCTCACGGGCCACCGCGCGGGCGGTGGACGCCTCCAGGGCGGCGACGGCCCGGGCGGCGGCGGTGTCGTCGATGTCGATGCCGATGACCTCGCGGCCGGCCCGGGCGAGGACGTCGGCGATGCCGGTGCCCATGGTGCCGAGACCGACGACGGCGATGGTGGAGAGAGGGGTGTCCATCAGGGGACTCCAGGGAGGAAGAGTGACGACTGAGGGCAGTGCGCGCGCGACAGGGAAAGGGCGCGGGAAAGAACGAGGGCGAGGCCCTGGAAGGAAGGGCGATGCCCTGAAGAAAAGAAGGCGACGGACTCTGTCCCGGAGTCGCATCGAAACTGCCGAACCGACGAAGCACTCACAACGGCTGCGTCACCAGGCCGTTGTGAGGAGTGCGGGTGGTGACCCGCTCACCTGAGACTAACCGGCCGGTAACGAGCGCGCCAGTCCCGGCAAGTTGAGAAAGTGTGATCTGGATCGCGGATAGGCTCGGAATCATGGAAAGCGCCGAGGATCCGGAATTCTGCTCGATGATCGATCGATTGCGGGCCGAGATCGAGAATGACTCCGGAGAAGTCCCGGCGGCATTCGGAGAACTCGCCGGAACCGACGATCCGGAAGAACTCCACCGGGTCCTCACCGCACCCGGACAGCCCCTCTGGGCCCGGGAGATCGCCGCCTACAAGCTCGGACTCGCGGGCGACCCGCGCTCCTTCGAGGCGCTCGTCCTCCTCCTCAACCACCGCGACCCCGAGCGCTGCGTCACCGCCGCCCACGCCCTGGTCCGGCTCGGCGACCCGCGGACCGCCCGCGCGGCCGCCGCCCTCGCCACCAACGAACTCCGGGTCGCCTACGCCCTCCTGCCGGTCCGGCTGCTCGCCGAACTCCGCGCCCCCGAATCCGTACCGGCCCTGATCACCGTCCTCCGGCGACGCCTTCCGGCCGACGACCCCCACTGGCGGGTCGGACTCGCCTGTGTCGAGGGCCTCGGTGCCCTGGGCGACCCCCAAGCCCGCCCCGCCCTGGAGGCCGCGCTTCCGCACCCCCGGCTCGGACGTGCGGCGGAGGACTCACTGACGCGGCTCCGTCCGCACGGCTGACGGCTGACGGCGGTCACGCGGGCGTCAACGCACCAACCGGAGCTCCGCCTCGGCATCGCCGGCCTCGCGCTCGGGGACGAGTGCGAAGGCCTCGATCTCCACGAGGAGTTCCGGCCGGACCAGCGCCGACACCTGCACCGCCGAGCTCGCCGGGAGCGGCGCCCCCGCGAAGTAGGCGTCCCGGGCGTCCCGCACCGCCGGGAGGTGGGCCACGTCCGTGACGAAGTAGGTCAGCTTCACCACGTCCCCGAAGCCCGCGCCGACGGCGGCGAGGCAGCGCTCCAGATTGGCGAAGACCTGATGGGCCTGGGCGACCGCGTCGCCGGCGCCGACCACCGCGCCGGCGGCGTCCAGCGCGCACTGCCCGGATATCGCGACGAACCGGCCCGTCCCCCAGACGACGTGGCTGTACTGGGGACTGGGCGCGAGGCCGTCGGGTGCGGGAACGTGGGTCAGGTGGCTCGTCATGCCCCACATCCTCGCGCACGCCACTGACAGTGCCCGCACCCCTGGGGGCGCGGGCCTCGTCAGCGGCGTGCGGTCGTCGTCAGCGGACGTGGCCGAGGAGCCCGTGGAGCGTGATGCCGGTCGCCTCCGTCCGGAGCGCGCCGACCCGGTTGCCCGACTTCCCGGGTGCCGTCCCGGCCGACTTCTCCGCCGCCTGCTCGGGTGCCGTCCCCGTCGACTTCTCCGTCGCCTTCTTCTCGGCCGGGGCCATCGGCTCGGGCTCCGGCTCCGGGAGCGCCTCGCAGACCGCGTCGACCTCGGCCCCGTCCTTGCCGCGCGGCACCGTGCCGGTGGCGAGGTAGGCGGCGAGGTGGTCGTCCAGGCAGTCGTTGCCGCCGAGGGTCACCCCGTGGTTCCCGCCGCCCTCCTCGACGACCAGGCTGGAGCCGCGCACCAGCCGGTGCAGCGCCACGCCGCCCTCGTACGGGGTCGCCGCGTCCTCCGTCGCCTGGAGGATGAGCACCGGCGGCAGCTGGTCGTTGGTGACGTCCGGCGGGGTCAGGGCCGGCACGGGCCAGAAGGCGCAGGGAGCGTTGTACCAGGCGTTGTTCCAGGTCGAGAAGGGCGCCTTGGCGTGGATGTCCCAGCTGTCCTTGCGCCAGACGTTCCAGTCCCGGGGCCAGGCCGCGTCCCGGCACTGCACGCTCGTGTAGACCGAGTAGCCGTTGTCGGCGGAGGCGTCGGCCTCCCCGTACTTCTCGTACGCCGCCGTCAGGGGGGCCGCGTCGCCGTCGTTCACGTAGGACGAGAACGCGCTCGCGAGGCGGGGCCAGTAGCCGTTGTAGTACCCGCCGGGCAGGAAGGTGTCCTCCAGCTCGCCCGGACCGACCTTCCCGCCGGCCGGGGCCTCGCGCACCGCGTCGCGCATCCGGTACCAGGCGGCCTCGACCGCCGCCGGGTCCGTGCCCAGCTTGTACACCGCGTTCTGCCGGGCCACCCAGGCCATGAAGTCCTTGTGGCGGGTGTCGAAGGCGTAGTCCTGAGCGATGTTGTCCTCGTACCAGACCCCGTGCGGATTGACGACGGAGTCGAGCGCCATGCGCCGCACCCGGTCCGGATACAGCCGGGCGTACACCGCGCCCAGGTAGGTGCCGTACGAGTAGCCGAGGTAGTTGACCTTCGGCGCGCCGAGTGCGTCACGGATCGCGTCGAGGTCCCGGGCGGTGCTCACGGTGTCGATGTACGGCAGCACGTCGGCGTACTTCTCGCCGCAGGCCTCGGCGAAGGCCTGGGCCCGCTCGACCGCCGCCTTCTCGGCGTCGGCGCCGCGCGGCACCGAGTCGGGGCGCACCGGCGCGAAGTGGCCCGGCCGGCAGTCGAGCGCGGGTTCGCTCCGGCCCACCCCGCGCGGGTCGAAGCCGATCACGTCGTACTCGGCGGCCACCTTCGGGGGCAGCGAGGCCGCCACGTACCCGGCCATCGTGCGTCCGCTGCCGCCGGGTCCGCCCGGGTTCACGAGCAGCGGGCCCTGGAAGGTCTTCGCGGTGTGCGGGACCCGGGTGAGCGCGAGCGTGATGCTCCGCCCGGCCGGGTCGTCGTGGTTGAGCGGCACCTTCAGGGTGCCGCACTGGAGCTTCGGGTACGCCTGGGTGGCGCAGCCGGTCCAGGCGAGCCTGGGGAACGGCCGGGGGGTCGGTTCACCGGCGCCTGCGGGGGTGGCGGGCAGGACGGTGACCGTCCCGGCGACCAGCGCTCCTGCGGCGATCAGCATTCCTGCGCGTGGGGTCATAGGTCCGTCCGTGCCCCGAACGGACCGTGGAAGGACCTGTTTCGCCGAGAGTTGACCCGAACAGAGGAGGATCCGACGGCGTGTCAGGTGAACCGGTCCGATGATCGGAGAAAGATGATCAAGGGGGCGGGTCAGAGGAGCGTGAGCTGTTCGGGGGCGGCCGCGAGCGCCGGTTCCTCCGGTACGGGTGTCCGGCGCGCCGCTCGCCGGTCGGCGGGGCCGATGCCGAACTCGGCGGCCAGCTCGTGGACCTGACGGGTGATCCGGCGCTGGTACCAGGTCGGCGCGTAGGCCCCGTCCGCGTACATCCGCTCGTACCGCCCCACCAGGCCGGGGTGGTGTTGCCGCAGCCACTGCATGAACCACTCGCGGGCGCCCGGCCGCAGGTGCAGGACGAGCGGGGTGACCGAACTCGCCCCGGCCTCGGCGATCGCGCGGACCGTCGCGCGCAGCTGCTCGGGCCGGTCGCCGAGGAAGGGCACGACGGGGGCCATCAGGACCCCGCAGTCGATGCCGTGCTCGCCGAGGGTGCGGACCACGTCGAGGCGGCGCTCCGGGGACGGGGTGCCGGGCTCGATCGTCCGCCACAGCTCCCGGTCGGTGAAGCCGACGGAGACGGAGATGCCGACCTCGGTGACCCGGGCGGCCTGGGTGAGGAGCTCCAGGTCGCGCAGGATCAGGGTGCCCTTGGTGAGGATCGAGAAGGGGTTGGCCCGGTCGCGCAGGGCGGTGAGGATGCCCGGCATGAGGCGGTAGCGGCCTTCCGCCCGCTGGTAACAGTCGACGTTGGTGCCCATGGCGACGTGGGCGCCCTGCCAGCGGGCGGAGGTGAGCTGGCGGGCCAGCACCTCCGGGGCGTTGATCTTGACGACGATCTGGGAGTCGAAGCCGAGCCCGGTGTCGAGGTCCAGATAGCTGTGGGTCTTGCGGGCGAAGCAGTACACGCACGCGTGCGTGCAGCCCCGGTACGGGTTGACCGTCCACTCGAACGGCATCCGGGAGGCGCCGGGGACCCGGTTGAGGATCGAGCGGGCCCGCACCTCGTGGAAGGTGATGCCCCGGAACTCCGGGGTGTCGAAGGTCCGCGTGGTCACCGCGTCCGCATCGAACAGGCCGATGCCGGCGGGCGCGGTCGGACCGTCGCCCAGATTGTCCCAGCGCACGGACGCCTCCTCGGTAGCTCTGCCTCGCCTCTGACTCCACCCTGCGCCCAGAATAGAACACCTGTTCCCTTGATCACCGCAACCCGGATTTCGCGCCCCGGAGCCCGCGTGGTTCGCTTGGCCCACACCCCCGAGGAACCACAAGCTGGAGGCAGTCAATGGCGCAGGTCGAGGCCACGACGGAACGGATCATCGCCGCGGACGCCGAGACGGTGTTCGACGCGCTGGCGGACTACAGCGGCACGCGCGCGAAGGTGCTCCCCGAGCACTTCAGCGAGTACGAGGTGCGGGAGGGCGGCGACGGCGAGGGCACCCTCGTCCACTGGAAGCTCCAGGCCACCAGCAAGCGCGTCCGCGACTGCCTCCTGGAGGTCACCGAGCCCACCGACGGGCAGCTCGTCGAGAAGGACCGCAACTCGTCCATGGTCACCACCTGGACCGTGACCCCCGCCGGCGAGGGCAAGTCGCGCGCCGTCGTCACCTCCGTCTGGAACGGCGCCGGCGGCGTCGGGGGCTTCTTCGAGAGGACCTTCGCGCCCAAGGGCCTCGCCCGGATCTACGACGCCGTGCTCGCCAAGCTGGCCGACGAGGTCGAGAAGTAACGCCCTGGGCGTTCACCGATTCGAGTGGTTCGCCCGCGCCCCCGTACCGGAGCCCCCGCGCACCGAGGGGGCGCGGGCTTCCTCGTAAACGCGCTGATGAGCGCCCCAAGTGCGCCGTACCGCAGGGCTGTTCGCCGCCCGGGGCACCCCTGATCGCCACCGGCCCTCCGTACCGCCCGACTTGCTCCCGCTTCGCACCCAATGCGAAGAATGGCGCGGCGCAGACGCCGTGTCGAGGGGAGCAGGTACGTGGGTGCGATCGCGATGGTGAAGTCCGCAGAGGGCACGGCGGACACGGAGAGCGCGGAGGGCGGCGCGGCCGCCGCGGCCACCGCCGGCGCGGCACCCCTCGACGCGGGCGGACCGCCCCCCGGCCTCGCCCCACCGCCCGACCCCGGACCGGCCCCCCTCGACCCCCGCCGCGTCCGGCTCGTCTTCTGCGGCCTCATGCTCGCGCTGCTCCTCGCCGCGCTGGAGCAGATGATCGTGGCCACCGCCCTGCCGAAGATCGTCGGCGAACTCCAGGGCCTGGACCGGATGTCCTGGGCCATCACCGCCTACCTGCTGACCTCCACCATCGGCCTGCCGATCTACGGGAAGCTCGGCGACCTCCTCGGCCGCAAGAGCGTCTTCCTCTTCGCCATCGTCGTCTTCGTCATCGGCTCCGGCCTGGCCGGCTGGTCCCGGAGCATGGACGAGCTGATCGCCTTCCGCGCGATCCAGGGCGCCGGCGCCGGAGGCCTGATGATCGGCGTCCAGGCGATCATCGCCGACATCGTCCCCGCCCGGGAACGCGGCCGGTACATGGGCCTGATCGGCGCCGCGTTCGGCCTCGCCTCCGTCGCCGGGCCCCTGCTCGGCGGCTTCTTCACCGACCACGTCTCCTGGCGCTGGTGCTTCTACTTCAACGTGCCCTTCGGGCTCGTCACCCTCGCCGTCGTCGCCGTCGTCCTCGATCTCCCCAAGCCCACGGCACGCGCGCGCTTCGACGTCCTCGGGGCGCTGCTCCTCGCCGCCGCCTCCACCTGCCTGGTCCTGCTGACCAGTTGGGGCGGCACCGAGTACGCCTGGGACTCCCGCGTCGTCCTCGCCCTCGCCTGCGGCGCCGCCGGAACGACCCTGCTCTTCCTGGTCGTCGAGCACTTCGCGCCCGAACCCCTCATCCCGCTCCGGCTCTTCCGCGACTCCGTCTTCACCGTCACCGCCCTCGTCGGGGCCGTCGTCGGCATCGCGCTCTTCGGCGCCGCCAGCTACCTCCCCAGCTTCCTCCAGATGGTCGAGGGCGCCACCGCCACCGAGTCCGGCCTCCTGATGCTGCCGCTCATGGGCGGGATCGTCATCGCCTCCGTCGTCTCCGGCCAGCTCATCAGCCGCACCGGCCACTACAAGATCTACCCGGTGGTCGGCGGGGCCGTCTCCGTCCTCGGCATGTGGCTGCTCTCCCGCATGGACGCCGAGACCCCGCGCCTCCAGCACAGCCTCTGGCAGGCCGTCCTCGGCACCGGCATCGGCCTCGTCATGCCGGTCCTCGTGCTCGCCGTGCAGAACTCCGTACGCCCCGCCGACCTCGGCACCGCCACCAGCGCCCACAACTACTTCCGCCAGATCGGCGGCAGCGTCGGCGCCGCGATCTTCGGCACCCTCTTCGCCTCCCGGCTCGACGACGCCCTCGGCGACCGGCTCGCGGCCGTCAGCCAGGGAGCCGCCACGGTGTCCCTGCCACCGGCCGAGTCGATCACCCCGCAGTCGGTGCACACCCTGCCGCCCGCCCTGCGCGACGCCTACATCCAGGCGTACGCGGACGCGATGCCGCGCATCTTCCTCTACCTCGTGCCGGTCCTCGTGCTCGGCCTCGTGCTCGCCTTCTTCCTCAAGGAGAAACCGCTGGTGTCCCACCACAGCCCGCTCACCGAGGCCACCGAGGCCACCGACTTCGGCGGCACCCAGGGGGTCCCGCAGGCCCGGCACGCGGCCCCGGCCCCTTCCTACGAGGCACCCGCCCACTCCGGGGTCCCCACCCACTCGGGGGTCCCCGCCCACTCCGGTGTACCCGTCTGCGGCACCGTCCAGCACCACGACGGCAGCCGCGTGCCCCGGGCCGCCCTCACCCTCATCGACGTCCAGGGCCGGCAGGTCGGGCGCGGCGCGAGCGGCGAGGACGGGCGGTACGCGCTGAGCGTGCCCGACCGGGGCGCCTACGTCCTCATCGCGGCGGCCGGCGGACACCAGCCGCAGGCCGTCTCCGTCACCGTCGGCGACCGGCCCGTGGAGCTCGACGTCGTCCTCGGCGGCGCCGGGCGGCTCGCGGGCAGCGTCGTCACCGCCGACGGGACGCCCGTCCGGGACGCCGCCGTCACCCTCACCGACGTACGCGGGGAGGTCGTCGCCTCCACCCGCAGCGGACGCGAGGGCGGGTACGTCATCACCGAGCTGGTCGCCGGCGAGTACACGCTCGCGGCCAGCGCCCCCGCCTTCCGGCCCGCCGCGCTCCCGGTGAGCGTCCAGTCGTCCCGCGAGACCCGCCAGGACATCGAGCTGGCCGGCGGGGCGGTGCTGCGCGGCACGGTGCGGGCCGGTGGCGGGCGCCCCGTCGAGGACGCCCGCGTCACCCTCCTCGACGCCGCGGGCAACGTCATGGACACCCTCACCACCGGGGCCGACGGCACCTTCCGCTTCGTGGACCTGTCCTCCGGCGAGTACACGGTCATCGCGGCCGGCTACCCGCCCGTCGCCACCGTCCTCCAGATGGCCGGCGGGGGCCGCACCGAGCGCGACCTCCAGCTCGGCCACCAGGACTGACCGGCTCGTGGAGGCGTAGGGCCGCGGAACGGCCGAGCCCCGGTCGCCTGCTGCGAGGCAGGCGACCGGGGCTCGGGATCAGCGGACGGGGCGGGGGTCAGCCCAGCGCGCGGATGCCCCGCCAGTCGACACCCAGGACGGTCCTGACGGGCGCGTTGGTGTTGGTGGTGGAGGGGTAGTACAGCTTCATGTTGCCGGTGTCACCGAAGCGGGCCCAGATGTCGGGCACGCCGTCGTTGTTGACATCGGGGATGCCGATCGCGGTCGTGACGTTGGTCTCGGTCCAGGTCGTGCCGAACGCGACGTCACCATTGAGCGAGTTGACCGCCACCTTGATCGACTCCAGGTCGACGCCGCCGCCCGTACCGGGCTTGCCGTGGCGGACGTACATGTTGCCGTTGTCGAGGTTGCGCCACAGCAGGTCGGGCGTGCTGTCCTTGTTCATGTCCGCGATGTTGACGATGTCGCGTCGGGCCCAGGCGGTGCCCTCCATCAGCGTCGCGGTCTGGAAGGTGGCGCCGGTGTAGCCGGACAGCACCCAGAACGCCGGTCCGGCCCGCAGGGTCAGATCGGGCAGCTTGTCGCCGGTGATGTCGCCGATCGCCTTCAGCTGCGTCCAGGTGGACGGCGCGGGGGCGTTGGCCGGCAGGCGGATCTCGATCCGCTCGTCGACGTTGAAGCTGCCGTAGCCGTCGCCCGGGTAGAGCCAGAACTTCTTGTCCGGGGTGACCGCGAACATGTCGGTCGAGCCGTCGCCCGGGTACGTGTCGTTGTAGTGCGCGATCAGCGAGGCGGTGCCCGCCGCGTCGATCCAGTGGTTCGGCGGGTCGACCTGCTTGTCCTTGGTCACGTACGACGCGGCGAGGCAGCTGTACAGCTCACCGCCGGTGCCGGGGACCGCCGGGTCGGCGGGGGCGCCCACGCAGTTCTTCAGCTTGCCGTCCGGGTAGAGCACCAGCAGGTCGGCGATGTCGTCGCCACCGGTGTCCATCGGACCGTCGGCCCGGTCGCGGGGCGGCAGGTAGAAGGAGTAGTCGCCCTTGAGGCTCTGATTGCCGTTGACGTCGTAGGCGTAGACGTACAGGGCGGTCGGACCCGCGTGCCTGGGCGAGACGTTGGGGAGGGTGATCTTGCCGTTCACGGGAGGCGGGGTCTCGATGAGAGCCTCGCCTTCGAAGGCGTACTTGAACTTGGTCGCGCCGGCGGCGCTGAAGGTGAAGTCACCGGGGGTGCCGTACTTGACCTTGGCCCAGGTCTTGCCGTCGGGCGTGGCCTCGGTGAACACGGTGCTGGTGATGTCCGGCTGCGGAGGAGCGGTCGGGTCCACGGTGAGCCGGCACGGCTCCGTGCCGTTCGGGAAGAACGAGGAGACCTCACCGGCCGCGTCCTCGGAGCGCACGTCCCACGAGAAGAGGGTGTTGCCCGTGAGGCCCGTCAGCAGCGGGTTGTCGGCCTGGATGACCATCTGGCCGTAGCCGGTGGAGTCCGCGGTGGCGACGTACTCGGTCTTGGTGGTCGCGCCGGACTTCCAGAAACGGAACCGCAGCTTGGGAATGGTGTTGTCCGCGTCGTAGCCCTTGGCCTTCAGCGTGATGGTCGTCCGGCCGATGGTGGCGCTGGCGGTCGGTCCGGGAACACACGCGCCGCCCGGGGAGGACGTGCCGTTGGTCGGCTGGGACGGGGCACGGTTGAAGTCGCCCTCCACCACGGCGGAGGTCGCGAGGAACTTGCGCCAGGTCTGGGTGTCGCCCTCGCTGGTGGCACGCATGCCGAAGGTGAGGGTCTCGGCGCCGGCGTCCGCGCTCTTCTGGACTCCGGCCAGCACGTTGAACGCCTCGTACGCGTCCGGGCAGCCGGTCGAGGACCAGCCGTGGGCGAAGGACTGCCAGTCCAGCTTCGTGGACCAGCTCGGCTGCGCGTTCCAGGTCGTACCGGACGAGATGGACCCCGTCTGCCAGAACTGGAACTCCCGCGCGGTGCAGGACCAGGAGTGGTTGTTCTTGACCTTGAAGGTGGCCCGGGTGAACTTCGCGCCCTTGTAGCCGGTCGAGAACTTCATCCGCCAGAAGGAGCGGCCGAGGCCGCCGGTGTCGCTCTCGTAGCCGACGCGGGCGTCCGAGGTGCCGGAGGAGAAGTTCGTGCCGTTCCAGAAGCTGGAGCTCGGGTACTTCTTGTACGCGGTCGTCCAGGCCGCCCAGCCGCTGTTGAGCGGCGGGTCGATGAAGACCGGGTACTTCGTGTCCGGGTGGGCGAGGAGGCCGGTCCGGCCCAGGCCCAGGTTCAGGGTGGCCGTACCGGTGTCGTCGCCGTCGAGCGCGATCGGGAGCTGCGCGGAGCGCGCGCCCGGCTCGATGCCCGTCAGACCCGACAGCTTCAGCACGTCGGCGGGGGCGGCGACCGAGGTGCGCCGGGGGGTGCCCGGCTTGAGCTCGGGGTCCCGGCCGCTGGAGTCCCAGGCGAAGGGGGTCGGGATCGTGCCGACCTCCGTGCCGCTCTTGTCCAGGACCTGGATCCGGTTGGCCTTCGCGTCCTGCCGGAAGACCGCGGTCGTCGACCGCAGACCGTACGAGACGGTCGCGAGGTCCTTGTTCTGTGCGGCCTCGCGGTTCTTGACGATCAGGAGCTGGCCGAAGCCGCCCTCCTCACGCACCACGAGGAGCAGGTCGACGCCGGGAAGCACCTCGGGGTAGAGGGCGCGCGGGCCGTCGAGCACCGGCTTCGGCAGGGCGCCGGGCCAGGTGTAGGCGATGGTGTGGCCGTTGAGGTCGACCTCGGCGAGGACGGACGCGTCGCCGACGCCCTCGGCGAGCGGCACCCGGGCGTACGAGCGGCCTGCGCGGTCTTCGCCGGAGGTGCCCCCGGAGAAGCGGACCGGCACGGCCGGGTTGGCCGGGCGGACCGTCAGAGCGTCGGCGCTCTCCGTCCGGTGCAGGGTGTTGTCGATGGGCGCCCACTTGCCCCGGGCGTTCTTCGCCCGCTGGGGCAGCGCGTGGATCTGGGCGCGCATCTGCCCGTTCGGCAGCGCCCAGATCAGCTCGGTGGCGGTGGTCGCCGTGTCGACGAGCACCTTCTTGCCGGTGCGCTTGGCCTCGGCCGACGCGGCGGCCTCGTCCTTCGGCCCGGTCGACGCCTGCTTGGCGTCCGTGCGGGGGGCGTTGGGCGAGCTGGGGGAGCTGGCGGTCGAAGGCGTGCTCGGCTGCCACCAGGGCAGGAGCGCGGCGGTGAGTGCGGCCAGGACGAGGCCGAGGGTGAGTGTCAGCCGTGTGCGCGTGCGCACGAACGGGCTGAGAAGACGAGGCGGCGCGGGCACGGCGGTCTACTCCCGTGGGACCAGAGGGATTTTCGGACAGCACAGACGGCCCCGACGGACCGTCCACGGGGCACAAGGCGCGCACACGATCACACGTCCCGCACGTGACGTCCATTTCTGAAGACTTTATGAAGATGTTACAGATTCCTGGTGTCAGCTTGACAGAGTGTCATTCAGGTCTGGTTCGAACCGTTCTGATGGCGCCTTAGATCGCAATTGCGCTGAGTGTCCGATTTATCGCGAACATCGACAGTGTGAGCTTCTGTTTGCGACTGCACCGTGGCGAATCTCACTGTCGATGCGCTTCGACCGCTTGGCCGATCTTGAATATGCAGCGCGCATGACACAGAGTGCGCACGCACGCGCCTGATCCAGGCGCGTGCTCTTTGGTGTTTCCGCACCTCCTCCGTTGTCTTGTTCGTTTGGGTGGGAGTCGACGCGTGATGCGTGCTTCAGAACCACTGTCATGGGTGGGGCGGAATCGCCTAGCCATGACAGAGTCACAACGACGGCGCCGTCGGCGAAGCCGCACGGCGACCGTCCTTCTTTTGTCATCGGTATTGACGGTGACGAGTCTCGGCGGGCAGGCCCTGGCCGTTCCCGGCGACGGCATGAGCCGTGAGCAGACGACCTCTCAGGTCGATCTGCCGGACATCCCCGAGAGCACCGCGCTCGCCGACGACGCCAGCGCCGACAAGGCGCTGAGCCTCGGGGACGAGCAGCAGGTCGTCCCCTACGCGCCGAAGAAAGTCGACCCGTGGGCGGAGGACGCCGGCAAGGCGCCGCTGACGGCGCAGACCCAGCCCGGCACCACGGTCCCCGTGGTGAACGAGACCACGTCGGTCGGACTGCCGGTCGCGGTCGGCGTACCGGTCGGTCAGGACCCGACGAAGGTCGACGGTGACTGGCAGGTCGCGGTCAAGTCGACCACCACCTCGGAGGACACCGGCGTCCCCGGCATGATCCTCGAGGTCATTCCGCCGGCGGACGCCGATCCGGCCGCGCAGGTCACGCTCGAGGTCGACACCACCGGCTTCGCCGACCGCTACGGCCCCCAGGCCGCCCAGCGCTTCGGCCTGGTCCTGCTGCCGAACTGCGTCATCGACTCCCCGGACTCCGGTGACTGCGCCCCGGACACCGGCGTGGAGACCATGTCCGGCAGGACCGAGGTCGCCGACGAGATCGAGCGGCTGCGGTCCACGGTCAAGGAGGTGCCGGCCGCCAAGGCCCCCACCAAGGTCAAGCTCAAGAAGAACGCGCCCATCCGCACGATCCTCTCCGGATCGGTGCCGGTCGCGAACCTGCTCGAGGACGGCGCCGCCCGCTCGTCCGTCTCCGGCGTCTCGGCCCGGCAGGTCGCCCTCCCGGCTGTCGACACCTCCGGCCGCCAGGTCGTCGGTGCGATGGACACCGGCGCCTCGGCGAACGGCGACTTCACCGCCTCGCCGCTGCTGTCCGCCGGCTCCTGGGCCGCGGGCTCGTCGAACGGTGCCTTCACCTACGGCTACCAGGTGCAGGTCCCGGAGGCCGCCGGCGGTCTGACCCCGAAGGTCAGCCTTGGCTACTCGTCGCAGACGGTCGACGGCCGTACCTCGGCGTCGAACAACCAGGCCTCCTGGATCGGTGACGGCTGGGACTACAACCCGGGCTCCATCAGCCGGACGTACGTCAACTGCCGTCAGGACTCCAAGAAGGCCGGGTCGAACAACGCGACCCACAAGACCGCCGACCTGTGCTGGGGCTCGGAGAACGCCACCCTCTCCCTGGGCGGCATGACCACCGAGCTGGTGTGGGACGAGGCCAAGCAGAAGTGGTTCAGCGCCAACGGTGACGGCTCGAAGATCGAGCGGTTCAAGGACACGTCCAAGGACCCGCGTTCGGGCATGAAGGACGCCGACGGCGAGTACTGGGTCGTCACCACCAGGGACGGCACGAAGTACCACTTCGGCCTGAACAAGCTCCCGGGCTGGTCGGACAACGGCACCGCCGCCGACGACCCGTACACCGACTCCGTGCTCGCGGTGCCGGTCTACGGCAACCACGCGGACGAGCCCTGCTACAAGGGCTCGACGACCACCGACTGGAAGTCCTCCGCCTGCAACCAGGCCTGGCAGTGGAACCTCGACTACGTCGAGGACGTCCACGGCAACGCCATGTCGCTGTGGTGGGAGCGCGAGAAGAACTACTACGCGAAGAACTTCTACTTCAAGGGCCCGGTCGAGTACCACCGCGGCGGCTACCTGAAGCGCATCGACTACGGCCAGCGCAAGGACACCGTCTTCAGCGCCACGGCCCCGGCCCGCGTGCGCTTCGACGTCGCCGAGCGCTGCTTCACCGAGGGTACGCTGACCTGCAGCGACGAGAACTTCACGTCGAGCGACCCGGGCAAGTACCGCATCTGGTACGACACCCCCGCCGACCTGCGGTGCCAGGCGGTCACCTCGACGGACAAGAAGAAGTGCTGGAACGCCGGCCCGACCTTCTGGTCCACCAAGCGCCTGGACAAGATCACCACCTCGGCCCAGCGCCGCACCGACACCACCGCGCGCCAGGACGTCGACCAGTACCAGCTCAAGCAGAACTTCCCCGTCCTCAAGACCGGCCCGAACACGGCCCTGTGGCTGGAGTCCATCCAGCGCACCGGCTACGCCCGCAAGGGCTCGACGGACGCCGCGGTCACGCTCAACCCGATCCGGTTCGAGTCCAACGAGGAGGAGATGCCGAACCGCGTCCTCCTGCGGAAGACGTCCGGGACGGACATGGGCGCGCCGATCGACCCGCGCCCCGGCTTCGCCAGGCTGCGCATCGGCCGCGTCATCAACGAGTACGGCGGCGAGACCGTCGTCTCCTACAAGATGCCGACCTGGGGTGACGCCGCGGACGGCTGCGCCAGCAGGACGGGCCTGCCCGGCAAGACGGACACGGCCGCTCTGAAGGCCAACACGCGTCTGTGCTACCCGATGTTCTGGCACCCGGACGCCGAGGTCGAGGACATCGACTGGTTCCACAAGTACGTGGTCGACTCGATCGAGGAGCTGCCGAACGTCGACGGCTCGTACTCCACGCGGACGGCGTACGACTACAAGAACGCCGGCTGGAAGCTCGCCGAGGCGGAGTTCAGCAAGAAGTCCACGCGCACGTACTCGCAGTTCGCGGGCTTCGAGCAGACGTCCGTCGTCACGGGCGAGCGGAAGGTCGTCGCCGACAACGGCGAGGGTTCCACCCCGGGCGAGGACACGCCGGGCACAGAGGGACCGAAGACCAAGGCGGTCACCCGCTTCTACCGGGGCATGGGCGACACCGTCCCGATGAAGACCATCACGGGTGCCACGCTCACCCACGAGGGCGCGACGGTCTACGACCGTGAGGCCTTCGCCGGCCGAATAGCCGAGGAGTTCAGCTACTCCGACGCGAACGACGCCGACACCGACTGGCTCACCCGCAGCCTCACCGTCCCCGAGGCCACCGAGCTCGCCAGCCGCGTCCGCGGCGACGGCCTCGACCCGCTCAAGGCGTGGCGGGTCACCGAGCCCGAGGAGATCGCGTACACGAAGTCGTCGGGCACGGGCGACGACGCCCGCACCCTGCGGAGCGTCCGCACCAGGACGACGTTCGACAGCGTCCACGGTCTGCCCACCATGGTGGAGTCGTTCGGCGACACCGACCCCGGCAAGACCGGTGACGAGTCCTGCACCAAGCTCGAGTACCTGCACAACACGACCAAGAACATCATCGGTCTGACCAAGCAGGTCCTCGTCTCGTCCACGTCGTGTGCCGCCGCGGACTGGTCCGACCTCACGAAGCTGAGCGCCGGTGGCCGGACGTCCTACGACAACACCGCGTACGGCACGGCGCTCGCCGACACCACCCTCGGTCTGGCCACCGAGACGTGGTCCATCAACGAGAGCGGCACCGGCTGGCAGACCGGCGGCACCGTCGCCTTCGACGCCCTCGGCCGGGTCACCAAGCAGATCGACGTCGACAAGAAGGAGTACACGACCACCTTCGACCCGCCGACGGGTCAGGTCTTCAAGATCACCCAGACGAATCCGCTGGGCCACACCCAGGTCCAGGAGGTCGAGCCGGGCCGCGGCGTCTCGCTGAAGACCACCGACGTCAACGGCCACGTCAGCGAGGCGACGTTCGACCCGCTGGGCCGTCTCGCCGAGGCATGGTCCCCCGGCCGGACCCCGTCGCCGAACGCGGTCCCGGACTTCAGGGCCGAGTACGTGACCCCGGGCGACCAGCCCGACCCGAACGACCCGGACGGCGGAAAGCTCCGCAAGCCCCCGTACATCACGACCTACAGCCGTGGCTACGAGAACCGGATCGAAAAGTCCGTCACGATCTACGACGGTCTCGGCCGTGAGCGCCAGTCGCAGGAGGAGGCGGACGGCGGTGGCCGTCTGATCACCGACACGCTGTACAACAGCGCCGGTGAGGTCTACCAGACCAACAACGCCTACCTCAACGAGGACGCTCCGAACGGCGAGCTGTTCACCCCGCGCGCCGACACCACGGTCCCGAACATCACCCGGTACAAGTACGACGGCCTCGGCCGCGTGCTCGAGGAGATGCCGGTCCTCAAGGTGAAGGCCCCCGGGACCACCGAGGCCATCTCCCAGGAGGTGCCCGAGAAGGCGACCCGCTACGCGTACGGTGCCGACTGGTCGAAGGTGATCCACCCGCAGGGCGACTCGTCCTACCAGGTCTTCACCGACGCTCTCGGCCGCACCGTCCGCACGGACACCTTCACCCCGGCGGCGCCCGGCGGCTACACGTCGACGCGCTACGCGTACGACAGCCGTGGTCAGCTGATCAAGGCGACCAGCTCGACCGACCCGACGCACCCGTGGTCGTGGACGTTCGACCGGCGCGGCCGGCTCGAGACCGCGACCGACCCGGACGCGGGCACCACCCGGGTGACGTACGACCACCGCGACCGGCCGCTGACGACGACCAACGCGCGCGGCATCACGACCTGGAACTCGTACGACGAGCTGTCCCGGCCCAAGGAGCAGCGTCTGGGCGGCTCGACGGGCACACTGCTCGCCTCGCTCGCGTACGACACCGTCGCCGGTGGAAAGGGCATGCCCGCCTCCGCCACCCGGTACACCGACGGCCTGGCGTACACCCAGAAGGTCAACGGCTACACGAAGGACTACCAGCCGACGTCGACGACGCTGTCCCTTCCCCCGTCGCTGGCCACCACGTGGGGCATCCCCGCGGACTACCAGTACGACTACAAGTTCTCCGACAACGGCATGCTGGAGGAGACGAACCTGCCGAAGGCCGGCAAGTTCGACGCGGAGAAGCTGGTCATCCGCTACAACAAGGAGGGCAACCCGCTCTCGATCTCCGGCAAGGACTGGTACGGCTCCGAGACGCTGTACTCGCCCTACGGCCAGGTCCTGCGCTCGACCCTCGGCGCGGTGCCGTACCGGGTGTGGGCACAGAACTCGTTCGACGAGTCCACCGGTGAGCTCCAGAACCAGATGGTCTACCGCGAGCAGACCGGTGGTGCCGGTCCGGTCGAGGGAAATCTGGTCTCGAAGCGCGAGTACGCCTACGACCCGGCCGGCAATGTCACGGGCATCCGTGAGCACGCCACCGGGATCGAGGAGCGGCAGTGCTTCACGTACGACCCGCTGGGCCAGCTGAAGAACGCCTGGACCTCGAAGGACCAGGAGAACTGCACCGCGCCGAAGAACCCGGACGGCACGATCAACGTCGCCGCGGGCAAGGACAACTCCGGCTACTGGCAGGAGTACGAGTACGACCTCCTCGGCAACCGCACCAAGCTGGTCGAGAAGGACCTGACCGGCGCCACGGCCAAGGACGCGACCACCACGTACCAGTACGGTGTGGGCGCGGCCAAGAGTCAGCCGCACACGCTCACCAAGGTCTCGAAGACCTACTCCACCCCCGCGGGTGCGCAGGTCAAGGCCGAGGCCGAGCGCCTGTACGAGCTGACGGGCGAGACGAAGTCCGTCACCTCGCTCGACAACGGTGACAAGCAGACGCTGACCTGGACGCCGGACGGCAAGATCGACCGGATCACCGGCGCGGGCACCGGCGGCAAGACCCCCTACGTGGGCCTCGCCGACAAGTGCCTCGACCTCAAGAGCGGTCTCGCGGTCGCGTCGCAGCCGATCCAGCTCTACAGCTGCAACGCCACCCTGGCGCAGAGCTGGAAGTTCACGCCCACCCCAAGCACCCCGACGACTCCGCAGACCGACCCCAACCGGGGCGCGATGTCGGTGTACGACGACTGGTGCCTCCAGCCGGCCGCCAACACGGCCGGGTCCGCGGTGCAGATCCAGAAGTGCGCCGCCACCGCCGCGGCGGCGACGGCGCAGGAGCTGAAGCGCAACGCGGCCGGCCAGCTGACGCACGTCGCTTCCAACCTGTGCCTCGCGGTGCAGAGCGGCAACTCGGCCAACAGCACGGCGATCGTCCTGGCCACGTGCGACGGAGCCTCCGCCGCGCAGCTCTGGGCGCCGCAGAACGACACCCGTCACATCTACGGTCCCACCGGCGAGCGCCTGCTCACCATCAAGGGCAAGACGGCCACGCTGAACCTGGGTGACACGGAGGTCGCCGTCCAGCAGGGCGGCGTCCTGGTCAACTCGCAGCGCACCTACACGACCCCCGCCGGCGCGGTCATGCGCTACGCCAACGGCACGGCCGCGGACCAGCTGGTCGCGCTGACCACGGACCACCAGGGCTCGACCTACACCGAGGTCCTGCTGGGTGGCGGGATGGACGTGCGGATCCGCAAGCAGGACGCGTTCGGCAATCAGCGCGGAGCGGGCACGAGCGGCGTCAACCTGCAGGCACACACGGGCTTCCTGGGGAAGACGAGGGACGACTCCTCCGGCTTCACTCTGCTCGGTGCCCGTCTGTACGACCCCGTGGTCGGACGTTTCCTCTCCGCCGACCCGCAGATGGACCTGAACGATCCTCTGCAGGCCAACGGATACGTCTACGCGCACAACAACCCGGTCACCTACGCGGACCCGACCGGTCTGGCGATCACCCTGACCGCCTCGGAGAAGGCGGCGGCCCTTGTGGGCGCGGGCCTGTCCGCGGCGCAGGTCGCGCAGGCGCAGGCCACCTCGGGCAAGTCCCTCACCTCGGTGATCCTCGCCGCCGCATGGAGCGTCCTGAGCGACTTCATCGGACTCAGTGACGCCATGGCCTGCTTCGGCGGTGACATGTGGTCCTGCGGCAGCATGATCATCGGGGCGATCCCGTGGACCAAGCTGGGCAAGATCCCCTCCGTCCTGAGGGCGGTCGACCGCACGATCAACGCCATCCAGGCGTTCAAGAAGGCGAAGGCGGCCGCGGAAGCGGTCCTCAAGGCGGCCAAGGCGGCCGAGGCGGCGGCTCTGAGAGCCAAGAAGGCCGCCATCGAGAAGGCGAAGAAGGAGGCCGCGCAACGGGCCAAGAAGAAGGCAGCCGAGGCCGCGAAACGGAAGGCCGACGCTGCGGCGGCCGCCAAGAAGAAGACCGGTAACCCGGTCCAGAAGCGGGCTCAGGCCAAGGCGGCCCCGAAGTCCTCGTCCGTGTCCGGTGGCGGCAAGGGCGGCGGCAAGGGCGGCAGCGGCGGCAAGGCCAGCACGTCGAAGCCGGGCGGAAGCTCCGGTGGTTCCTCCCGTAACAACGGCGGGTCCAGCGGCGGGTCCTGCAAGACGGCGGACAACAGCTTCGTGCAGGGCACGAAGGTGCTCATGGCCGACGGCTCCGTCAAGGCCATCGAGGACGTCAGAACGGGTGACAAGATCGTCGCCACAGACCCGAAGACCGGGGAGACCCGGACCGAGACGGTCACGGCGGAGATCAAGGGCCAGGGCCTCAAGCGCCTGGTCAAGGTCACCATCGACACGGACGGCCCGAAGGGCACGAAGACGGCCGAGGTCACCGCGACCGACGGTCACCCCTTCTGGGTCCCCGAACTGGGCGAGTGGATCAGCGCCACGGACCTGCAGCCGCGCGAGTGGCTCAGGACCAGTGCCGGTGTCTCCGTCCAGGTCACCGCGGTCCAGCGATGGACGGCCCCGAGCGAGACGGTCCACAACCTGACCGTCTCGGACACCCACACGTACTACGTGCTGGCCGGGGCGACACCCGTCCTGGTTCACAACTGTGGTGTCGCGACCGAGGACGATGCCCGCCTCGCGCACGACCGGGCGCTGGAGCTGCAGTCCACCCGAGACGACTTCCCCGGCGCCAACTACAGGGGGGTCACCGCGGTGATCGGCGTCTACAACTCCGACACCCGGAGCGTTACGATTCGCATCGGGATCAGTGGTGGGGCCGCGCAGCCGCCGGCCTGGGCGCTCCGCGACGGCGAGGAGTTCGTCCAAGCCGCAGGTCATGCCGAGGAAGCCATCCTCGGTAACCTGGCGTCGAATGAGCACGCGATCTTCGGTGCGGCGTCGACCAACTTCTGCAACGAACACTGCCTCCCCCTGGTGGACACGAGAGATGTGAACCTCATGGGTGGGCACGGAACCATCAAGTATTCCCCCTTCAGGTACTTCTGGATTTCGAGCGAAGATTAGCGGGACGTCGTGATTGAGAACCTTCCTAGCCCGTCGGATACCGAGCTGAAACTCCTCGCTGCGGCAACAGCGGAGCGGTCGGCAGCCTTCTGCCGGGTGTTGGGATCCGAGGAGCAGCAGGACTGGATCGATTCCGGTCTGGAACTCGCGTGGCGTATGGCCGCTGGTCACGACGGCGCGGACGAGTGCGCAGCCTTCCTCGATTCCCTGGTCGAAGATGACGAGGGTGAATTCGAAGACGCGGATCCCACCGCGTCTCCCGGGTTCTACGCGGAGATGGCTGTCGGTCTCGTCGGGGAAGCGCTGGCCGTTTCCCTGAGGCCGTCCGTCGATCGCATCGAAACCGGTTACAAAACGATGCGAACGCTTTTCTCCATGGTTGATTTCAAGCTCTCCGGAGAGAAGCCCGTGATCACGCGAAGCGGTGAGCCTCGGCCGGCTCCTGGGCCACTGGTCCAGGGGGAGAGGGATGCCGAGGATCGAGCGCTCGCAATCCTGCTGAGGGAGCGAAGCGAGGCAGGCGAACGTCAGGGTGCGGAATCGACCCTGACCGAGTTGCGCGACCTCGCGGAGGCGTTCTCGAACGATGTGACACCGTCTCTGGAGGAATTCTCCGAGGCGAACAACTGGAGCTGATCAGTCGCGGGATCAAGGTCCCGTCGGACTGACAGCATCCGGTAGACATGACGGAGGGTCGTCCCCGGCTTCGTGCCGGGGGCGACCCTCCGTTTCGTTGTTCTCGTACCTCAGGTGATCGAGTTCTCAGTCCCGGGTCAGGAATCCGACGCCTTGCGCAGCGCGCTGATGCAGGTGCCGATCGCCTCCTGGAGGGCTTCCAGGCGCTGGAGCATGTCGGCCTCGTAGATGTCCTCCTCCATCACCTCGTCCAGGGTCAGCTCCTCGAAGACCTTCGTCGCCTTCTGCAGGCTGTTGTAGAACTTCGTCCGCCGCTCCTGGACGCGCAGCGTCGGGTCCTCCTCGACCGCCCTGGCGACCAGGCCCTTCACCGCGTCGTACGCCTCACCGGCCCACTCGCCCGCCTCCTCGGAGTCGTCGAGCTCGTCGATCAGCGACAGGTGGCGCTCGGCCTCGGCACGCAGCTCGGCGGGCGCTTCCACGGTCTGCCCGGCCGGGGTCTTGATCTGGCCGTTCTCGACGATCTGCCGCACGTACCCGATGCGGTCGGCCGCCTTCGCCTCGCTCGCCACCGCCTTCTTCAGGTCGTCGGTGCGGGCGAAGGCGCGGGCCATCTCCGTCTGGAGGGCCGGGTCCTCCTTCATGCGGTCGAGCAGCGCGCCGCGCGCCGCCTCCGCCGTCCCGGGGTCGGCGAGGATCGCGGCCCGCAGCGCCGTCGGGTTCTCGGCGACCTCCAGGGCCTTCGTCGGACGGATGCCCTCCGCCTCGGCCGCCGCGCTGATCGCCTGGCCGCGCACGGAGGACGCGCTGTTGCGGGAGGTGTAGTACGAGAGCCAGACGTCCGCGTCGGGCAGCTCGACGTCCTCGCCGGGCACCAGGACCTCGAACTGCGGGACCAGGCCGTCGTCGGCCGCCATGTCCCAGGCCTTGTAGTACCGCATGACCCGGTCGGGCGAGCACCCCGCGAGCGCGGCGAAGGCCTTCGCCGAGACCTTCGCGGCGGCCGTGCCCTCGGCGGGCTGACCGCCGGGGCGCACGCTCCGCGCGACCTTCAGCGCGAAGGCCCAGCCACCGGTCCGCGCGTAGATCCCGAAGTCCTGGGCGTCGCGGACGACGACGGGGTCGTGCGCGTCGGGCGACACCGGCTCGTCAGCCTCGGACTCGTCAGCCTCGGGCTCGTCCGCCTGGGGCTCGTCCGCCTCGGGACGGTCCGCCTCGGACTCGAGCGCGGTCTCGTCAGGGGTGTTCTGCTCCGAGGCCTGCGGCTCAGGGGCCGAGGGCACCCAGAACTCGGGCTCCGAGATCGCCGCGGGGGCGGCCTCGCGCTCTTCGGCGGACATGTCGGACGGGGTGATGGCGATGGTCACCGAGAGCTCTCCGGAAGGTCGGGTGCGACAACTGCGGCCGACAGCCTATACGCACACCTTGGCGATATTTCGCCCTATTCGAGCCATCGTGGCGACGAGAACGATCCCCCGCGGATCCCCGGCGGATCCGCAAGGGACCCGCCGGGGATCCGGAACCGCGCCGGTGATCGTACCGCCGTCCCGGTGACCCTCGGGGGACCGCCAGTGGTCCACTCCAACGGCGGTTATCCACAGGGGTGGTAGGGCCGCCGGGCGGCGCGTACGGTGCCAGACATGAAGATCCTCATCAGCGCCGACATGGAGGGCGCGACCGGTGTGACCTGGCCCGCCGACGTGCTGCCCGGTACGCCCCAGTGGGAGCGCTGCCGCTCGATGTTCACGTCCGATGTGAACGCGGCCGTGCTGGGCTTCTTCGACGGCGGCGCCGACGAGGTCCTGATCAACGAGGCGCACTGGAGCATGCGGAACCTGCTCCTGGAGCGGCTCGACGAGCGCGCCGAGATGCTCACCGGCCGGCACAAGTCGCTGTCGATGGTCGAGGGCGTGCAGCACGGGGACGTCGACGGCATCGCCTTCGTCGGCTACCACACGGGCGCGGGCACCGAAGGCGTCCTCGCCCACACCTACCTGGCCAACTCGATCACGGGCGTCTGGCTCAACGGCGAGCGGGCCGGCGAGGGCCTGCTCAACGCCCATGTGGTCGCGGAGTACGGCGTCCCGGTCGTCCTCGTCACCGGTGACGACCTGACCTGCGAGGACGCCCTCGGATACGCGCCGGAGGCCCGCAAGGTCGCCGTCAAGGACCACGTCTCGCGGTACGCGGCGGTGTGCCGCACCCCGGCCAGGACCGCCGCCGACATCAGAGCGGCGGCGAAGGACGCGACCGCGCTCGCCGTCCGGTACGAACCGGTCCGCGGAGGCCCGTTCACGGTGGAGCTGGAGTTCGACGCCGACCACCTGGGCGCCGCCGCCACGGTGGTTCCCGGCGTGGCGCGGAGCGGCGAGCGGCGCGTCTCCTACACGGGGGAGACGATGTACGAGGCAATTCGCACGTTCAAGGCGGTCACGACCATCGTCTCGGCCGCAGTGGAGGAGCAGTATGGCTGAGGAGGTCCGGGGCCCGGACACGACGGCGCTCGACGAGGTGGTCACCTTCACCTCCGAGCTCATCCGCATCGACACCACCAACCGGGGCGACGGCGACTGCCGCGAGCGCCCCGCCGCCGAGTACGTCGCCGAGCGGCTCGCAGCCGCCGGGATCGCGCCCACCCTCCTGGAGCGGACCCCGGGCCGCACCAACGTCGTGGCGCGCATCCCCGGCACCGACCCCTCGGCCGACGCGCTCCTCGTCCACGGCCACCTCGACGTCGTCCCCGCCGACCCCGCCGAATGGACCGTGGACCCGTTCTCCGGGGAGGTCCGCGACGGGGTCGTGTGGGGGCGCGGCGCCGTCGACATGAAGAACATGGACGCGATGGTCCTGGCCGTCGTCCGCTCCTGGGCCCGGCAGGGCATCCGGCCGCGCCGCGACATCGTCCTCGCGTACACCGCCGACGAGGAGGCCAGCGCCGACGACGGCTCCGGCTTCCTGGCCGACCGGCACGCCGCGCTCTTCGAGGGCTGCACGGAAGGCATCAGCGAGTCCGGGGCCTTCAGCTTCCACCCGAACCCCGGCACGACCCTCTACCCGATCGCGGCGGGGGAGCGGGGCACCGCCTGGCTCAAGCTGACCGCCCACGGCCGGGCGGGCCACGGCTCCAAGGTGAACACGGCCAACGCCGTCACCCGCCTCGCCTCCGCCGTCGCCCGGATCGGCGCGCACACCTGGCCCGTCCGCCTCACCACCACCGTCCGCGCCGCCCTCGCCGAACTCGCCGCGCTGTACGGCATCGACGTCGACACCAGCGCACCCGACCTCGACGTCGACCTCCTCCTCGACAAGCTCGGACCCGCCGCCGCGCTCGTCGCGCCGACCGTCCGCAACAGCGCCAACCCGACGATGCTGAAGGCCGGTTACAAGGTCAACGTCATCCCGGGCCAGGCCGTCGCGTACATCGACGGCCGGACGCTGCCCGGCGGCGAGGAGGAGTTCGCCACGACCATGGACGCGCTCACCGGGCCCGACGTGGAGTGGGAGTTCCACCACCGCGAGGTGTCCCTGGAGGCCCCGGTCGACTCGCCGACCTTCGCGAAGCTGCGGGCCGCCGTCGAGCGCTTCGACCCGGCAGGACACGTCGTGCCGTTCACCATGTCCGGCGGCACCGACGCCAAGCAGTTCTCCCGGCTCGGCATCACCGGCTACGGCTTCTCTCCGCTCCGGCTGCCCCCTGAGCTCGACTACGGGGCGCTCTTCCACGGCGTCGACGAACGCGTCCCGGTCGACGCCCTGCACTTCGGTGTCCGGGTGCTGGACCACTATCTGAAGTCCGCGTAGGACAGCGACAGGGGGAGTCGAGATGGCCACCACCGAGACGACGACCACGACCACGGCCGCCCACGGCACCTGGCCGTCGCCCGTCGGCGCCGCGCTCGCCGCCGCCCACGACGGGCGGCCCGAGTACGCGGGCACCGTCGGCGACGAGCTGTGGTGGACCGCGCCGCGCCCCGCCGAGGGCGGCCGGCGCGCCCTCGTCCGGCGGCGCGCCGACGGCACCGAGGAGAGCGTCCTCCCCGCTCCGTGGAACGTCCGCAGCCGCGTCATCGAGTACGGCGGACAGCCCTGGGCCGCGCTCGCGCGCCCCACCGGCGGACCGCTCGTCGTCTTCAGCCACTTCCCCGACCAGCGGCTGTACGCGTACGAGCCGGAGGCCGGACCCGACGCCGCGCCCCGGCCGCTCACCCCCCTCGCCGACGCCGGCGAGGGACCGCGCTGGGTGGACCCGGTGCTCCACCCGGAGCGCGGCGAGGTGTGGTGCGTCCTTGAGGAGTCCACCGGGCCCGCGCCGACCGACGTACGCCGGGTCCTCGCCGCCGTCCCGCTGGACGGATCGGCCGCCGGGGACCGGAGCGCCGTGCGCGAACTCTCCGACGGGCGCCACCGGTTCGTGACGGGCCCCCGGCTCTCCCCGGACGGGCGCCGGGCGGCCTGGATCGCCTGGGACCACCCCCGCATGCCCTGGGACGGCACCGAGCTCCAGCTCGCCGAGGTCGCCCCCGACGGCACCTTCCGCGGCGCCCGGACCGTCGCCGGCGGCCCCGCCGAGTCGATCCCCCAGGTCGCCTGGGACGCGGCCGGGCGACTGCTCTTCGCGAGCGACCGCACCGGCTGGTGGAACCTCTACCGGGCGGAGACCGCCGCGGACGGCGGCCTCCGCGCACCGGTGGCGCTCTGCCCCCGCGACGAGGAGTTCGCCGGACCGCTCTGGAAGATCGGGCTGACCTGGTTCACGCCCCTGGAGAACGGCCTGATCGCCGTGGTCCACGGCAAGGGGACCACCGCCCTCGGGATACTCGACCCCGACACCGGCACCCTCGCCGACGCCGCCGGCCCCTGGACCGAATGGGCCGCCACCCTCGCCCCGCACGGCACCCGCGTCGTCGGTGTCGCCGCGGGACCGCGCAGCGCCTACGAGCTCGTCGAGCTCGACACCCGCACCGGCCGCACCCGCGTCGTCGGCGCCGCGCACACGGACGCCGTCGACCCCGCGTACTACCCCGATCCGCTGATCCGCACCTTCACCGGCCCCGGCGGACGCGAGATCCACGCCCAGGTGTACCCGCCGCACCACCCCGGATTCACCGGCCCCGCCGGCGAACTGCCGCCCTACGTGATCTGGGCCCACGGCGGGCCCACCGGTCACGCCCCGCTCGTCCTCGACCTGGAGATCGCCTACTTCACCTCCCGCGGGATCGGCGTCGCCGAGGTCAACTACGGCGGATCGACCGGCTACGGCCGGGAGTACCGGGAGCGGCTGCGCGAGCAGTGGGGCGTCGTCGACGTCGAGGACTGCGCGGCCGTCGCCACCGCGCTCGCCGCCGAGGGCACCGCCGACCCCGACCGGCTCGCGGTACGCGGCGGCAGCGCGGGCGGCTGGACGACCGCGGCCTCCCTCGTCGCCACCGACGTGTACGCCTGCGGCACGATCATCTATCCCATCCTCGACCTGCGGGGCTGGGCCACCGACGAGACCCACGACTTCGAGTCCCGGTACCTCGACGGCCTCATCGGACCGCTCGACGAGGTCCCCGCCCGCTACGAGGAACGCTCGCCGATCGAGCACGTCGACCGGGTGACGACCCCCTTCCTGCTGCTCCAGGGCCTCGACGACGTCATCTGCCCGCCCGCGCAGGCCGAGCGCTTCCTCGCCCGGATGGCCGGCCGGGGCGTCCCCCACGCCTACCTCGCCTTCGAGGGAGAAGGACACGGCTTCCGCAGAGCCGACACGATGGTCCGCGCCCTGGAGGCCGAACTCGCCCTGTACGCGGGGACCTTCGGCCTCACCCGTACCGACGTCCCCGACCTGGAGCTCCGCTCGTGACCCCGAAGGCCCCGCACCCCGCCGTCGCACCCCTGACCCGGGCCGCGCGCCTCCGGCCCGGGGCGCGGGTCGCCGTCGTCGCCCCCAGCGGACCCGTACCCGAGGAGCGGCTCCGAGCCGGGCTCGACATCCTGCGCGGCTGGGACCTGGAGCCGGTGGTCGCCCCGCACGTCCTCGACACCCACCCCACGCTCGGCTACCTCGCGGGCGCGGACCGGGCGAGGGCTCGCGACCTGACCGAGGCCTGGTGCGACCCCTCCGTCTCCGCCGTGATCTGCGCGCGCGGCGGCTACGGGGTGCAGCGCATGGTGGACCTCGTCGACTGGGCGGCGATCCGGGCCGCCGGACCCAAGGCGTTCGTCGGCTACAGCGACGTCACCGCCCTGCACGAGGCCGTCGCCGTCCGGCTGGGCCTGGCCACGCTGCACGGACCGATGGTCGCCGCGGCCACGTTCCTGTCGGACCCGGACACCCAGGAGTCCCTGCGGGCCACGCTGTTCGAGCCGGAGACGGTGCGGACGCTCGGCCTGGCGACGGCGCGGCCGCTGGTCCCCGGCCGCGCCCGCGGGGTCACGCTCGGCGGCTGCGTCAGCCTGCTCGCCGCCGACCTCGGCACCCCGCACGGCAGGCCCTCGGCGCGCGGCGGGCTGCTGCTCCTGGAGGACGTGGGGGAGGAGCCGTACCGGCTCGACCGGATCCTCACTCAACTGCTGCGCTCCGGCTGGCTGGACGGCGTCGCGGGCGTCGGCCTGGGCTCGTGGGAGGAGTGCGGCCCGTACGAGGAGGTGCGGGCCGTCCTCGTCGACCGGCTCGGCGGTCTCGGCATACCCGTGGTGGAGGAGCTGGGCTTCGGCCACAGCGGCACGGCGCTGACGGTCCCCCTGGGAGTGCCCGGGGTGCTGGACGCCGAGGCGTGCGCGCTGAAGCTGGACGTGCCCGCGCTGATCTGACGGCCGGACTCCTTCACCGAATCTTCGTCAGCAAGCCTTGTCGCCCGTATTGACGCTGCGCTTACACGTGTCACAACATGGGCGCGGCCCCCCTTACTTACCGGTAGGTAAGCGGTTGGTGGGGCTCATCATGCGTCCCTGTCGTGGAGGCCCCCCGTGTCCCGTGCTCTGCCCGGATCCCGCAAGATGCTCGCCCTGTTGGCCGGTACGGCGATGGCGGCACCGCTCGCCCTCGCCGGCCCGGTGAGCGCCGCCGAACCCGGCGCGTACACCGTCACCCCGCTCACGTTCACCGTCGACGCCGGCGGTCGCACCTGCACCGTCGAGGCCGATCTCTACCGGCCGGCCGGGGTCGACGCCACGCGTCCGGCACCCGCCGTCATGGCCACCAACGGCTTCGGCGGCAGCAAGGCGGACGGCCAGACCGACGTCCTCGGCAAGGCCTTGGCCGCCCGCGGCTACGTCGGACTCGTCTACTCCGGGCTCGGCTTCGGCAAGTCCGGCTGCCTGATCTCCCTCGACGACCCGGCCGTCGACGGCCAGGCCGCGGCCCGGCTCGTCGACTTCCTCGCGGGCACCCGCGCCGCCGACGACGGCACCCGCGTCGACTACGTCACCAAGGACGGGGCGGGCGACCCCCGGGTCGGCATGATCGGCGGCTCCTACGGCGGGGCCGTCCAGCTCGCCGCCGCCTCCGTCGACCCCCGGCTCGACGCCCTCGTCCCCCTCATCACCTGGAACGACCTCGCCTACGCCCTGGCCCCCAACGGGGCCGACCGCGCCACCCCCGGCGTCTTCAAGTGGCAGTGGTCCAACGGCTTCTACCTGATGGGGGAGGGGCAGATGCTGCTCTCGCCCTCGCTCGACCCGAGCCGGATCAACTCGCTCCGCTGCCTGCACTTCGTCACGGACGCCTGTGACACCGTCCGACTGCTGAACTCCGGCGACTTCCCGGCGGCCGGCACGAAGAAGATGCTCGACTACGCCCGGAGCGTCTCCCCGGCCTCGTACCTGGACCGGGTCAAGGCGCCGACCCTGCTCATCCAGGGGCAGACCGACAGCCTCTTCAACCTCAACGAAGCCCAGGACACCTACGAGAAGCTCGAGTCCCACGGGGTCGAGACCAAGATGATCTGGCAGTCCTGGGGCCACAGCGGCGGCCTCATGAACCCCGGCGAGGGCGAACTGAACCTCGCGCAGGGCAATCTGGAGACGAGCTACGTCGGACAGCGCATCCTCGCCTGGTTCGACCGCTACCTGCTCGGCAACCGGAACGCGGACACGGGCGCCGAGTTCGCCTACTACCGCTCCTGGCAGAGCGGCTACGGCACCGCCACCGCCGTCCCCGCGCTCAGCCAGAAGCTCTACCTCTCCGGCGACGGCAAGCTCGTCGACAACCGGTCCAAGGTCACCCTCGGCGCACGCGCCTACAGCAACTGGCTCATCCCGACGAGCCACTCCGAGGTCTCGCTGGCCGGTCTGATCGGACTCCCCGACGCCCCGCTCTCCGACACCGAAGGCACCTACCTCGGCTGGACCAGCGCCCCGCTGAGCGCCCCGGTCGACGTCGTCGGCTCCCCGAAGGCCACCCTCAAGGTCGTCTCGCCGAGCACCGAGCTCGTCCAGGGCTCCGGCGACGCGGCCGACAAGCTGGTGCTCTTCGCCAAGGTCTACGACATCGCGCCGGACGGCAAGAAGACCCTGGTCAACAAGCTCGTCGCGCCGGTCCGGGTGCCGGACGTGCGGCGCCCGTTCACCGTGGAGCTGCCGGGCATCGTGCACCGCTACGAGACCGGCCACCGGATGGAGTTCGTGATCGCGGCCAGCGACTCGGCCTACTTCGGCAACCGGGGCATCAAGCCCGTGATCGTCACCAGCGCCCCCGAGGACACGGGGACGCTGGAGCTGCCCATCGTCGGCGGAAGGGTCGGCTAGCACCCTCCCAAGGCTCCCGCTAGAGCGCGGCGTACCCGGGACGGACGACCTCGTCGATCAGCCGCTGCCGCTCCGGCAGCGGCAGGAAGGCGGCGTCCAGGGCGGCGACCGTGAACTCCTCGAACACCTCAGGGCCGTAGCCGAAGGCGTCCACCATGTGCTGGAACTCCTCGCTCATGGTGGTGCCGGAGACCAGCCGGTTGTCGGTGTTGAGCGTGATGCGGAAGCCGAGGCGGCGCAGCTCGTCGATCGGGTGCGAGGCGTAGTCCTTGGCGGCACCGGTCTGGAGGTTCGAGGTGGGGCAGACCTCCAGGGCGATGCGGTTGTCCCGGACGTACGCGGCGAGCCGGCCCAGGGTGCCGTCCTCGGCGATGTCGTCCGTGATCCGCACGCCGTGGCCGATCCGCTCGGTGCCGCAGACCTGCACGGCCTCGTGGATCGACTCCGCGCCGACGGCCTCGCCCGCGTGGATCGTGAAGTGGCAGTTCTCCCGCTTCAGGTGCTGGAAGGCGGGGAGGTGGCGGGCCGGCGGGTTGCCGATCTCGCCGCCGGCTATGTCGAAGCCCGCCACGCCGTTCTCCCGGTGGGCGACCGTCAGCCGCGCGATCTCCAGGGAGCGGTCCGTGTGCCGCATGCCGGTGAGGAGCGTACGGACGGTGATCCGCCCGCCGGAGCGGCGCTCGCCCTCGCGGAAGCCGTCGTTGACCGCCTCGACGACCTCGTCGAGGGTCAGCCCGCCCTCCAGGTGCTGCTCGGGGGCGTATCGGATCTCGGCGTAGACGACACCGTCCGCCGCCAGGTCCTCGGCGCACTCGGCCGCGATGCGGGTCAGCGCCTCGCGGGTCTGCATCACCGCGCAGGTGTGGGCGAAGGTCTCCAGGTACCGCTCCAGCGAGCCGGAGTCGGCGGCGTCCCGGAACCAGACCGCGAGCTCGGCCGGGTCCTCGGTCGGCAGCGCGGTGTAGCCGTGCTCCCGCGCCAGCTCGACGATCGTCGCGGGGCGCAGCCCGCCGTCGAGGTGGTCGTGGAGAACGGCCTTGGGGGCCCGGCGGATCCACTCGGAGACGGTGGCGGCGGCAGGCGTGGCAGGGTTGTCAGACAAGTGCATGGCGGGGAAGTGTACGCCACGGCCGAGGGGCGTGCGGCGACGGCCGTGAAGGGGTGGCGTTCGAGGGGGTGCCGGCGGGGCTTCGACGGGGTGAGGGCGGGCCTCCGGCGGCGTGCCGGTGGGTGGACTGTGGGCGGCCCGACGGGGGTGTGGGCCCGTTCGGTGCGGGGCGCGGACCCGTCTCCGTACCGCTCAGTGCGACTGGAGCACCGGCAGTGCGGGGGCGCCCGTCGGCAGCATGTGCTTGGCGGCCAGGACCGGGGTCTCCCCGACGCGTACGACTTGCGTCACGAGGACGGCCGGGGTGTCCGCCGCGCGGCCCAGCTGGTCGCCGCGCCGCCGCCCGAGCAGCGTCGCCGTGATGCCGCTGTGCGCGCTCAGGGCCGTCTCGCGCGAGGCGGTGACGAGGACCGCGAGCATCGAGGCGGCCGGGGCGGGACCGCCCCTCGCGGGGGCGTCCGGATCCGTGGCCCGCAGGGCGCGGGCGAACTCCGGGTGCACCCGGTCCAGCACGTCGTCGGCCGCCGCCCACTCGTGGCTCAGCGCCGCCGCCGTGCCCTCCCCGGTGAGCACGGACTCCCAGAACCGCAGCTCGGCGCGGGCCGGGGCGAGCAGGTGCTGCGTCGTGAAGTCGGTGGGCTCCTCCACCGTCCGCAGCAGCGCCCGCACGCGCAGCGGATCCCCCGCGCCGATCAGCTCCTCCAGCGGCTGGATGTGCTCGAAGCCCCGGCGCGGCGGACGGTCGTTGACGGTCCGGCCGACCCCGCGGCGCACGGTGAGCAGCCCGTCCTCCTGGAGCAGCAGCAGCGCCTCGCGCAGGGCGGGCCGGCTCACGCCCAGTTCGGTGGCGAGCTTCGGCTCGGAGGGGAGTGTCGAGCCCGGCGGGTAGGTGCCGTCGTGGACGGCGTCCGCGATCCGTTCGTACAGCGCCACGACCGGCCGCCGCCGCTGTCCGCTGACCGCCACGGCCGCCTCCTCGTCTGGTCCCCGCCGGTGTCCGGCACCACCGTAGTCGGCCCACGTTGTCTGACAAGTCACCCGTACGGCTCTTCCCACCGTCACGGTGAGGCTCGACTCGCCCCATTCTGGACCCACGGCCTGCCCGCGGCGCGGGCCGGGTACGGCCGACGGGCACCACCGGCGGCACGACCGACGGCACGACGGAGGAGAGGGCCGGGCATGAGTCCCAAGGAGACGTCGGGGGCGCCCCGCGCGGGCGGCACGTCCCGGTTCAGCGGAGCCTTCACCCCGGGCCGGATCGCGATGACGGCGGTCGCGGTCCTCACTCTGGTCTTCATCTTCGAGAACACCCGCGAGGTCAGGATCCGGATCCTGATCCCGGAGGTGTCCATGCCGCTCTACCTGGCGCTCCTCTCGACCGCCCTCCTCGGCGCGGCCTGCGGCTACTACGCCGCGGCCCGGAGGCAGAAGTGAGGCGGGCCGCCGTCGTGGGCGCGACCGCCGTCCTCGCACTCGCGGCCGTCGCCGTCTCCTCGGCCGAGGAACCCGCCCTGCCGGGCGAAGGCGCCGGGACCCGGCCCATGCCGGACCTCCTGGGCGTACCGCTGTGGCGGGTCTTCACCCGGCTCGACCGCCGGACCCGGCTCGACGTCCACGACGCGAGCGGACGGGACCGGCGGGTGCTGTGGCCGCCGAACTGGCGGGTGTGCACGCAGTACCCCGCGGCGGAGGCGGACCTCGACCGGCGGACGGCGGTCACGATCGGGGTCGTACGCAAGGGCGAGACCTGCCCGCCCCGCGTCCGCACCGCCCGTCGCTGACCGCCCGTCCCTCGCTGACCGCGCGCCCGCCGCTGACCGGCGGGCGCGTCGTATGCCTCGTACGCCCCGCAAGCCTCGTACGTCCCGCAAGCCTCGTGCGCGCCGTAAGCCTCGTGCGCGTCGGGCGAGAGGCCTCCGTCCCGGGCGGGTCCTACCCTGGGTCCATGCCCGACGATCTTGGACGCTTTCTCGCCGCCGGACCCCGTGTGGGCCTGCGCCCCTTCTCCCCGGACGACGCGGACGAGTTCACCGCCCGCGCCCGCGAGAGCCGCGAGCTCCACCGGCCCTGGCTGTTCCCGCCGTGCACGCCCGAGGCGTACGCCGGCTACGCGAGCGTGCTCGTCGAGGACCCCGCGCGCGCCGGATTCCTCGTGTGCGAACACGCCGAGCGCGCGGAGGACGACCGGATCGCCGGCTTCGTCAACATCAACAACATCGTCCGCGGCGCCTTCCGCAGCGGCGCCCTCGGCTACGGAGCCTTCGCGCACGCCGCCGGACGCGGACTGCTCGGCGAGGCCCTCGGCCTGCTCCTGGCGTACGCCTTCGGGCCGCTGGAGCTGCACCGCCTGGAGGCGAACATCCAGCCCGGCAACACCGCCTCCCGCGCGCTCGTCCGCCGCGCGGGCTTCCGCCTGGAGGGCTTCTCGCCCGCGATGCTGTTCATCGACGGAGCCTGGCGGGACCACGAGCGCTGGGCGATCACCGCCCCGGTGAGCCCTGAGAGCCCGTAGCCGCGGCCGTCGGGTCCGGGTGTCAGCGCTTGTAGTTGATCTTCATGGTGTCGAGGTCCGTCACGGTCGAGCGCAGCCCCTTGTACCCGTGGCCGAGCTCCTTGAGCGCGGTCTCCACCCGGTCCTCCGCCAGCGCGCCCGCCATCTCGTCGCCGTCCGCCGCGTCGGAGACGACGACCACACGGTACGAGAAGTGCTTCAGCGTCCGGTCGTACGAGAGCGAGCCCTCCTCCGTGAACCGCATCGCGGTCAGCCCGTGCGCGTCCACCTCGGCGAGAAGCCGGGTCCGGCTCTCCTCCGACAGACCGTCGAACGTGCCGCGCACGATGACCCGGTAGGTGTGCTGCGTACCCATGCCCATTCCTCGTCCTCCCCGTCCCGCTGTTCGCTGCCGCTGCCGCTGCCGCTGCCGCTGCCGCCGACGACGACGGCACCGGCACCGATAACGGCACCGGCACCGGCCTTCCACACTACGGCGCGAGAGCCCCTGGTCAGGACGGGCCCCGGCGTGTTCCATGGGTGGATGACGACCGTACGACGTGCCGTACTGACGCTGCCCGCGGCCCCGTTGGGCCCGGACAACCCCCTGCCCGCCCTGCGCACCCATCACGGGACGCACGCGGTCGACGAACAGACCCTCGCGGAACTCCCGCGCGACATGGCCCGGGGCATCGGACACGCGCCCCTGCGCAGCCTGCTGCCCGCGCCCGTACGGGACGGCTACGGGCGCGCACGCACACCCACCGACCTCGACGCGGTCGTGATCGAGAACGACCTGCTCCGGGCGACCGTGCTCCCCGGCCTCGGCGGCCGCGTCCACTCCCTGCACCACAAGCCCACCGGACGCGAACTCCTCTACCGCAACCCGGTGTTCCAGCCGGCGGCCTTCGCCCTCAACGGCGCCTGGTTCTCCGGCGGCATCGAGTGGAACATCGGAGCCACCGGCCACACCACCCTCTCCTGCTCGCCCCTGCACGCGGCGGTCGTCCGCGCGCCCGACGGCGGCCCGATGCTCCGCCTGTGGGAATGGGAGCGCCTGCGGGACCTGCCCTTCCAGGTCGACCTCTGGCTCCCGGAAGGCTCCGAGTTCCTCCACGTCGGCGTCCGCGTCCGCAACCCCCACGAGCGGCCCGCCCCCGTCTACTGGTGGTCCAACACCGCCGTACCCGAGGACCGGCGCGTCATCGCCCCCGCCGACGCGGCCTGGCACCACGGCTACGAGCGCGGGCTGCGCCGCGTCCCCGTCCCCGTCGCCGAGGGCGGCGTCGACCGCTCGTACCCGCTCGGCTCCGACCACGCCGCCGACTGGTTCTACGACCTGCCCGACGGGCAGCGCCGCTGGATCGCCTCCCTCGACGCGGACGGCACCGGCCTCGTCCAGACCTCCACCGACACGCTGCGCGGCCGCAAACTCTTCGTGTGGGGCCGGGAGCGCGGCGGCCGGCGCTGGCAGGAGTGGCTCACCGAACCCGGCACCCCCGGCTACGCCGAGATCCAGGCCGGCCTCGCCCGCACCCAACTGGAGCACCTGGAGCTGCCGGGCGGCGGGGAGTTCAGCTGGCTGGAGGCGTACGGACCGCTCACCGCCGACCCCGCCGCGGCCCTCGGCGACGACTGGGACGCGGCCCGCGCCGCGGTCGAGAGCGGCCTCGCGTCGGCGCTGCCGCCCGCCGGGGTCGAGGAGGCGTACACGGCCTGGCGGGAGCGGTCCGCCGACGCCGCACCGGAGACCGTCCTCGCCGTCGGCTCCGGCTGGGGCGCCCTCGAAGTCCTGCGCGGAAACTACGAGTTGCCCGGGACTCCGTTCCCCGAGTCGACGCTCGGGCCGGAGCAGGAACCCTGGCGCGCGCTCCTGCACACCGGAGTCCTGCCGGCCCCCGAGAAGGGCACCCCGCCCGGCGCGCCGCTGGTCTCGGCGCCCTGGCGGGACATGCTGGAGACCGCCCCGGCTGACCCCTCCACCGAGTACCACCTCGGCATCGCCCAGTGGCACGCCGGAGACCGCGCCCAGGCGGTACGGAGCTGGGAACGCGGCCTGCGCGAGGCCGCCGTGCGCTGGCCGCTGCTCCACTGCCTCGCCGTCGCCGACCGGGAGGACGGACACCCGGCCCGCGCCGCCGAACGGTTCGCCGAGGCCTTCGCCGACCACGCCGACCACGCCGACCACGCCGACCACGCCGACCGCGCGGCCGAGGACGAGGCGGTGGCCGCCGCCCTCGGTCGCGAGGCCGTCGTCGCACTGCTCGCCGCCGGACGGACCGGCCGCGCCCGGGAGTTGTGGCAGCGGATCCCCGAAGAGGCCCGGGGGAGAGGTGCCTTCCGGCTCCTGGAGGCCAGGCTGCTGCTCGCCGAGGGCAGGACGGACGAGGCCCGCGCCGTCTTCGACGCGGGCTTCGAGGTCGCGGACCTGCGCGAGGGCGCCGAGATCCTCGGCGAGATCTGGTCGGAGCTCACCGACGAACCACTGCCGTACGCCTACGAGTTCAGGATGCGGCCGAGCTGACGGGAGGGTCCGGCCGGGGCGGCCTCGTCCAAGGGCGCGTCGCCTCCGGCCGGGGCGGCCCCGTTCAGGGGCGCGTCGCGGTCAGGACACCCGGCACAGGATCTCGCCGTGCGGGACCATGAACCAGGCGTCCTCCTGCTCGCCCCACTCCCGCCAGGCCTCCCCGATCGCCGTCAGCTCGGCGGCGGTCGCGTGGCCGCCCCGCACGGCCAGCTCCGCGTAGACCGAGGCGGTCGTCCGGTCCGCCCACAGGCCGCTCCACCAGGCCCGCTCCTCCGGAGTGGCGAAACACCAGGTGCCGGCGGTCGTCGTGACGTCGGTGAAGCCGGCCTGTCGCGCCCAGGAGAACAGGCGCCGCCCGGCGTCGGGTTCGCCGCCGTTGGCCCGCGCGACCCGGTGGTACAGGTCCAGCCAGCCGTCCAGCGCGGGGCGTTCGGGGAACCAGGCGAAGGCCCCGTAGTCGCTGTCGCGGGCCGCGACGACCCCGCCGGGGCGGCACACCCGCTGCATCTCGCGCAGTGCCTGGACCGGGTCGCCGACGTGCTGCAGCACCTGGTGGGCGTGGACGACGTCGAAGGAGTCGTCGGGGAAGTCCAGGGCGTGGACGTCGGCGACGGCGAACTCGACGTTGTCCAGACCTCGTTCGGCGGCCACCGCCCGGCCCTTCTCCAGGACGTCCTCGGCGGCGTCGACCGCGGTCACCCGGCCGGGCGCCACCAGCGCGGCCAGATCGGCGGTGATCGTGCCGGGGCCGCAGCCCACGTCCAGGACGTCCAGTCCCGCGCGCAGCTCGGGCAGCAGGTAGGCCGCGGAGTTGGCGGCGGTCCGCCAGCTGTGGGAGCGCAGGACGGACTCGTGGTGGCCGTGGGTGTAGACGGCGGTCTCGTGGGCCGCGGACGGGGCGGGGGCATGCGTCATGGAAGCGACTCCCTCGGTGTGGGTGCGTTCCCTCACCGTACGCATTCCCGCCGCATGGTGAGACCGGCGTCTTGGGATGTGGACGCAAGGTCAGTCGAACAGCTCCCGCCGGTAACGGAGTTCCTCCAGCTCCCGACCGCCCGTGACGTCCCGGACGGTCGCGCCGTCGGGCCGCCAGCCCGCCGCCTCGTAGAACCGCCGGCCCCGCGCGTTCCCCGCGAAGACCCACAGGGCGGCGGTACGGAACCCGGCTGCCACGAGGGCCTCGGTGGACGCGGCGAGCAGAGCCCGCCCCACACCGGCGCCCCACACCTCAGGCAGGGCGTACAGCGCGGCCAGTTCGGCCGTGGTGGCGGGGTCGAGCGCGCCGGAATCCCCGTCGGCGTCCTCGGAATCCCCGGCGGAATCCCCGGCGGAATTCGTGTCGGTCCAGGCCCGGAAGCAGGAGAAGGCCACCACCCGCCCGTCGGCCTCCGTCGCCAGGAGCACCGAGGGCCGGTCCGGCGCCGCCAGGCGGTCGCGCCACACGGCGGCCCGCTCCTCCGGGTCCAGGGCGTCCAGGTACGGCCCCGGAAGCAGGTCGCGGTAGGCGGACCGCCAGGACAGGACGTGCACGGCGGCGAGCGCCGCCGCGTCCTCGGGAATCGCTTCACGTATCGACATGCCGCATTCTCGGCCCGGAGGGCCGTGGGCCGCTCCTGTATTACGCGGTAATACCCGGCCCGTTCCGACCTGACGGATTCGTGTGTGACAGCACCGTGAACGGACCGTCCGGGCCGCCTCCCCGCCCCTAGGATCGGCCCGCCGCCGCCCGGTGGCGCGCTCGCATCCCTTGCCGAGGAGTCCCGTGCCGTACTCGCCCGCGCCCGACCGCCGCTCCCTCCTGAAGCTGCTCGCGGCGGCCCCCGCGGTCTCCGCCCTCGGTGGGCTCGCCGCCGCCGCACCCGCGCTCGCGGCACCCGCGGGCGGGGCCGCGACCACGGCCGGGGCCGCCGCGCCCGGGATCGTCAAGGCACTCCCGCCCGAGTGGTTCACCGTCCGGGGCACCAACGCCGAGGCCCGGTTCGACTCCTTCGCGGACACCGGTCTCCTCACCCCCAACGACCGCTTCTTCGTCCGCAACCACACCTCCACCCCCGTCCTCGACGCCGCCGACTGGCGCCTCACGCTCTGGGGCGACGGACTCCACGGCCGCAGCCCCGTCCACTTCACCTACGGACAGCTGCGCGACCTGCCCTCCGTCACCCGAACGGCCCTGATCGAGTGCGCCGGAAACGGCCGCAGCCTCTACACGAGCCAGCAGGGCGAGCCGGTCACGGGCACCTCCTGGACGCTCGGCGCCGTCGGCGCCGCCCGCTGGCGCGGCGTCCGCCTCTCCGACGTGCTGCGACGCGCCGGGATCGCCCACGACGCCGTCGACCTCCAGCCGCGCGGCCTCGACGACCCGTACGTCTCCGGCGGCGTCGACTACGGCCGGGTCCGCCGCCCGCTGCCGGTCGCCAAGGCCTTCGACGACGTGATCCTCGCGTACGAGATGAACGGCGAGCCGCTCCCGTACGACCACGGTCACCCCGTCCGGCTCGTGGTGCCCAACTGGGTCGGCATCGCGTCCATCAAGTGGCTCGGCGACATCGAGGTCTCCACCCGCCCGCTGAGTTCGCCCTGGTCCACCGACTGGTACCGCCTCTTCGGCGCCGCGCACCCGGCCGGCGGCAGCGAGCCGATCAGCCGCCAGACCATCAAGTCCGCCTACCAACTGCCCTTCGGCGCCACCCTGGAGTCCGGCCGCGTCCACCGGCTCACCGGACGCGCCTGGTCCGCCCTCGCGCCCGTGCGGACCGTCGAGGTCTCCACCGACGGCGGCGCGCACTGGCGGCACGCCCGGCTCCTCGACGCCCCGAAGCGGGGCGGCTGGGTCCGCTGGACCGTGCCGTGGCGCCCGCACACCACCGGCCCCGTCACCCTGCTCTCCCGTACCACCGACGCCGCCGGGAACACCCAGCCCGACCGGGCCGTCCACAACACCCAGGGGTACCTCTTCAACGCGGTCGTACGTCACCCGATCACCGTCGCCTGAAGCGGCGGAACCGCCCGAACCTTCGTATAAAGGGCACGGGGGTGCCTGCCCGGCGCCCCCGTGCGCTCAGGAGGTACGGGACATGCGCCACACGGCTCCGGAAGGCCGAGGCCCGGTGCGCTACGGCCCTCCCGCGCCCGACGCGGGACTGCCCGTCCTCCCCGGGCTCGCCGCCCTCCTCGCCGCCGCGGCCGGACGGGCCGCCCCCGAGCCCCCCGGCGGCGGCCCCGTCCTGCGGGAGGCGGCGGCCGGCTACTGGTGGCGCCGCGGCCTGCGGACGCACGCCGAGGACGTCGTCGCGGCCCCCGGCGCCCCCACCCTCCTCCTCGCCCTGATCGCCGCGCACGGCGGCGACCTCCTGCTGCCCCGCCCGTGCCCCGCCTGGTGGACCCCGCAGGCCCGTCTCCTCGGCCGCCCCGCCTACCACGTGCCCACCCCCGCCGAATGCGGCGGCGTCCCCGACCCGTACGCCCTCCTGGAGACCGTCCGGCGGGTCCGCGCCGAGGGCGGCGACCCCCGGGTCCTGCTGCTCTCCGTCGCCGACGACCCCACCGCCACCGTCGCTCCGCCCGAGATCGTCCGGGAGGCCTGCGAGGCCGCCGTCGCCGAGGGGCTCCACATCGTCAGCGACGAGACCTGGCGCGACACCCTCCACCACCCGCACGACACCGTGCTCCTGAGTCCCGCCGAGATGTGCCCGGACGACGTCACCGTCATCGGCGACCTCGGCGGCGCCCTCCTCACCCCGGCCGCCTGGCCCTGCGCCGTCGCCCGCTTCCCGCCCACCGACCCGTCCCGCGCCGACCGCTGGACCGACCGCAGGGCCCGCGTCCTCGACGTCCTCACCGCCCTCGGCGCCGTGATCCCGGGACCCCTCGCCCCCGCCGCCGCCCACGCCCTCGACGAACCCGAGGACGTGACCGTACGGGCCCGGCGCGCGGCCACCGTCCACGGCCGGCTCGCCGCCGCCGCGCACCGCACCGCCCTCGCCGCCGGGGCCCTCTCCCGGCCGCCGCAGGCGGGGCGTCATCTGTACGTGGATCTGGGCCGGTTGAGGTCGGGACTCGCCGCCCGCGGCGTCACCGACTCCCTGGAGCTGGAGAGCCATCTGACCGCCCGGCTCGGCGCCCCCGTCCCCGGCGGCCACCGCTTCGGCGACGAACTCGGCGCCCTGCGCGTGCGGTTCGGCACCGAGATGTTCCTGGGTGTCACCGAGGAGGAGCGTGCCGCGACCCTCGGGTCCCGCAATCCCGAGGAACTCCCGCATGTGACAAGCGCGTTGACGGACTTCGGAGGAGCCCTGGAGGAACTCCGGTGAACGATCCCTCCCCTCCTTCCCGCCCGCCCCGCCCCGTCCACCCCGCCCACCCCGGCCGAGCCGCGCAGAACGGAGCCCGCAGATGACCGAACGGACGGCACACCCCGCCCGGGCCGGACAGGCCCCGTACTCCTCCGATCCCACTGCGGCCCCCGCTCCCGCCCCGCATCCCGCACAGACGCCCGCCCCGCCTCCCCCCTCCGTGCTCCAGCCGATCGGCCGGCTGCGCGCGGACTGGCCCCGGACCTTCGTCGACCGGCTCACCGCCCCGCTCCCCGGTGTCCGCGCCATGGCGAGACTGGCCCGTGAGGGCGCCGTCCGCCCGCGCCCCGAAGGTCTCCGTGACATCCCCCTGCTCCCCTTCGAGCCGGGGCCGCTGCCGCCCGCCGGACCCGACACGTTCGCCGTCACCTGGGCGGGACACGCCAGTTGGATCCTGCGCCTCGGCGGACTCACCGTCCTCACCGACCCCGTCTGGTCCCGCCGCATCTTCGGCACCCCGGCCCGGCTCACCCCGGTCGGGGTCCGCTGGGAGGACCTGCCGCCCGTCGATGCCGTCGTCATCAGCCACAACCACTTCGACCACCTCGACGCCCCCACCCTGAGGCGACTGCCCCGGCACACCCCGGTGTTCGTCCCGGCCGGGCTCGGACGCTGGTTCGCGCGCCGCGGGTTCGGCCGCGTGACCGAGCTCGACTGGTGGGAGGCGGCCGAACTGGACGGCGTGCGCTTCGACTTCGTCCCGGCCCACCACTGGTCCAAGCGCACGCTCCTGGACACCTGCCGCTCCCTGTGGGGCGGTTGGGTGCTCACCGACCCGGCGGGGCGCCGCGTCCACTTCGCGGGAGACACGGGGTACGGCCACTGGTTCGCCGAGATCGGCCGCCGCTTCCCGGGCATCGACCTGTCGCTGCTGCCGATCGGGGCCTACGACCCGCGCTGGTGGCTCAGCGACGTCCACACGGACCCGGAGGAGGCCGTCCGCGCCCACCAGGACCTGGGCGCACGACGGATGGCCCCCATGCACTGGGCGACCTTCGTCCTGTCCTCCGAACCCGTCCTGGAACCGCTCACCCGGGTCAGAGCCGCCTGGGACAAGGCCGGGCTGCCCCGCGAGGACCTGTGGGACCTCCCGGTCGGCGCCTCACGGGTGCTCACGCCCTGAGGCACCCGAGGCACCTGAGGCACCCGTGGCGCCCGGCGTACCCGAAGCACCAGAGGCGCCCGACGTACCCGAAGCTCCCGACGTACCCGACGTACCCGAAGCTCCCGACGTACCCGACGTACCCGACGTGCCCGACGTGCCCGAGGTGTCCTGCGGCCCCGCCGTCCGCCCGGAAGATCCCCGCATCCGCCGCCACAGCGCCGGGATCGCGCTGAGCAGCAGCGTGAGACCCACCGCCGCCACGACCCCCTGCCACGGTTCCGGGAAGAGCGAACCGCCCAGGATCCCGATCAGCTGGTACGTCGCCGCCCACGCGAGGCACGCCGCCGCGTCCCCCCGCGCGAAGCGCCGCAGCGGCATCTGCGCGAGCAGACACGCCAGCATCACCGGGATCCGCCCCGCAGGCACCAGCCGGGACAGCACGAGCACCGACACCTGATGGCTGTCGAGCCGCTCCTGCGCCTGCGCGAGCCGCTCCGGCGTCACCCGGCCCCGCAGCGCGGCCAGCCACCGCGAGCCGTTGCGCGACCGGACCCCGCGCTGCCCGAGCCAGTACAGCGCGATGTCCCCGAGGAACGCGGCGAACGCCGCCACCAGGAAGACGTAGAGCAGCGACAGCGGTGACGTCTGGTGGAAGGCCACCACCGCCGCCGAACTGACGATGGCGCCCGTCGGCACGATCGGCACCAGCGCGCCCAGCGCCACGAGCAGGAACAGCGAGGGGTAGCCGACCGCCTGCTGCGTCGACTCGGGCGGCAGCTCGCGCACGGCCCCGGCGAGCCGGACGAGACCGTCCATCACCGCGCGACCTCCGGCCGCACCCGCTCGCCGTGGGCGAGCAGGTGCACCGCCACCTTCGGCGCGAGCCGCGCCGCGTGCCGGACGAACTCGTCCCCCGGCGCGTGGAACTCGTGCGGCCGGACCCCGTCGAGCCCGATCGGCCAGTACGTGCCGAAGTGCACGGGCACCGCGGCGGCGGGCGAGAGCGCGGCGAGCGCCTGGGCGGCCCGGCCCGCGTCGAGGTGCCCGTGCCCGAGGTACGGCCCCCAGCCGCCGACCGGCAGCAGCGCCACGTCCACCGGACCCACCGCCTCCGCCATCCCGTCGAAGAGACCCGTGTCCCCGGCGAAGTACGTCCGCGCCTCGCCCTCGACGACGTACCCGAGCGCGGGGGAGCGGTGCGGCCCGACCGGCAGCCGCCGCCCGTCGTGGAGCGCCGGCACGACCCGTACCGTCACGCCCTCGACCGTCACCGTGTCGCCCGGCTCGACCTCGGTCAGCCGCAGCCCGTTCCCGTCGAGCTTGCGCAGCCCCGGTACGGCGGCGGGCGCCCCGCGGGGCACCACGACCCGGGTCCCCGGCGCGAGCCGGGCCAGCGAGGGCAGGTGCAGATGGTCGGCGTGCAGGTGCGAGACGAGGACGGCCTCGGCGCGTACGGCCTCGGGCGGGGGCAGGGCGCCGCGCCTCCGTCGCAGGTGGGCGAACCGCCGCGCGAACAGCGGGTCGGTGAGGAAGCGGACCCCGGAGTCCTCGACCGTGCAGGTCGCGTGACCCCACCAGGTGACCTCCACCGGCATGCCGCCTTCCGTTCTCCGCCTACCGTCCTTCGGGGCTCCGGCCGCCGCGCCCTGATGTCCGCGACCGTTCCGTAACTCCGTAACGAGGGTAAATGTCCGGAGCGTGCTCCGGAGGATGTTCGGCCGTCCCGTTCCCCAGTAGGGTCGGTCCATGGACGACGTTCGGGTGGCGGCGATCGCCAGCCTCACCCCGCTCGAAGAGCTGGACAGCGACCCTTTCCTGGTGGACACGCGCGGCCAGCACGAGCTGTGCGCCCGCTGGGCCGTCGACAAGGGGTACGTGCTCGCCCGCCGGCTCCTCTTCTACGGCATCCGTCCCGACCACGCGGCCCTGTGGGAGGACGTGGAGGCGGGTGAGGTCGACCTGTTCGTCGCCGCCAACGAACGGGTCCTCGCCCGTGCGCTGACCTCGGTGCCGGGCTTCCGCGCCGAGTGCGAGCGCCGCGGGGTGCGGGTCGAGACGGTCGGCCTCGACGAACCGGCGTACGACACGGCGGCCAAGGCCGGCGTGCACCGCCGGCTCTCCATGCCCACCGCCGGCTACGACGGCTCGTGACCGTCGCCGGCCACGACGACTCGGCTCGTGACCGTCGCCGGCTACGACGACTCGGCTCGTGACCACCGCGGGCTACGACGACTCGCTCGTGACCGCCGCCGCGTACGACGGCTCCTGACCCTTCCGTACCGTGCGGCGCGCGAGGGTGCGACCTGACACACCCGGGCCGTCCGACGTCACCCGTTTTCCGTCTTGACCGTGGGCGTTGTGCCACGCTTGAGGCAGGAAACGGGCGAAAGGTGAATCGGGCGTGGGAGACGGGCGATGGGGTGGCGCCGGCCGCTGGCGGACCGCGAGTGCCACGGTGATGCGGATGATCGTGGTCTGGGCGGTGTCCACCCTCACCATGCTCGTCCTCGCCGGACTGCTGCCCGACTTCGAGCTCCAGTCCGCCGACGGCGACAGCATGACGAGAACGGCCGTCACCGCGGCCACCGCCGCGGGCGCCTTCGGTCTGCTCGGCGCGCTCGTGTGGCCGGTGATCGTCCGCGCCCTCCTCCTCGTCCCTGCGCTCGTCCTCGGCCTGCTCGTCTTCTTCCTCAACGGCTCGCTGCTGCTCGTCGCGCTCTGGCTGATCCCCGACGGGCGCGGCGCCGCCGACCCCGAGACGGCCGTCGTGGTCGCCGCCGTCATGTCCGCCGTCGCCTCCGCGACCTCCACGGCCCTCGCCGTCCGCGACGACGACGCCTACCGCCGCCGCCTCTACCGGCTCACCGGCCGCACCCGGCCCCGCGACCCCGACGACGCGTCGGAGGCCGTCCCCGGCACCGTCTTCCTCCAGCTCGACGGCGTCGGCCACCACGTGCTGCGCGCCGCCGTCGCCGACGGGCTCATGCCGACCGTCGCCGGCTGGCTCGACACCGGCCACCGGCTCACCCCCTGGCGCACCGACTGGTCCAGCCAGACCGGCGCCAGCCAGCTCGGCATCCTGCACGGCTCCAACGAGGACGTACCCGCCTTCCGCTGGTACGAGAAGGACACCGGCCGGCTCATGGTGTCCAACCGCCCCGCGAGCGCCGTGGAGCTCCAGCGGCGGGCCGTGCGCCGCACCGGCGACGGCGGGCTGCTCACCTTCGACGGAGCCTCCCGCGGCAACCTCTTCAGCGGCGGCGCCGACCAGCTCGCCCTGGTCCTGTCGATGGCCGCCCGGCGCGGCCGCCGCAACCGCTCCCGCGCCGGCTACTTCGCGTACTTCTCCGACCCGGCCAACGCCGTCCGCACCGCCGGCTCGCTCGTCACCGAGTGCGTCCGCGAGATGTGCCAGTCCACCCGGGCGCTGCTGCGCAGCGAGACCCCGAGGGTCTCGCGCGGCGGCACGTACCCCTTCGTCCGCGCCTTCGCGACGGTCGTCGAGCGGGACGTGGTGGTCTCCGCCGTGATGGGGGACATGCTGGCCGGGCGGACCGCGGTCTACGCCGACCTCGTCGCGTACGACGAGGTGGCCCACCACTCCGGACCGCACGGCCGGGACACCGACCAGGTCCTGCGCCGCCTCGACCGTGCGATCGCGCTGATCGAGACCGTCGCCGAGCACGCTCCGCGCCCGTACCGGATCGTGCTCCTCTCCGACCACGGGCAGAGCCCGGGCGAGACCTTCGAGTCGGCGTACGGCCTCTCGCTCAAGGAGCTCGTACGGGCCGGGTGCGGGCTGCCGGTGCCGCGCCGCGTCCGCCGCACCCGCAGCGGTTCGGAGGCGCGCGACGCGGCCAGGGACGCGCTGCGCAGCGCCCTGCACCGGCCGCTGGACGAGAGCGGCGAGACGGCGCGCGAGCTGCCCGCCAAGCCCTCCGAGCCGGTCGTCCTCGCCTCCGGAAACCTCGGTCTGATCTCCTTCCCCGACGTGCCGCACCGGATGACCCGCGAGGAGATCGACCGGCGCCACCCGGCGCTCCTGCGGACCCTCGCCCATCACCCGGGCGTCGGCTTCGTGCTCGTGGCGAGTGCCGAGCACGGCTCGCTCGTCCTCGCCCGCGACGGGGTGGAGGTGCCGGTCGCCGAGCTCGCCGACGAGGGGCCGCTGGCCGTCTTCGGGCGGGGCGCGGCGGACGCCGTGCGCCGTACGGACGGCTTCCCGCACGTCGCGGACATCATGGTCAACTCGATGTACGACCCGGCGACCGGCACCGTGCACGCCTTCGAGGAGCAGATCGGCTCGCACGGCGGGCTCGGCGGCGAGCAGTCGCACCCCTTCCTGCTGTCCCCGCCGGAGCTGTCGGCGCCGGTCGGCGCGGGGGAGGAGCTGGTCGGCGCGGAGCGGATCCACCGGGTGCTGCGGCGCTGGCTGCGTGAGTCGGCGGGCCCGCAGGTGCCGCTGGGGCCGGTGGGACCGCTGGGACCGGCGCTGGAGATTTCCCCGCCCCCGCATCGATCGGAATCAGATCTTCCGGTTGATGGCGGGGTCGTACAGGACAAAAACCGCTGATTTGGACGCTTGTTCGTCGTTACCGGACGATGTCCGCGCTTGTACGACGGAAGGCGCACCACCCCATGAGCACGGCCACAACTCCACAGACCGGACCCGGCACGGACACCGCTCCCCCCGCGAACAGACACGCCCGCCGCTTCGGACTCCCCGTCGCGACCGCGCTCGTCATGGGGAACATCATCGGCGGCGGCATCTTCCTGCTCCCCGCCTCCGTCGCCCCCTACGGCACGATCAGCCTCGTCGCCTTCGGCGTCCTCACCCTCGGCGCGATCGCCCTCGGCCTCGTCTTCGGCCGCCTCGCCCGGCGCCTCCCGATGACCGGCGGACCCTACGTGTACGCCCGCGAGGCCTTCGGCGGCTTCGCCGGATTCCTGGCGGCCTGGTCGTACTGGATCACCACCTGGGTCTCCAACGCCGCCCTCGCCGTCGCCGCCGTCGGCTACCTCGACGTCCTGATCCCCGTCCACGAGTCGAAGGCCGCCACCATCGCCGCCGCCCTCGCCCTCCAGTGGCTCCCGGCCCTCGCCAACCTCGCCGGCACCCGGTACGTCGGCGCCGTGCAGCTCGTCGCGACCGTCCTCAAGTTCGTGCCCCTGCTGCTCGTCGCCGTCGGCGGGCTCTTCTTCTTCGACAGCGCCAACCTCGGCCCCTTCCGGGCGAGCGAGGGCAGCGCCCTCGGCGCGGTCTCCGCCTCCGCCGCGATCCTGCTCTTCAGCTACCTCGGCGTCGAGTCCGCCGCCGTCAGCGCGGGCGAGGTCCGGGACCCCCGGCGCAACGTCGGCCGCGCCACCATCCTCGGCACGCTCGGCGCCGCCACGATCTACCTCCTCGGCACCCTCTCCGTCTTCGGCACCGTCCCCCACGACCGGCTCGTCGACTCCTCCGCCCCCTTCTCGGACGCCGTGAACGTCATGTTCGGCGGCTCCTGGGGCGGCACCGCCATCGCCTGCATGGCGCTCGTCTCGATGGTCGGCGCGCTCAACGGCTGGACGCTGCTCAGCGCCCAGACCCCGTACGCGGCGGCCCGCGACGGACTCTTCCCGAAGGCCTTCGCCCACAAGCGGCGCGGCGTCCCGACGGTCGGCGTCGCCGTGACCGTCGTCCTCGCCTCCCTGCTCACCGTCTACAACTACACGGCCGGCACGCAGGGCGTCTTCGAGACCCTCGTCCTCGTCACGACCTTCACCGCCACCGTCCCGTACCTCCTCTCCACCGCCGCGCAGATCCACTTCCTGCTCTCCGGCCAGGCCGACCGCGTCCACCGCCCCCGGCTCGTCCGCGACGCCGTCCTCGCCCTCGCCGCCTTCGGTTTCTCCCTCTGGCTCGTCGCCGGCTCCGGCTACGCCGCCGTCTACCAGGGCGTCCTGTTCCTCTTCGCCGGCGTGCTCGTGTACGCGTGGATGTCAGCCCGCAAGCAGCGCGCGGCGGCAGGGGAGGCCGAGGCCCGGCCGTGACCGCCCGCGCGGCCGGTGCGGTGAATCAGGGGCCCCGGACGTAGGCCGCCCGGGCGGATCTCGGCCCCGGACCGCCGCGCGCCCACCCTGGCGGGGCATGACGGATCTCCGTGAGCCCCGTGCCCGAGCCGACCGCGGAACCCGCCACCCCGGCGGGCCGCCGGACGCGTCCCGCGCCGGGCGCGCGCCGGTGGATCGCGCTCCTCCTCGTCCTCACCGCCCTCTTCGGCGCGGGCGCCGCCCACGCCCTTCCCGGCGGCGCCGAACTCCGCGCCGCCGCCGCGGGCCCGGCCCCCGACACGGGCGGCGAGACGTGCGAACCGGCCGCCGCCGAGGCCGGGCTCCCCGGCCGGACCCGGCGGCACCGCACGCGCCTCCGGCCCGCCCCGGCGCGCCGCCGCCCCCGTACCGCCCGGCGCTCCCGTACCACCGGCCCCGCTCCCGTACTCGCCCCGCGTGGCGACGCGCCCCGGCGCGAGGTGATGCGCTGCTGAGAGGCCCGCACCTCCCGGCAGCACGCCCCTACATCACCCCCCCCGCGAGGAGTTCCGCCATGCCCGTCGACCCGTACGCCGTCCTCCAGGCCCTGCTGCGCGCCGAGGCCTCCCGCGCCCAGCGCGCCGACCGCCGCTCCGCCGAGCCCGCCGAACCGGCGCCCGCCCCGGTGACCGAGCCTCCCGTCCCCCGGGAGGACCCCGCCCGCTGACCGCGCGGACCCGGCCACGGGCCGGCGCGGACCCCGGCGGGAATTCGATTTGCGGACCGGTGTACGGACGTACGAGGCTGATCCGATGACCTCGACCGACCGGAACACCAGCCCCGATCGGTCCGCCGGACCCGCGTCCGGCCCGGGCCCCGACACCACGACGGCCACGGACCCCCGCACCACCGGTGCCACGAACCGGGCCGCCGCCCGGCTCCTCGCCTTCGCCCGGCGCCCCTACTGGGACCGCCCCGATCCCTCGTACCGCATCCGCCGCTGGCCCGACCTCACCGCGCTCTGCTTAGCCACCGTCTTCTTCTGGTCGAGCCTCACCCCCTCCCTCGTGCCCCGCCCCTGGTTCCTCCAGGGGATCGTCGGCGGCATCACCGCCGCCATCGGCTACGCCCTCGGCTCCACCCTCGCCTGGCTCTTCCGCGTCCTCGTGCGCCGCCGCCCCGGCGAGCGGATCCGCACCCGCTGCTGGCAGGCGTACTGGCTGCTCAGCCCGGTCCTCGCCGTCTGGCTCATCTCCGAGAGCGCCCGGATGCAGCGTCAGCTCCGGGTCCTCCAGGACCTCCCGCCGACCCTCACCTGGCACACGCCGATGATCGCGCTGATCGCCCTCGGCCTCCTCATCGCCGCGCTCCTCGTCGCCCGCTCCGTACGCCTCGGGGCCGTCACCCTGATCCGGTTCCTCGGCCGGCTCCTGCCGCGCCCCGTCGCCTTCGCCGTCGGCGCGGCGCTCTCCGCCCTCGTCGTCCTCGTCGGCGTCCGCGACGTCGTCTTCGACCGGGGCGTCGTCGACCTCGCCGACCGCATCGCAGAGGCCACCAACGGCGGCACCAAGGACGGCATCCGGCGCCCCGCGTCCCGCCACGTCTCCGGCGGCCCCGGCTCGCTCGTCCCCTGGCGGGACCTCGGCTACCAGGGCCGCAACTTCACCGGCTCCACGCCCACCCGCTCCGCCCTCACCGCCTGGACCGGCCGGCCCGCCCGCGAACCGGTCCGCGTCTACATACCCTCCGCGCTGCCCGCCGCCTTCACGGACGACCGCCCCTTCGCCGCCCAGGCCCGCCTCGCCGTCCGCGAACTCGAACGGACCGGCGCCTTCGACCGGGCCGTCCTCGCCGTCGCCGGGACCACCGGCACCGGCTGGATAGACCCGAACGTCGCCGAGGCCCTGGAGTACATGTACGGCGGCGACACCGCGATCGTCGCCGTCCAGTACTCGTACCTCCCGAGCTGGGTCTCCTTCCTCGTCGACAAGGAGAAGGCCGGACAGGCCACCCGGGCCCTCCTCGACGCCGTCCGCGCCCGCCTCGACGCCCTCCCCGCCGACCGGCGGCCGAAGCTCGTCGTCACCGGCGAGAGCCTCGGCGCCTACGCCGTCGAAGCCTCCTTCGGCACCGCCGACGCACTCCTCGCCGGAACCGACGGCGCCCTCCTGATGGGCGCCCCGCACTTCTCCCCGATCTCCCGCGAGATCCGCCGCGACCGCGACCCCGGCAGCCCCGTCTGGCGCCCCGAGTACCGCGGCGGCGCCCACATCCGCTTCGCGCAGTTCCCCGGCACCGACCTCGAACGCCCCGCCGCCGCCTGGGAACGGCCGCGCGCGGTCTACCTCCAGAACGCCTCCGACCCCGTCGTCTGGTGGTCGCCCGAACTGCTCCTCGACCGCCCCGAGTGGCTCGACGAACCGCTCGGCCCCGACGTCACGCCCGAGATCGGCTGGTTCCCCTTCGTCGCCTTCTGGCAGACCTCCGTGGACATGACCGTCTCCTACGGCGTCGACGCCCCGCACGGCCACCGGTACGGGGCCGGCGCCGTCGACGGCTGGGCGGCGGTCCTGCCGCCGCCCGACTGGACCGCCGCCGACACGATCCGCCTGCGCGCCTTCATCCGCCACCGCAAGGCCGCCTACTGACCGGCCCCGTCGGGACACCCGTGCGGCCCGTCGGGACACCCCCGTGCGGTCCGTCGGGACACCCCGTGCGGCCCCGTCAGGTCAGCACCGTGAACGCGTGCGTCGTCAGCGCCCGTTCGAGCCGCTCCCGCAGGCGCTCCGCCGTCGACTCCAGGCGCGCCCGCTCGCCCACCGGCAGTGAGAAGCCGACCGCCGAGTGGGCCCCGCCCACCGTGATCGGCACCGCCGCGCACACCGTGCCGAGGACGTACTCCTCCCGTTCGAGGACCGGCGCCCCCCGCCGTAACCCGGCGAGCCGGCTCAGGAGCCCCTCCTCGTCCCGGACCGTGCGCGGGGTCAGCCGGACCACCGGCCGCCGGGCCAGATAGGTGCGGCGGGCCTCCGGGGACAGCTGGGCGAGCAGGCACTGGCCGAGCGCGTGGGCGTGCGCGCTCGTCCGGAAGTCCGCCCACTCCTCGACCGCCCGGTGCTCCGGACTCTCCGCCGAGGCCACCACCCGCACCTCCCCGTCGGCCAAGTCCGCGTAGTACACGGGCGCGCCGAGCTCGTCCCGCAGCACCCCCAGCCACTCGGCGAGCCGCAGACCGGGCCCGGGCCCGGGACCGGGACCCGGCCCCGGCCCCCGGGCGGAGAGCCCGGGCACGGCGGGCCCGAGCCGGAACGTCCCGCGCTCGCGCCGCAGATAGCCGTCGTGCACCAGGGTCCGCAGGAGGTGGTACGTGGTCGGCAGCGGCATCCGCGTCTCACGGGCGAGCCGCTTGGCGGTGATCTCGCCGTGCTCTGCGACCGTTTCGAGCAGAACGAGCGCACGGCGTACGGAACTTATGAGGGTGGGCGTGGAGGGGGCCATGGGCCCAGTCTGCCGAGCACCCCGCCCGTCCGGCCGCCGGTGGCCGGAGCCTTGTTCGATCGACTCGTACGGGCGCGGCGAACCGTCACTTTCCTCCAACAGGACGGACCCCGGGGGCGGTTACGCCTCCGCCGCCGTGAGGACCGCCGGGGCCCGCCGGCCGTGCAGCGCGACGAGGACCGCCGTCGTCGTGGCGAGGACCGCGAGCGCCGGCAGGGCCGGGACGAGCCCCACGAGCGGGCCCGCCGCGAGGCAGCCCACCCCGCCGACGGCCAGGGCGGTCGGCCGCCGACCCGTCGTGCGCAGCACGATCGCGGCGGCGCCGAGCAGGAAGACGCCGACGCCTCCGGTCAGGGACCAGGCGACGACCCCGTGCAGGGGCTCGGCGAGGCCGTAGTGACCGGTGTCGGCGACCTGCGTGAGGACCTTCTTCATGCCGAGCGCGCAGAGCACGACGCCCGCGACCAGCGGCAGATGGAGGAAGGTGTAGACGTCCCGGGCGAAGCGGGTGCGGTCGTCGCCGTCGAGCCCGGCGAGCCGGTGCTCGGCGGCCTCGCCGAGCTGCCGGAAGTACAGCCGCCACAGCCCGGCCGCGAGCAGCAGCCCGGCGGCCGAGGCGCCGAGGACGGCGAAGGTCAGCGGGAAGCCGGAGACCCCGACGCCCATCGCCACGATGGACTCGCCGAGCGCGATGATCACGATCAGGCCGTGGCGTTCGGCGAAGTGCCCGGGGGAGTTGACCCGCCAGCCGGAGGACCCGGTGACCCAGATGGCGCCGTAGTCGACGGCCACCGCGCCGATCCACAGCAGGAGTTGGACGCGGCCGCTGTACGCGCTGCCGATCAGCAGCAGGACGAGGGGCGGCAGTACGGACACCAGGGCCGTACGGCGCAGCGTGGCGCGCAGCACCGGATCCCCGGGGCTGGAGACCCAGTACGAGGCCAGGTGCAGGACGCGCACCGCGCCGTAGCAGAGGACGAACACCAGCGGGGCCGAGAGCCCGCCGGGCGCGTCGGCGAAGACCTCGGGCACGGCGAGCGACACGATCAGGACGACGGCCATGACGGTGACGAGGACGGCGAACACGCCGCCGGAGTCGGCCCGTACGACGTTCCCCAGCCATGCGAAGCAGCACCAGCACCACCAGAGCAGCGCGAGCACGACCATCCCCCCGACCACCTGCACCGGGGTGGGACGCGCCGCCATCAGGGCGGTGACCTGCGTGATCGCGTACACGAACACCAGGTCGAAGAAGAGTTCCGCGGGTGTCACCTTGTGGTCGTCCCCGGTGGCCACCACGCGGGCCCGTTCCCTGTTCCATGCCATGAGTCGTCTCCCCCCTCCGGGGGACCGGTCTCGGCCACCCCGGCGCGAAGACTACTCACGCCGGGGACACGGCGACACGCCTGTCCGAAGTCCGGCACGACGCCCGCCGTCACCCCCGCCGCGCCGCCGGCATGACCCCGGGCATTACCTCGCGGGTAATCGACCCCTCCGCTGCCGCGCGGCATGCTCATGAACACCGGAACCCGGGCGGCGCACTCCGCTCGGGCTCCGGGCCCACCACCAGCACGAACGTCCCCCATGGAGGGTGATCCGCCATGTCCCAGGCCCTGCTGACCGGTCTCGCTCGCACCACCCGGCCCCAGACCGCCCTGCGCCGCTTCCTCGCCCTCGACGCCGTCGTCACCGGGGCCAACGGGCTCGCCTACCTCGCGGCCTCCGGTCCCCTCGGCGAGTTCCTCGGCATCGACGCGGCCCTGCTGCTCGAACTCGGCGTCTTCCTCACGGCGTACGCCGCCGGGGTCGCCTGGCTCGCGAGCCGCCCGCAGCCCCCGGCCCTCGGCGTCAAGCTCGTCGTCGACCTCAACGTCCTCTGGGCCGTCCTGAGCGTCGTCGCCCTCTTCGCCTGGCTGGAGCCGACCACCGCCGGGCTCCTGTGGACGCCGATGCAGGCGGTCACCGTCGCCGGGTTCGCCCTGCTCCAGTGGACCGCCCTGCGCGCCGGCACGGCTACTCGCTGAGCGCCGCCGCCAGGGACTGCTGGAGGTACGCGACCGTCTCCGCGTCGGCCGGGAGCAGCATCTCGATGGCCAGCTCGGCGACGGTCACGTCCATCGGCGTGTTGAACGTCGAGATCGACGACACGAACGACAGGATCCGCCCGTCGTGCTCGATCCGCATCGGCAGCGCGATGTACGGATACGGCTCCGCGTCGGGCTCGCTCTCCTCCTCCGCGCCCGGCGGCAGCGGATACGCCGCCACCTCCTCGTACAGCTCGCGCAGCGCCTCCGACCGGGCCAGGGCGATCTGCCGCTCCATCTGGGCCAGCAGATGCCCCCGCCACTCCCGCAGGTTCCGGATCCGCGGAGCGAGGCCCTCGGGGTGGAGCGTCAGCCGCATCGCGTTCAGCGGCGCGGCCAGCAGATGCTCCGGCAGCCCGTCGAGGAGCAGCCCGATGCCCCGGTTGGCCGCCACCACCGTGTACGAGCCGTCCACCACGAACGCCGGATACGGCTCGTATCCCTGCAACAGCCGCTCGATGCCCTCCCGGAGCACCTCCAGGTGCGGGGCGCCGAGCGGCGTCTCCGTGTACCGGGGGGCGTACCCGGCGGCGAGCAGCAGCGCGTTCTGATCCCGTACCGGCACGTCCAGGTGCTCGGCGAGCCGGAGGATCATCTCCTCGCTCGGCCGGGAACGGCCCGTCTCCACGAAGGAGATGTGCCGCGCCGAGGAATCGGCCCGCAGCGCGAGCTCCAGCTGACTCAGCCGCCGCCGCTCCCGCCAACCGCGCAGCAGCGGCCCTACCCCCGTGTCGCTCACGACAGTTGTCATGGCCAGACGGTATCCCAGAGGGGGACCCGGGTAGCTTCCCCGGGGGACCCTGTCCGTCACCGCGCACCACCGACCGGAGGGAGCACCACCGTGCCCACACAGCCGCTGTCGCAGAAGGAGATCGAGGACCGACTGCGGGAGCTCCCCGGGTGGTCCGTCGAAGGCGACCGTCTCTCCCGCACCTACCGGCTCGGCGACCACTTCGCCGCGACCGCCCTCGTCGTGCACGTGGCCCAGATCCAGCAGGAGCTCGGCCACCACTCCGACCTGACCCTCGGCTACAACACCGTGGCCCTGTCCGTGAACACCCACTCCGCCGGCGGGGCCGTCACCGAGAAGGACTTCGCGCTCGCGGAGCGGGTCGAGGTGATCGCCCCCGGCCACGGCGCCAACTGACCCGAGATCACGCGCTCTTCCGTCCGTATGATCATCGGCATGGCGGACACCGTGCTGGACTACGAGGCCGAGGCGGCGCACTACGACCGGACCCGTGGAGGCGTGCCCCGCGCCGAGGCCGCGGCCGGGGCCGTGCTGCGCCTCGTGCCGGCCGGTGCCCGCACGCTCCTCGACCTCGCCTGCGGCACCGGCCTGGTGACCGAGCGCCTCACCAGGACCGGGCTGCGCGTGTACGGGGCCGACGCCGCCCACGCGATGCTGCGGACGGCCGCCGGGCGCCTGCCGGGACGGACCGTCCGCGCCGACGCCCGGCGGCTTCCGCTGCCCGACGCCTCGCTGGACGCCGTCTCCGCCGTCTGGCTGCTGCACCTCGTCCCCTTCGCGCCGGACATCGTCGCCGAGGCGGCCCGCGTCCTGCGCCCCGGCGGCGTCCTGATCGCCACCGTCGACAAGGACGCGGCCCACGACGTCGGCAGCGACATCGACGAGATCCTCCGCCCCCTCCGCTCGGCGGCCTCCGCCTCCGACCGCTCGGACCTGATCACCCCTCACGCCGCCGCCCACGGGCTCGACCCCGCCCCCGGCACCGACTTCACGGGCCACGGCCAGGGCGGCACCCCGCGCGACACCGTACGGAAGCTGCGCAGCGGCTACTTCGCGTCCTGGTTCGACGGCGACACGGCGTCCGCCGACGCGCTCGCCGCCGCCCTCGGGGCCCTCCCGGACCAGGACCGCCCGCGCGCCGACCCCCGCTACCGGCTGGCCCGCTTCGTCAGGCGCGGCTGAAGTCCAGCACCCGGTCGGTCACCCACGCGGGCTCGGAACCTCCGGCGGCCCGCCCTCGGACCCCGGACGCGCCTCAGGCTCTGGGAGCACCTCAGGCCTCCTGACCGCCCCAGGCCTCCGCCGCGAACGTCGCGAACGTGCGCGGCTCGCGGCCCAGGATCCGCTTCACCCCGTCCGTCGCCGACGCGTTGTGACCGTCGAGCAGCGTCGCGAACAGGGCCGCGAGCCACTCGGCCTCCGGCGCCGGGAGACCGAACCCCGTGAGGAGCCCCGCGTACTCCGCCTCCGGCACCGCCTCGTAGACCACCGGGCGACCCGAGACGCGCGAGATCTCCGCGGCCACCTCCGCGAAGGACACCGGCCGCGGCCCCGTCACCTCGTGCACCCGCCCCGCGTGCCCCTCCGCCGTCAGCGTCTCCACGACCACGTCCGCCAGGTCGTCCGCGTCGATGAACGGCTCCGCCGTGTCACCCGCGGGGAAGACCAGTGCCCCCGCCGCGACACCCTCCGCGAGCAGGCCTTCGGAGAAGTTCTGCGCGAAGAACGAGGCCCGTACGACGGTCAGTCCGACCCCGCCGGCCGCCTCCCGCAGCGCCTCCTCCGCCACGACCGCCTCGGGCTCCCCGCGCCCGGACAGCAGCGTCAGGTGCCGTACCCCGCTCTCGGCCGCGAGCCGGCCGAAGGTGCTCATCGCCTCGGTCGCGCCGGGGGCGGCGAGGTCCGGGTAGTAGGCCACGTACGCGGCGTCCGCGCCCCGCAGCGCCGGACCCCAGGTCTCCGGGGCCTCCCAGTCGAAGGGGGTCGTTCCGGTACGGGACCCGGCGCGGACCGTCGCCCCGAGCGCCCCGAGCCGCTCGGCCACGCGCCGCCCGGTCTTGCCGGAGGCGCTCGTCACGAGGACCGTCCGGGTGCTGCGGGCCTGGTCGTTCTGCGTGTTGTTCGTGTGCGTCGTCATGTCTCAAGACTCCCGCCCGCGGCCCCTGCCGCCCATGCTCCGCCGTCTCATCCGCCTACGCCTCCGTCTCACCCGCCCGGAAGCCCTGCCCGTACCCTTGCGGACCATGGACGCACTCGCCGGACTCCTCGACGGGCCCCGTGCCAAGGGCGCCTTCCTGCTCCGCATGATCATGGAGCCGCCGTGGTCCGTGCGCATCGAGGACGGCGCGCCCCTCTGCCTCATGTGCGTCACCGAGGGCGAGGCCTGGATCGTCCCCGACACCGGTGAACCCGTCCTCCTGCGGCCCGGGGACATCGCCATCGCCCGCGGCCCGGATCCGTACACCGTCGCCGACGCGCCCGACGCACCGCCCCGCGCCCGGATCGGCCCCGACGGCTGCTGCACCACCCTGACCGGGGAGCCGCTCGCCCAGACCATGCGCCTGGGCGTCCGGACCTGGGGCAACGCCCCGGACGGCGGCAACACCCTCCTCGTCGGCACCTACCGGATGGACGGCGAGGTCGGCCGTCGGCTGCTCGACGCCCTGCCCGCCCTCCTCCACATCCCCGCCGACGTGTGGACCTGTCCGCTGATGCCCTTCCTCGACGAGGAGATCGCCCGCGACGAACCCGGCCAGACCGTCGTCCTCGACCGGGTCCTCGACCTGCTGCTCATCGCCGTCGTCCGCGCCTGGTTCTCCCGGCCCGGAGCCGAGGCGCCCGCCTGGTACAAGGCCATGGGCGACCCGGTCGTCGGCCGGGCGCTCCGGCTCCTCCAGAACGACCCCGCCCACCCCTGGACCGTCGCCTCGCTCGCGGCGAAGTCGGGCGTGTCCCGGGCCGCGCTCGCCCGGCGCTTCGCCGAGCTCGTCGGCGAGACCCCGATGGCGTATCTGACGGGCTGGAGGCTCGCGCTCGCCGCCGACCTGCTGCGCGAGACGGACGCCACCGTCGAGGCGGTCGCCCGGCAGGTCGGCTACAGCGGCGCGTTCGCCCTGAGCGCCGCCTTCAAGCGGGTGCGCGGCCTCAGCCCGCAGGAACACCGCGCACGCGACTGAGCGACAGGGCCCCGGCTCTTCGCCAGGCCCCCGGTTCTTTGCCAGGGTCCCTGCTCTTCGCCAGGGCCCCGGCTCTTTGCCAGACCGGCAACATTTCTCGCGTTTTCCGCCGTCCCGTCGCACCCTGGGACCATGAGTCAGCACCGCGCATCCCACCAGGGCCACGACCACGGGCAGGACCACGGTCACGGGCACGGCCACCACCACGACGGTACGCACCAGGACAGCACCGACCTGGACTGGAACCAGATCGGTCCGCTCCTGGAACGGCAGGCCGAGGTCGCGAGCTCCGCCTACGCCGAGGCCGCCGCCTGGCTCGGCACCCTCGCCCCCGTCTACGGCATCCGGCGCGTCCTCGACATCGGCAGCGGTCCCGGCGTCGTCACCGGCCTGCTCGCGGAGGCCTTCCCGGTCGCCGAGACCGTCGCCGTCGACGGCACCCCCGAACTCCTCGTACGGGCCCGCGACCGCGCCGAGTCCCGCGGCCTCGGCGCCCGGGTCTCCACCCTCCACGCCGAACTCCCCGAGGCCATCGGCACCCTCGGCGAGGCCGACCTCGTCTGGGCCGGCAACTCCCTGCACCACATCGGGGACCAGCGGGCCGCGCTCGCGGAGTTCGCCGGCATCCTGCGCCCCGGCGGCCTGATCGCGCTCGTCGAGGGCGGCCTGCCCACCCGCCACCTGCCCTGGCACATCGGCATCGGCCGACCGGGCCTCGAAGCCCGCCTCGACGCCGCCTACGCCGACCGGTTCGCCGAGATGCGCGCCGGAACGCCCGGCTCCGTCGACGAGCCCGACGACTGGCGGGCGCTCCTCGCCGCCGCGGGACTCACCCCCGCCGGCACCCGCACCTTCCTCACGGACGTCCCCGCGCCCGTCTCCCCGGTCGTCCGCGAACTGGCCGTCCTGCACTACCAGCGCGTGCGCGAGAGCTTCGGCGACCGGATCGACGCGGACGACCGCAAGACGCTCGACCGGCTCCTCGACCCGGCCGACGAGAGGTCCCTGCACCACCGCACGGACCTCTTCCACCTCACGGCCCGCACCGTCCACACCGCCCGCAAGGGCTGACGGCCCGGGCCGCGGCACGCGTCAGGACACCGGCTCCAACCGCCACCACTGGGACGGGGAGTCGGTGTCCTCCCACTGCCGTACGGACGCGCCGGTCTCCGGCGAGCCGTCCGCGACCTCCAGGTAGAGACCGCTGACGAAGCTCACCAGCGCCACCGTGCCCGGCGACTGGAGGTCCTGCTCGATGATCCACTCCTGCGCGCCGAAGTTGTTCGGCTTCCACTGCTGGATCAGCGCGCCGTTCTCCGTGGACGCGTTCATGACGTCGAGCCGCTTCCCGCTGGCCGCGTTGACCAGGTGGTAGAGCCCGCCGCCGTTCGGCACGGGCGTGATGTGCCACTGCTGCCCCGGGGTGCCGCTCTCGGAACCCTGCTGCACCTTGGCGCCGCTGCGGGCCGACCCCTCGAAGATCTCCATCAGCAGCCCGCTCGCCATGTTCCGTATCTGGTAGAGGCCCTGCTCGACCGGCGCCGGGGCACCACTCACTGTTCGTTCCCCTTCACTCACGCGCCGACGTGGAACTCCGCCGGGTCCGGCCCGATGCGGCGGTTCTCGTCGAGGGCGGCGATCGCCGCCAGGTCCTCCGGGTCGAGCACGAAGTCGAAGACGTCGATGTTCTCGCGGATGCGCGAGGGGGTCACCGACTTCGGGATCACCACGTTCCCCAGCTGGAGGTGCCAGCGCAGCACCACCTGGGCCGGCGTCCGCTCGTGCTTCCGCGCGATCGCCACGATCGCCGGAACCTCCAGGAGCCCCTTGCCCTGACCGAGCGGCGACCACGCCTCCGTCGCGATGCCGTGCCGGGCGTGCGCCTCGCGCGAGGCCGTCTGCTGGAGCTGCGGGTGGAGCTCGATCTGGTTGACGGCGGGCACGACCGACGTCTCGCCGATCAGCCGCTCCAGGTGCTCGGGCAGGAAGTTCGAGACGCCGATCGCCCGCGCCCGTCCGTCCGCGTGGATCTTCTCGAACGCGCGGTACGTGTCGACGTACGCGTCCTTCGACGGCAGCGGCCAGTGGATCAGGTACAGGTCGACGTGGTCGAGGCCCAGCTTGTCGAGCGAGGCGTCGAAGGCGCGCATCGTCGCGTCGTAACCCTGCTCGCTGTTCCACAGCTTCGTGGTGACGAACAGCTCCTCGCGCGGGATCCCCGAGGCGGCGACGGCCTGCCCGGTGCCCCGCTCGTTCTGGTAGATCGCGGCGGTGTCGATCGAGCGGTAGCCGGCCTCCAGGGCCGTGGCCACGGCCGTCGCGGCCTCGTCGTCCGGCACCTGCCACACGCCGAAGCCCAGCTGCGGCATCGGCACGCCGTTGTTCAGGGTGAGGGAGGGGACCTTGTTGTCCGTGCTCACGTGCGCTCGGTCCTAACGTCGTCGGGGATCATCCCCCGTATAACGATCTCCGTCCCCCTCGCATTCCGCGCCGCCCGGAGACGTGCCGAGATACGCCTCCCGTACGGCCGGGTCGGCCCGGACCTCGGCGGCCGTCCCCTCGGCCAGGACACGGCCGAGGTCCAGGACCACGACACGCGAGCACAGCTCCATCACGAAGGGCACGTTGTGCTCGACGAGCAGCACCGCGCAGTTCTCCTCGGCGGCCACGTGCCGGACGACGGCGGCGAGCCGGCGGCGCTCCTCGGCGGTCGTCCCGGAGGCGGGTTCGTCGAGGAGGAGCAGGCGTGGCGGGTCGGCGAGGGCCCGCGCCAGCTCGACCATGCGGGCCTGTCCGACCGGCAGCGCGCCGGCGTACGCGTCCGTGAGCCCGTCGAGCCCGCACGCGCGGAGCACGGTGGCGGCCCGCTCGCGGTGCCGGCGCGCACCGGGCCCCGGACCGCCCCGCCAGTCCTGCGCCACCATCAGGTTGTCGGCCACCGTCAGCTGCCCGAACAGCTGCTGGCGCTGGAAGGTCCGGCGGATCCCGTGCCGGGCCCGCCACACGGGGGAGCGGCGGGTGATGTCCTCGCCCGCGAACGCGATGCTCCCGCCGTCGGGCCGCCGGATCCCGGACAGGACGTCGAACAGCGTGGTCTTGCCGGCGCCGTTCGGCCCGATGAGGCCGCAGACCTCTCCGGGGCGTACGGAGATCGACACGTCCCGCAGGGCGTGGACGCCGCCGAAGCGGACGTCGACCCCGGCGGCGTTGAGCAGCGCGCTCGTCATCGGCGGACTCCCGTCCCCAGATAGGCCTCGGCGAGCCGGTCCGTGTCCACCTCGGACCGCGGCCCGGACCAGGCGATCTCGCCCTGCGAGAGGTACGCGACGGTGTCGGCGACCCCGAGCACCTCGGCTGCCTTCTCCTCGACGAGGAGCAGCGCCGTGCCGCTCGCCCGCAGCTCGGCGAGGAGGCGGAACACCTCGTCCACGACCCGGGGCGCGAGGCCGAGGGAGGGCTCGTCGGCGACGAGGACGGCGGGCGGGTGCTGGAGGAGCGGTGCGAGCGCGAGAAGCTGCTGCTCGCCGCCGGAGAGGGAGCCGGCGGCGACGGAGCGGCGGGCTGCGAGCGCGGGGAAACGCGTGTACACGGCGTCGAGGTCCTCGGGCGCGGGCAGTTGGAGGGCCAGGTTCTCCTCGATGGAGAGCCCGGCGAAGATCCCCCGCCCCTCGGGCGCGAGCCGTATCCCGCGCCGGGCCCGCAGGACGGGGCCGTCCCGGGTGGCGTCCCGGCCGTGCACCCGTACGTGCCCGGCGGACGGCCGGAGCAGACCCGCGGCCACCCTGCACAGCGTCGACTTCCCCGCCCCGTTGGGCCCGAGGAGCACGAGCACCTCCCCGCCCCGGACCTCCAGGTCGACCCCGTGCACGACGGCCGCGCCCCCGTACCCGGCATGCACGCCGTGCAGCGCGAGCGCGGGCGGGGGCGTGGGCTCGGGTGCGGACGAGGGTTCCGGCGTGGGCGTGGGCGTAGGCGCGGGCGTGGGCTTGGGCGGATGCTCGGACGCCGACAACGCCGACACCCGCCCTCGTACAGGCGCCTGCGTGTTCTCCGGCACCGGCACGTCCTCCGGCACCGGAGAGCGCGCCTCCCGTGCCTTCCGTGCCGCCCGTCGCGAGGGCAGCGCCGCGCAGTACCCGTCCGGGTCGTTCGCGAGGGCCAGGCCCGCCAGACCGAACAGGATGACCGGCAGGTGCGCGGACTCCGTCACGTACGTCGCCAGCAGATGCGGGACGACCGCGAAGGCCAGCCCCGCCACCACCGCGAACTGCGGGCGCCGCACCCCCGCCGCGACCACGACCGCCAGCCACACCAGGCCCGTCATCGCCGTGAAGTCCGTCGCCGTGATCCGCGTGTTGTACGAGGCGTACAGCACGCCCCCGAAGCCCGCGAGGCCGGCCGACACCGTGAAGACCAGGAGCTTCGTGCGGACGACCGACACCCCCGAGGCGGCGGCGGCCTCCGGCGCCGAGCGGACCGCGAGCACGGCCCGGCCCCACCGGGAGCCGCGCAGCCAGGTCAGCAGCCACACGACCACCCCGGACAGCAGTACCAGCGCGACCCCGAGCGCCCGGTCGTCGCCGAGGTCCACCGGGCCGAGGACGGGGCGCGGGATCTCCCACCCCGTGTCCCCGTTGCGCAACCACCCCACCTGGAACAGCACCTGGTCCGCCAGGAACGCGAGGGCCAGGGTGGCGAGCGCGAGGGACCGGCCGCCGAGCCGCAGCGCGGGCAGCGCGACCACCGCGCCGAGCAGCGCCGCCGCGGCCGTGCCGACCGCCGCGGCGGCCACGAAGGGCCAGCCGTGGCTCATGAGCAGCCCGGCCACCAGCGCCGCCCCCGTCACGAACGTGGCCTGGGCGAGCGACACCATCGCACCGAGGCCCGTGACCACCGTGAACGACATGAGGACGAGCCCGATCGCGAGCCCCTGCGCGAGGATCCCGGACCAGAACGGCGTCGTCACCGTGTAGAAGGCGGTGGCGAGGAGCGCGCCCGCGACGACCCACGCGCCCCATCTGCGGCCCGCGCTCTTCCCGGCGAGATAGTCGACCGGCGGCGGGTCCGCGGCCGCCGTGCCCGCCGCGCGCCGGCGCCGCGCCAGGACGACGAGGCCGCCAAAGAGGATCAGGAACGGCACCGCCGTACGGAAGCCGGTGATGTCCTCGGCGAACGACGCGTACCCCGCCACCAGGTTCTGCAGCACGCCGAGTCCGAGGCCGCCCGCGAACGCGAGCGGCACCGAGAGGAAGCGCCCGAGGACCGCCGCGGTCGCCGAAACGAACAGGAACAGCGTGTAGTCGTGGGCGGAGAGGCCGAGGAGCGGGGTCGCGAGGACCCCGGCGAGGCCCGCGAGACCCGACGACAGCATCCACGCGATCGACGACAGCCGGTCCGCGCTGATGCCCCGCAGCTCCGTCAGCGAGCGGTTGTCCACGGCCGCCCGCAGCCGGAGCCCGAGCCGGGTGTGCCGCATCAGCACCCAGAGCCCGGCGGCCACGAGCGCCGTGGCGACCCAGGTGATCAGCTGGTCGGAGTCGATGCCGACGCCGTCGAGGGGCTGCCAGGACACCGCCGGGCTCGGGCCGACACCGGGGAGCCCGAACTGGTTCTCGGCGGGCTGGACCGGGGCGCCGGCCCGCTCCAGGAGCTCGACCACCCACAGCCCCGCCGCGGGCAGCGCGACGAGCAGGCCGATCGTGGCCACGATCTGGGCCGTCTCCCCGACCCGGGCCAGCTTGCGGAACATCAGCCGGTCCAGACCCCAGCCGAGCGCGGGCGCGACGACGCACACGAGGAGGAGCGCCGTCGGCACGGCGGGCCAGCCGAAGCCGGAGTGGAGCTCGTAGAAGGCGAGCGCGCAGAGATAGGCGGTGGCGCCGTGCGCGAAGTTGAAGAGTCCGGAGGCGGAGTACGAAAGCACGAGCCCGGTCGCGAGCAGCGCGTACAGCGCGCCCGAGACCAGACCGCTCAGTACGAAGCCCAGCAGGTCACCCACGGGGCGCCCCTCAGCCGAAGGGGATCGGCGGGTAGCACTTGAACGGCACCGCGACCTCGTAGCGTCCGTTCTTCAGCCGGACGAGCGCCCCGCAGCCGAAGCTCTCCTTCTGCCCCTTGGGCTCGGCGCGGTCCCCGACGAGCGTCCCGGTGTCGGAGAAGCCGGCCGCGGCCCGCTGGAAGGAGTCGACGGTCAGCTCCTTGCCGGCCTTCGCGGCGATCGACAGGAAGAGGTCGGCCGACATGTATCCGGTCAGCATGTGCATGTTGAGAGGCGTATCCTTCCCGCCCGCCGCCTTCCTGATGTCCGCCTTGAACTGCGTCATCGCGGGGGTCTCCGCCTCGAACGGCTGGAACTGCAGCAGCACGTGCACCCCGTCGAGCGCCTGCCGCGTGGCGTCCTTCGCGAGCAGGCCGGGGTCGTAGTCGGTCGGGTCGGAGATGACACCCTTGTACCCGGACCGCTTGAGCGCGGTGAACAGGCCGATGTTGTACGGGGTCTGCATCACGGAGACGACGGCGTCGGGCGCGCCGCCGCCCGGGCCCGAGCGGAGGATCTCCTTCGTGTAGGCCGACCAGTCGCTGGGCATCGAGGTCGCGGGCACCGCGGCCTTGGCGTACGCGACCTGGAAGCCCGCCGCCTTGAAGCCCTGGGTGAAGGTACGGATGCCGAACTTGCCCGCGTCGTTGTCGCCGGCGATCAGCGCGACCGACTTGCCCCCCGCGCCGCCGAGGACGGTGGCGAGCCCCTCGGGCCAGGTCTGGTTGAGGGTGCCGCCCGGAGTCGGGACGAGGCAGCCGTTGAATCCGTAGATGTGCTTCGGACCGCAGAACGAGGGGAGCGTGCCCCAGCCGACGGTGGGCACCTTCTGGCCGTCGAGGAAGTCGGCTCCGGCGAAGGTGACCGAGCTCATGGGGGAGACGGCGAAGACCTTGTCCTGCTGGACGAGTTTGCGGGCCGCCGCCAGGTTCCTGGCCGGGTCCTGTCCGTCGTCCTCGGCGCCCAGGTAGTCGATCCTGCGCCCGTTGACACCGCCCTCGGCGTTGGCCCGGTCGTAGCGCGCCCGGGCGCCGAGATCGGTGTCCTTCTTGGAGTAGCCGCTCGCGGTGGTCATGGAGACGATGCCGCCGACCTTGATCGTGTCGGCGGTGACTCCGCGTGCGGAGCCGCCGGGGGAGCCGGGCTCGTCCGACGTCCCCCCGGTCGAGGCGGAGTTGCAGGCGGTGGCGAGGAGCAGGGCCGCTGCTGCGGCGGCGAGGGTGCGGATCGGTCGCAGGGTGCGGGTCGGTCGCAACACGGTCGGTCGTCCCTCCGTCGGGTGACCGCATTCTGTGACCGGGCTGATGAACCGTCAATAACTGACGCAACGTCAATTGATGGTCCGTCAGAAGTCCTTGATCTTCGCCCGGGTCACCCGTACAGCGCCTCGACCTCCGCCCCGTACGCCCGCTCGATCGCCTTCCGCTTCAGCTTCAGCGACGGGGTCAGCAGCCCGTGCTCCTCGCTGAACGGATGCGCCAGGATCCGGAACGTACGGATCGACTCCGCCTGCGAGACCAGCGTGTTGGCCGCCACCACACCCCGCCGGATCTCCGTCTCCAGCGACGGATCGCGCACCAGCTCAGCCGGCGAGAGCGGCGCCCGCCCCTGCATCGCCAGCCAGTGCTCCACCGCCTCCTGATCGATCGTCACCAGAGCCGCGATGTACGGCCGGTCGTTGCCGACGACGATGCACTGGGCGATCAGCGGATGCGCCCGCACCCGCTCCTCCAGACCCGAAGGGGCGACGCTCTTCCCGCCCGAGGTCACCAGGATCTCCTTCTTCCGCCCGGTGATCGTCAGATAGCCGTCCTCGTCCAGCGAGCCCAGGTCGCCGGTGGCGAGCCAGCCGTCGTTGAGGACGGCCGAGGTCGACCGCGGATCGTTGAGGTAGCCGGAGAAGATCTGCCCGCCGTGCAGCCACACCTCGCCGTCCTCCGCGATGTGCACCGTCGTCCCCGGCACCGGCTGCCCCACCGTGCCGTACCGGGTCCGCTCCGGCGGGTTCGCGGTGGCGGCGGCGGACGACTCGGTCAGCCCGTATCCCTCGAAGACCGTGATCCCCGCGCCCGCGAAGAACAGGCCCTGCCGCCGGTCCATCGCCGAACCGCCCGACATCGCGTGCCGCATCCGCCCGCCCAGCGCGGCGCGGACCTTCCCGTACACCGTCTTCTCGAAGAACTGGTGCTGCACGCGCAGCGCGGCCGACGGCCCCGGACCGGTGCCGAACGCCTTCTGCTCCAGCGCCTCCGCGTACGCGACCGCCACCTCCACGGCCTTGTCGAAGGGCGCCGCCCGCCCCTCGCTCTCCGCCTTGCGCCGGGCCGCGTGGAAGACCTTCTCGAACACGTACGGAACGGCGAGGACGAAACTCGGCCGGAACGCCAACAGGTCCGGCAGCAGCTCCGAGGCCGCCATCACGGGCTGGTGGCCGAGCTTCACCCCGGCCCGGACCGCCGCCACCTCCACCATCCGCCCGAAGACGTGCGCCAGCGGCAGGAACAGCAGCGTCGACGCCTGCTCCCCGGGCCGGGACCGGAACACCGGGTCCCAGCGGCCCGTCAGCATGTCCGACTCGAACATGAAATTGGCGTGGGTGATCACACAGCCCTTCGGACGGCCCGTCGTCCCCGACGTGTAGATGACCGTCGCCACCGACTCGGGCGTCACCGCCCGCCGGTGCCGCTGCACGACGTCCTCGTCGATCTCCGCACCCGCCGCCGTCAGCTCGGCCACGGCCCCCGCCCCCGAGTCCAGCTGCCACAGCCGCTGGAGCCGGGGGAGCCGGTCGATCACCGACCCGATCGTCATCGCGTGGTCCTCGTGCTCCACCACGCACGCCGTGACCTCGGCGTCGTGCAGCATCCAGAAGACCTGCTCGGCCGAGGACGTCGGATAGACCGGCACGGGCTGCGCGCCCAGCGTCCACAGCGCGAAGTCGAAGAGCGTCCACTCGTAGCGCGTACGGGACATGATCGCGACCCGGTCGCCGAACCGCACGCCCTGCGCGATCAGCCCCTTCGCGAGCGCGAGGACCTCGTCCCGGAACCGCGCGGCCGTCACGTCCCGCCACACCCCGTCCCGGCCCTTGCGGCCGAGCGTCACCCGCTCCGGATCGGCGAGGGCGTGATCGAACACGGCGTCCGCCAGACCGCCGACCTGAGGCGCCGCCGCGACGGGCGGCACGGTGAACTCGCGCACTGGCCTGCTCCTCCCTCGACGGCTCGACGGCCCGGACGGCCCGACACTTCGACGGCCCGACGGCTCCACGGCTCGGTGGCTGAAAGGGACCGCTGTCGCGCTCCGTACGGCGCGGGTGACGGTACCCCACCCGCCAGCCCGGTGGGAGGGCCTTCACCAAGCCGGGACATTCCGTGTTCCTCCAGGTCAGGGCGGGTGAGCGGGCCAAGTCGGCGATGCGGTGCGCGCGTTGCCGACCGCTCGGTACGTCCGCCCCGCGCGAATCTCCACGGAATCTGTACCCCCTGCTCACGGGAGGGCGGCACGAACACGGCGTGGCCGGTCCGCACGGGCTCCCCGAGCGCCCGCTCGGCGCGGCCCGGGCAGGCGGTCGCGGTCCGCTCAGCGCGGCCGGTGGAGGCGGTCGCGGTCCGCTCAGCGCGGCCGGTGCAGACGGTCGCCGTCCGCTCGGCGCGGCCCGGGCAGGCGGTCGCCATCCGCTCAGCGCGGCCGGTGGAGACGGTCGCCGCCCGCCAGGATCGCCTCCGCCAGCGCGTCCGCCGCCTCCTGCGCCGCCCCGCCCCGCCGCCCCCGCAGCAGGACGAAGCCGACCTCGCCGAGCTCCGGAAGCCCCGCGCGGGCCGGCACCGGGACCAGCCCCTCCGGCACCAGGCCCCGCGTGTGCGCCATCACCCCGAGACCCGCCCGGGCCGCCGCGACGTTCGCGCTCAGGCTGGAACTCGTACACGCGATCCGCCACGCCCGGCCCTGCGCCTGGAGCGCCTCCAGCGCCCGCGCCCGCGTGATGCCCGGCGGCGGGAACAGGATGAGCGGCACCGGCCGGTCCGGCTCGACCCGCAGCCCCGGCGCCCCGATCCAGATCAGCGCGTCCTGCCAGACGAGCCGCCCCTCACTGGCCTCACCCGCCTCGCCGCGCCGCTTCGCCAGGATCAGATCCAGCCGGCCCGCCGCCAGCCGGGCCTGGAGCGTCCCCGAAAGCTCGACCGTCAGCTCCAGGTCGACCTCGGGGTGCTCCCGCCGGAAGGACTCCAGGATCTCCGGCAGCCGGGTCGTCACGAAGTCCTCCGACGCCCCGAACCGCAGCCGCCCCCGCAGCCGCGTCCCGCCGAACCAGGCCGCCGCCCGCTCGTGCGCCTGGAGGATCGCGCGCGCGAAACCGAGCATCGCCTCGCCGTCCTCCGTCAGCTCCACACTGTGCGTGTCCCGCAGGAACAGCGGCCGCCCCGTCGCCTCCTCGAGCCGCCGGACGTGCTGGCTGACCGTCGACTGCCGCACGCCGAGACGGCGGGCCGCCTGCGTGAAGCTCAGCGTCTGGGCCACGGCGAGGAAGGTGCGCAGCTGCGTCGGTTCGTACACGAGACGACCGTAGCCCCTGTCATCACGGTTCGCGATGACAGTCAGAGCGCTGTACGGGATTCCCGATCACCATCCGCTGGACCAGGATGGAAGCACAGAGGGAAGCCCCAAGAACATCAAGGGAAACACCCCTCCCGCACTCCACAGAGCTGAAGCCCATGACCCCCCGTACCACCCGCCGCATCCCCCGCCTGCCGTCCTGGTTCCCCTTCGACGCGTTCGTCCTGGGGCTCCTCGGGACCGTCGGCCTCGCCGCGCTGTTCCCCGCCTCCGGGGCCGCCGCCACCGTCGCGAAGGGCGCGTCGACCGCGGCCGTGGCGCTGCTCTTCTTCCTCTACGGGGCCCGGCTCTCCACCCGCGAGGCCCTGGACGGCCTCCGGCACTGGCGGCTGCACGTCACCGTCCTCGCCTGCACCTTCCTGCTCTTCCCGCTCCTCGGACTCGCCGCCCGGGGCCTCGTCCCCGCCGTCCTCACCCCACAGCTCTACGGCGGACTGCTCTTCCTCTGCCTCGTGCCCTCGACCATCCAGTCCTCCATCGCCTTCACCTCGATCGCCCGCGGAAACGTTCCCGCCGCGATCTGCGCCGGCTCCTTCTCCTCCCTCGCCGGCATCGTCCTCACCCCGCTCCTCGCGGCCCTCCTCCTCGGCGGCACCGCCGGCGGCCTCTCCGCCGACTCCCTCCTGAAGATCGTGCTCCAGCTCCTCGTGCCCTTCGTGGCAGGGCAGCTCCTGCGCCGCTGGGTCGGCGGCTTCCTCGTCCGCCACAAGAAGGTCCTCGGCTACGTCGACCGCGGCTCGATCCTCCTCGTCGTCTACACCGCCTTCAGCCTCGGCATGGTCACCGGCGTCTGGCAGCTCGTGACCCCGGCCCGCCTCGGACTCCTCCTCGCCGTCGAGGCCGTCCTCCTCGCCGTCATGCTCGCGCTGACCTGGTTCGGGGCGAAGCGGCTCGGCTTCGACCGGGCCGACCGCGTCGCCATCCAGTTCGCCGGCTCGAAGAAGAGCCTGGCGGCCGGACTGCCGATGGCCAGCGTCCTCTTCGGCGCCCACGCCTCGCTCGCCGTCCTCCCGCTGATGCTCTTCCACCAGATGCAGCTCATGGTCTGCGCGGTCATCGCCAGGCGCCGGTCCCACGACCCGCAGGAGCCGCATCCGGCCGCCCCCGCCCGCAGCCCCGCACCCGTCGGCCGGATCACACCCCCAGCCGCCCCACGGTGATCATCCGGGCCGCTACGGTGCTCCCATGCCCTCACTCGATCCCGGCCGCACCGCGCTCGTCCTCGTCGACCTGATGGAGCGCATCGTCGCCCTGCCCCTCGCCCCGCGCCCCGGCACCGACGTCCTCTCCGCAGCGGCCCGGCTCGCCGACACCTTCCGGGCCGCCGGAGCACCAGTCGTCCACATCCGGGTCGAGCGACCGAACGTCGCCACCCAGCCCGCCGGCAGCGAACTCGTCCCCGACCTCGTCGAGGACGGCGACCCCGTCGTCGTCAAGCGCACCATCGGCGGCTTCCACGACACCGGACTCCACGAACTGCTCACCGCGGCCGGCGCCACGACCCTCGTCCTCGGCGGCATCGCCACCAACCTCGGCGTCGAGTCCACCGCCCGCGCCGCCTGTGACCTCGGCTACGACCTCGTCTTCGCCGAGGACGCCATGACAGCCCTCACCGCCGACGAGCACCGCGCCTCCGTCGAGCTCGACTTCCCCCGCCTCGGCACCGTCGCCCCCGTCGCCGGGATCACCCTGGACGGCCCCGCGTGACCCCCGTCCCGATACGGTACGGGGCCCGCCCCTGCTCCCTCGTCGTCTGCCGCGGCTGCTGCTGCGGCGACGCCCGCAAGAACCCCGGCACCGACCACGACGCCCAGCTCGCCCGCTTCCGCGAGGCCGCCGCGGCCTCCGGCGGCCGGCTGGCCGTCCGTACGAGCGACTGCCTCGGCCCCTGCGCCCAGGCCAACATCGTCGTCGTCCAGCCCTCCACCGAGGGCCGTCGGCGCGGCGGCCGCGCCGCCTGGATCGGCTTCACCCTCGACGAGGACTGCCTCGACGACATCCTCGCCTGGACGGCGGCCGGCGGCCCCGGCATCGCGAAGCCCCCGGCCACCCTCACCCTCCAGATGATCGACCCGCCGAAGAACTGAGCACCTGCCCTCCTGCCGCCGCCAGTGCGGGGTCAGCGGGCGATCGGGGTGGCACCGGTCGCGGCGACGGACAGGTCCCACAGCCGTGCGGCCGAATCCGGGGCGACGGCGTATGCGCGGACCCCGCCGTCGTCCATGGGAGCGTCGGGAGCGGAGACGCCGGCGACGTCGCAGTCCTCCAGATAGAGGCCGCCGAGGCCGTCGAGGAGGGGGGACACAGCGGCCCACAGGCCGGTGGCGGCGCCCTGAGCCGGGGTCTTGAAGTCGGCGCCGATCACCGTGCCGTGCTCGTCCACCCACCCGCGGTCGATCTGCTCCTGGAGCGCCATCTCCCGCTGCAGCCCGGTGATGATCTTGCCCGGGTGGAGTGCGAACGCGCGGACGCCGTCGCCGCGGCCGAGGGCGTCGAGGTGCACCGCGAAGAGGGCGTTGGCGGTCTTGGCCTGGCCGTAGGCCAGCCACTTGTCGTAGCCGGTACGGAAGTGCGGGTCGTGCCAGCGCATGTCGGTCAGGGCGTGACCGGCGGAGCTGTTGACCACGACGCGGGCACCTCCGCCGGCGGCGGCCAGGAGCGGGTAGAGCTCGCAGACGAGGGCGAAGTGCCCGAAGTGGTTGGCCGTGAGCTGGCTCTCCCAGCCGGGCCCCACGTGCCGTTCGGGCGTCGCCATGACTCCGGCGACGGCCATGAGCAGATCGATCCTGGTCAGGGAGCCGCCGATCCGCGCGGCTGCGGCGCGCACACTGCCGAGGTCCGCCAGGTCCATGGGAACGACCTCGCAGCCCTCCACGTCCGCGAGGGCGGCGCGGGCGACGTCGGGTCGGCGTGCGGGAACGACGACCCGGGCTCCGGCGGCTGTCAGGGCGCGGGTGGTCTGCAGGCCGAGTCCGGAGTAGCCCCCGGTCACGACGGCGCTCGTGCCGGAGAGGTCGAGGCCCGCGGTGATGTCCTGGGCGGTGCTGGCGGCGGAGAAGGGCGAGCCGAGCGGCTGCTGATCAGTGCTGGTCATGCCGGCGACGCTACGATCTAGAGTGAGGTCTAGATCAAGTCCTCACCTGTGACGCACGGCAGGCCCCAGGGCCTGTCCGGCGGACCAGGGTCGGACAGGCCCTAGACGGCGATCCGGTGCTCGCCCGCGTACACGTTCATGTTCGCCCCGCGCAGGAAGCCGACCAGCGTCAGACCCGTCTCGGCCGCCAGGTCCACCGCGAGCGAGGACGGCGCGGACACCGCCGCGAGCACCGGAATCCCCGCCATCACCGCCTTCTGCGCCAGCTCGAACGAAGCCCGCCCCGACACCAGGAGCACCACCCGGCCCAGCGGCAGCAGCCCCTCCCGCAGCGCCCGCCCGACCAGCTTGTCCACGGCGTTGTGCCGGCCCACGTCCTCCCGTACGTCGAGCAGCTCGCCGTCCTCCGTGAACAGCGCCGCCGCGTGCAGCCCGCCCGTCGAGTCGAAGACCCGCTGCGCCGCCCGCAGCCGCTCCGGCAGCACGGACAGCAGGGCCGGCGCGATCCGCACCGGGGGAGTGTCGGCGATCGGGAAACGCGCCGTCGTGCGCACCGCGTCCAGGCTGGCCTTCCCGCACAGCCCGCACGACGACGTCGTGTAGACGTTCCGCTCCAGGCTGATGTCGGGGACGACCACATCCGGCGCCAGCTGCACGTCCACCACGTTGTACGTGTTCCGGCCGTCGTCCGTGGCCCCGGCGCAGTACACGATGTTCCGCACGTCCGAGGCGGCGGCGAGGACGCCCTCGCTGACGAGGAAGCCCGCCGCGAGCGCGAAGTCGTCCCCAGGGGTTCGCATGGTGATGGCGATCGGCTTGCCGTTCAGCCGGATCTCCAGCGGCTCCTCGGCCACCAGGGTGTCGGGCCGCGTGTTCACCACCCCGTCACGGATCCGCATGACTCGCCGCCGCTCGGTGACCCGTCCCATCGTGATCGCACTCGATTCTCTCGCGTGGAAGGCCCCGAGGCCGCGAAATCGCGACGGAAACGGCCCTGACGGGGCTATTCTCCGTCACTCGAGGCCCTTACCCCACAGCGGTCCTTGTCATGGTCGGCCAAGCGGTACGGGTGAATGTTGGTGGTTTACGTCACCTGTTACCGATCAGTCGCTGGCAAGACTGGGGGGTCCTGCCGGACGAACGAACCACCGAGGGGGTCCCGGTATGACGGGCACTCGCATTGCCGCGCTCGGGCACTACCAGCCTGCCAAGGTGCTCACCAACCACGACCTCGCGAAGCTGGTCGACACCGACGACGCGTGGATCACCAGCCGGGTCGGCATCCGCACCCGGCACGTCGCCGGACCGGACGAGCCCGTGGACGAGCTGGCCGCCCACGCCGCGGGCAAGGCCCTGGCGTCCGCCGGGCTCACCCCCGCGGACATCGACCTCGTCCTCGTCGCCACCTCCACGGCGATCGACCGCTCGCCCAACACGGCCGCCCGCGTCGCCGCCCGCCTCGGCATGGCCTCGCCCGCGACCATGGACCTGAACGTGGTCTGCGCGGGCTTCACCCACGCCCTGGCCACCGCCGACCACGCCGTACGCGCCGGGGGAGCCCAGCGGGTCCTGGTGATCGGCGCCGACAAGATGACCGAGGTCTGCGACTGGACGGACCGCACCACCTGCGTCCTCGTCGGCGACGGCGCGGGCGCCGCGATCGTCGAGGCCGTGGAGGACGCGGACGCGGGCGACGTGCCCGGCATCGGTCCCGTCCTGTGGGGATCGGTCCCGGAGATGGGCAACGCCGTCCGGATCGAGGGCACCCCGCCGCGCTTCGCCCAGGAGGGCCAGTCGGTCTACCGCTGGGCCACCCAGCAGCTGCCCGCGCTCGCCCGCAAGACCTGCGAGCGGTCCGGCATCGCCCCCGAGGAACTCGCGGGCGTGGTCCTGCACCAGGCCAACCTGCGGATCATCGAGCCGCTCGCGGCGAAGATCGGCGCCGTCAACGCGATCGTCGCCCGCGACGTCATCGAGTCCGGCAACACCTCCGCCGCCTCGATCCCGCTGGCCCTCGCCAAGCTCGTCGAGCGCGGTGAGCTGCCCTCCGGCGCCCCGGTCCTCCTCTTCGGCTTCGGCGGCAACCTCTCGTACGCGGGGCAGGTCATCCGGGTCCCGTAGCCGGAACAGGGAGCGGGGCAGGCGCCTCCGGGCCGGCCGTGCCCCGTTCGGCGGAGCCCGGTGGCGGCGCGCCGGGGGCGCACCTAGCTTCGATCGCGGTGAGGGTCTTCCGTTACCGGGCGCGGAATCGCTCCGCCTCCGCACCCTCGCGTGATCGGGAGGACCGTCATGCGCGCGATACGTCTCGCTTCCGCCGCCCTGCTCTCCGCCGCGGCCCTGGGGCTCGCCGCGACGCCGGCGGCCTGGGCGACGCCGGCGGCCCTGGCGGCTCCGACAGCTCCGGCCGCCCTGGCGGCTCCGGCGGAGGAGAACGAACCGAACATCACGTCGTTCGGGTTCTCCATCACCCCCGCGACGGTCGCCCCCGGCGGCACCGTCACCCTCACCTCCGACGGCTGCGAAGTGCCGTCCGTGACCGTCACCTCCGGCGTGTTCGACACGGTGACCCTGAACGAGGGCCGCTCGGGCACCGCCACCGTCGACTTCGACGCCAAGGCCGGCGCCCGCTACGAGATCACTTTCGACTGCAAGGGCGAGCGCGGCACCACGAACCTCACCATCGCCCCGCACCCCGGCCCGGACCACGGCACGGGCGACGTCACGGTGCCCGACACGTCCCCCGGCGCCCACAAGGGCGTGAAGGCCGGGTTCGGCTCCGAGGCCGGTGCCGCCGACGAAGGACTCGGCGCCGTCGAACTCGGCACCGGTGCCCTGCTGATCGCCGGAGCGCTCGGCGCCGCCGTCGTCCTGACCCGCCGCCGCGGCGCCGGTGGCAGCGCCTGACGGCCGCCGGAACCAGGGGGGTCCGAGACCGCCCCTCCACCCCGGTGTGACGAGGACCGGGGCGGAGGGGCTTCCACACACCCACGCGGAATCGGAGGAGCGCCGGCGTGCAGGGGCCGAACGGAGCGGGGACGCGCGGCGCGGGGCCGAGCGGCACGGGGACACGTGACGCGTGTACGGGGACGCGCGGTGCAGAGACGCGTGCTGCGGGTGCACGCGCTACGGGTACGCGTGCTGCGGGTACACGCGCTACGGGGACGCGCGGCGCGGGCACGCGCGGCGCCTGGGGCGTCGTAGCCGTCGTCCTCCTCGTCGGCGTCCACCTCGTACGCGGAGGCGCTGCGGAGCTCCGCGCCGAAGGCCCCCCGCAGCCCCTCGCCGTCGCCGCCCCCGACGGGACCCGGGCGGCCGACGCGCGGCCCGCCCCCGCCTCCGTACCGGATCCGCTGCCCGCCTCGCCGCCCGTACGGGTCCGCGTTCCGGCGGTCCGGGTCGACGCGCCCGTCACGGAGGTCGGCCTCGACGCGGACGGCTGGATCGACGCCCCGCCGCCCGAGGACGACCACCTCGCAGGCTGGTTCACCGGCGCCGTCACCCCCGGCGAGCGCGGCACCGCCGTCGTCGTCGGCCATGTCGACACCCCGAGCGGCCGGGCCGTCTTCTACGACCTCGGCGCCCTCGCCAAGGGCCACCGCGTGGAGATCGCCCGCCGCGACGGCCGGACCGCGGTCTTCTCCGTGTACGGCGTCGAGGTCGTCCCCAAGGAGAACTTCCCCGCCGCACGGGTCTACGGCGACTCCGGCCACCCCGAACTGCGGCTCATCACCTGCGGCGGCGCCTTCACCCGGGAGAGCGGCTACGCGGGAAACGTGGTGGTGTCGGCCCGCCTCGTCGAGGTCCGCTGACCCTCCTTCTCCCGACCGCACCCCTTCTTTGTCCCCATCCGGGAGAAAGTCGGCCCGGATTCCTGCGCAACTTCTTCCCACCCCGGAACCCCGCTGCTACGTTCCTGCCGAAAGCCCGAAGGAGCGCGTGCGACGAGAGGGAGGGGCGCGTGAGACGCATGACGGCACGACCCGCCAACCGGCATCAGGCACGACTCCTCCGCCTCCTGCGCGACGGGGGACCCAACTCCCGCGCACAGCTGGGCGATCAGATCGACCTCTCCCGCTCCAAGCTCGCCGTCGAGGTCGACCGCCTCCTGGAGACCGGACTCGTCGTCGCCGACGGCCTGGCCGCCTCCCGGGGCGGCCGCCGCTCCCACAACATCCGTCTCGCGCCCGAACTCCGCTTCCTCGGCATCGACATCGGCGCCACCTCCATCGATGTCGCCGTCACCAACGCCGAGTTGGAGGTGCTCGGGCACCTCAACCACCCCATGGACGTCCGCGAAGGACCCGTCGCCGTCTTCGAGCAGGCCCTGTCGATGGCGGCGAAACTCCGCGACACGGGCATCGCGGAAGGATTCGACGGCGCCGGGATCGGCGTCCCCGGACCCGTCCGCTTCCCCGAGGGCGTCCCGGTCGCCCCGCCGATCATGCCCGGCTGGGACGGCTTCCCCGTCAGGGAGGCCCTCAGCCAGGAACTCGGCTGCCCCGTCATGGTCGACAACGACGTGAACCTCATGGCCATGGGGGAGCAGCACGCCGGCGTAGCCCGCTCCGTCGCCGACTTCCTCTGCGTCAAGATCGGCACCGGCATCGGCTGCGGCATCGTCGTCGGCGGCGAGGTCTACCGCGGTACGACGGGCAGCGCCGGCGACATCGGCCACATCCAGGTCGACCCCGAAGGCCGCGCCTGCGCCTGCGGCAACACGGGCTGCCTGGAAGCCCACTTCAGCGGCGCCGCCCTGGCCCGCGACGCCGAGGACGCGGCGCGCGGCGGCAGGTCGGAGGAGCTCGCGGCCCGCCTCGCGGCGGCCGGCCGGCTCACCGCGGTCGACGTCGCTGCGGCCGCCGCCGCGGGCGACGCCACCTCCCTCGCCCTCATCCGCGAGGGCGGCAACAGGGTCGGGCAGGTCATCGCCGGACTCGTCAGCTTCTTCAACCCCGGTCTGGTGGTGATCGGGGGCGGTGTCACCGGCCTCGGCCACAACCTCCTCGCCAGTGTCCGCACCCAGGTCTACCGGCAGTCCCTGCCCCTGGCCACCGGCAACCTCCCCATCGTCCTCGGAGAGCTCGGCCAGACCGCCGGAGTGACCGGCGCGGCCCGCCTCATCAGCGACCACCTCTTCTCCCCGGCGTAGCCCGCCGTCCGTCAGCCCGCCGGCCGGTGACGGACGGGCCCCAGGTGGCGTGTGGGCCTGCGTTCCGCTCGGGGCGGAACGCAGGGGCGCACACCACCCACCGGCCCGCGCCGTCGGGCCGACCCCCGTCACCCACCGGCCCGCACCCTCAGGCCGTCCTCACCCACCGCTCCGGCGTCACCCGCACTCGCCGAGGGGAACTCCGCCATGACCCCAGAACCGCCCCCACCCGCGCCGCTGCTCACCATGTCCGGCATCACCAAGGCCTTCCCCGGCGTCCGCGCCCTCGACGGCGTCGACCTGGACGTCGCCCCCGGCGAGGTCCACTGCCTCCTCGGCCAGAACGGCGCCGGCAAATCCACCCTCATCAAGGTCCTCGCCGGCGCCCACCAGCCCGACGCCGGCCACATCACCTGGAACGGCGAACCCGTCCGGCTCCGCTCCCCGAGCTCCGCCGTCCGCCTCGGCATCGCCACCATCTACCAGGAGCTCGACCTCGTCGAAGGGCTCACCGTCGCCGAGAACGTCCACCTCGGCCACGAACCCACCACCGCCGGGTTCGTCCGCGGCCGGGCCGCCCGCACCGCCACCACCGCACTCCTCGCACGACTCGGCCACCCCGAGATCGACCCGGACCGGCACCTCCGCGAACTCTCCGCCGCCCAACGGCAGATCGTCTCCATGGCCCGCGCCCTCTCCCACGACGTCCGCCTCATCGTCATGGACGAACCCTCCGCCGCCCTCGACCCCGACGAGGTCGCCAACCTCTTCCGGATCGTCGCCGACCTCACCGCCGACGGCGTCGCCGTCGTCTACATCTCCCACCGCCTGGAGGAGATCCGCCGCATCGGCGACCGCGTCACCGTCCTCAAGGACGGCCGGGCCGTCGCCCGCGGACTGCCCGCCACCACACCCACCCGCGACGTCGTCGCCCTCATGACCGGCCGGGACGTCCCCTACGTCTTCCCCGAACGACCCACCGCCCCGCCCACCGCCGAACCCGTCCTCCAGGTCCAAGGCCTCGCCAGAAAAGGTGAGTTCGCGGCGGTCGACCTCGAACTCCGCCCCGGCGAGATCGTCGGCCTCGCCGGACTCGTCGGCTCGGGCCGCTCCGAGATCCTGGAGACGATCTACGGGGCACGGCGCCCCACCGCCGGCCGCGTCCTCGTCGACGGCCGGCCCCTGCGCCCCGGCAGCGTCCCCGCCGCCGTCCGCGCCGGACTCGGCCTCGCCCCCGAGGAACGCAAGGCACAGGGCCTGCTCCTCCTCGAATCCGTCACCCGCAACGTCTCCGTCTCCTCCCTCGCCCGCTACTCCCGGGCCGGCTGGATCGACCGCGCCGCCGAACGCGAAGCCGCCCGCGCCGCCACCCGTACGCTCTCCCTCCGCCCCGACCGCCCCGAGGCCCGCGTCCGCACCCTGTCCGGCGGGAACCAGCAGAAGGCCGTCCTCGCCCGCTGGCTCCTTCGCGGCTGCCGCGTCCTCCTCCTCGACGAACCCACCCGCGGCGTCGACGTCGGCGCCCGCGCCGAGCTGTACGCCGTCATCCGCCGCCTCGCCGACGACGGCCTCGCCGTCCTCCTCGTCTCCAGCGAGGTCCCCGAGGTCCTCGGCCTCGCCGACCGCGTCCTCGTGCTCCGCGAAGGCCGCGTCGTCCACACGGCGCCCGCCCGCGACCTCGACGAACACCGCGTACTCGACCTCGTGATGGAAGGGAGCCCGACCGCATGACCCTCACCACCCCGGCCAAGGCCCCGGCCGAGGAAGGCCGTTGGCGCGCCCTCGGCCTCAGGGCCGACGTCCGCAACCTGTCCCTGCTCGGCGTCCTCGCCGTACTGGTCGCCGTCGGCGGCCTCACCCGGCCCGCCGAGTTCCTCGCCACCTCCAATCTCCAACTCGTCCTGACCCAGGCCTCCGTCATCGGCGTCGTCACCGTCGGCATGACCTTCGTCATCACGAGCGGCGGCATCGACCTGTCCGTCGGCGCGATCGTCGCCCTCGCCTCCGTCTGGGCCACCACCCTCGCCACCCAGGAGTTCGGCTTCGCCGGCATCCTCTTCACGGCCGTCGCCGTCGGCGTGGGCTGCGGCCTCGTGAACGGCGTCCTCGTCGCGTACGGCGGGATGGTCCCCTTCATCGCCACCCTGGCCATGCTCGCCTCGGCCCGCGGCCTCGCCCTCCAGATCACCGACGGCCGCACGCAGATCGTCACCGTCGACTCCGTCCTCGACCTCGGCGTCCCCGACGCGTACGTCCTCGGCATTCCCCCGCTGGTCCTCGTCTTCGCCGCCGTCACCGGCGCCGGATGGCTGTTGCTCAACCGCACCACCTTCGGCCGCCGCACGGTCGCCGTCGGCGGCAACCCCGAGGCCGCCCGCCTCGCCGGCATCGACGTCCGCCGCCAGCGACTCCTCCTCTACGTCCTCTCCGGACTGTGCTGCGGCATCGCCGCGTTCCTGCTGATCGTCCTCGCGGGATCCGGCCAGAACACCAACGGCAACCTGTACGAGCTCGACGCCATCGCCGCCGCCATCATCGGCGGCACCCTCCTCAGCGGCGGCCGCGGCACCATCGTCGGCTCCGTCCTCGGCGTCCTCGTCTTCACCACGATCACCAACATCTTCGCCCTGAACAACCTGCAGAGCGACGTCCAGCAGATCGCCAAGGGCGCCATCATCGTCGCCGCCGTCCTCGTCCAGCGCCGCTCGGCGCACGACGGCGACACCTGACGACCGGCCCCTCCCCCTCCCCTCCCGCCCGCGCGTTCCACCCCTCTCCCGAAGGGATCCACAGCCATGCCCGAAACCAGCCGCAGACACCTCCTCCTCGGCGGCGCGGCCGTCTCCGCCGGAGCCCTCCTCACCGCCTGCACGAGCAACGAACCCAAGAACCAGGCACCCGCGGCGAGTTCCGCCGCCGCCCCCGGCGCCGACGACAAGCCCGGCACCCCCGTCACCATCGGCTTCGCCGGCCCGCAGGCCGACCACGGCTGGCTCAACGCCATCAACGAGAACGCCCAGCAGCGCGCGAAGAAGTACGCCGACGTCACCCTGGAGATCACCGAGGGCTCCAACGAGACCGCCGTCCAGATCGGCCAGGTCCAGACCCTCATCAACAAGAAGGTCGACGTCCTCGTCATCCTCCCCGCCGACGGCAAGGCCCTCACCCAGGTCGGCCTCCAGGCCATGAAGGCCGGCATCCCCGTCATCAACCTCGACCGCGTCTTCGCCTCCCCGCAGGCCTACCGCTGCTGGATCGGCGGCGACAACTACGGCATGGGCCTCAACGCCGGCCGGTTCATCGGCGAACAGCTCAAGGACAAGCCCGACGCCAAGGTGATCGAACTCGCCGGCATGGACAGCCTGGAACTCACCAAGCAGCGCACCCAGGGCTTCGACGACGCCCTCAAGAACTACCCCAACATCCGCAAGGTCGCCCGCCAGGCCGCCGACTTCACCGTCGAGTCCGGCCAGGCCAAGATGGCCCAACTCCTCCAGGCCCAGCCGTCGTTCGACGCCCTCTGGAACCACGACGACGACCAGGGCGTCGGCGCGCTCCGCGCCATCGCCCAGGCCGGCCGCAAGGACTTCCTCATGGTCGGCGGCGCCGGAGCCAAGTCCGCCATGGACGCCATCAAGGCCGACGACGGCGTCCTCAAGGCCACCGTCCTCTACCCGCCGACCATGGCCGCCTCCGCGATCGACCTCGCCCGCACCCTCGGCCAGAAGAAGGGCATCGGCGGCATGGCCGAACTGGAGATCCCCGCCTCGATCACCCTCTACTCGGCCGTCGTCACCAAGGACAACGTCGACGAGTACCTGCCCACCGGCTTCAACTGACCGCACCCGTCGGCCGATCCAGCTGACCGCACCTTCTGGCGGATCCCGCCGACCGACCCCGTGGTTCGACCGCCCCGGGAGCAGTACCTGCCGCACCACGAAACGGAGGAACCGTATGGACACGACGGAGAGCGGGGCCGCACCGCCGACGCTCGGCGTCGGCATGGTCGGCTACGCCTTCATGGGCGCCGCCCACTCGCAGGGCTGGCGCACCGCCGGCCGCGCCTTCGAGCTGCCGCTGCGGCCCGTCCTCGCCGCCGTCGCCGGACGCGACCCCGACGCCGTCAGGGCCGCCGCCCGCCGCCACGGCTGGGCCGCAGCCGAGACCGACTGGCGCACCCTGATCGCCCGCGACGACGTCCAGCTCGTCGACATCTGCACCCCGGGCGACAGCCATGCGGAGATCGCCGTCGCCGCCCTGGAAGCCGGCAAACACGTCCTGTGCGAGAAACCCCTCGCCAACTCGGTCGCCGAGGCCGAGACCATGGCGGCGGCCGCCGAGGCCGCCGCCGCCCGGGGCCAGATCGCCATGGTCGGCTTCAACTACCGCCGGGTGCCCGCCCTTTCGTACGCACGACAGCTCGTCGCGGACGGCCGCCTCGGCGAACTGCGACACCTCCGCGTCACCTACCTCCAGGACTGGCTCGTCGACCGCGGCTTCCCGCTGAGCTGGCGCCTGGAACGCGAACACGCCGGCTCGGGAGCCCTCGGCGACCTCGGCGCGCACGCCGTCGACCTCGCCCAGTACCTGGCGGGGGAGCCGCTCACCGGGGTGTCGGCGCTCACCGAGACCTTCGTACGCGAACGGCCCCTCCTCACGGGCCTCGCCCCGGGCGGCCTCGCCGGGGGAGCGGGATCGGAGGCGTACGGGCAGGTCACGGTCGACGACGCGGCCCTCTTCACCGGCCGGCTCGCCTCCGGGGCACTGGCGTCCTTCGAGGCCACCCGCATGGCCGCCGGCCGCAAGAACGCGCTGCGCCTCGAACTCAACGGCGAGAAGGGCTCCCTCGCCTTCGACCTCGAACGGCTCAACGAACTCTCCTTCCACGACCACACCGAGCCCGCCGTCACCGCCGGATTCCGCCGCATCCTCGTGACCGAACCGGACCACCCGTACCTGGAGGGCTGGTGGCCACCCGGTCACGCACTCGGCTACGAGCACACCTTCGCCCACCAGGCCCGCGACCTCGTCCACGCCATCGCGAACGGCACCGCCCCCACCCCCTCCTTCGCCGACGGCCTCCAGGTCCAGCGGGTCCTGGCAGCCGTGGAGGACAGCGCGCGGAACAACGCCGTCTACACCCCCGTACCCGCCCCCCTGCCCACCCCCGTACCGCGCTAGGAGGCGCCCGACCGTGCCCCGACCCTTCACCCTCTTCACCGGCCAATGGGCCGACCTGCCCCTGGAAGAGGTCTGCCGCCTCGCCCGCGACTTCGGCTACGACGGACTCGAACTCGCCTGCTGGGGAGACCACTTCGAAGTCGACAAGGCCCTCGCCGACCCCACGTACGTCAAGGGCAGACGTGAACTCCTCGACGCCTACGGGCTGAAGTGCTGGGCGATCTCCAACCACCTCGTCGGACAGGCCGTCTGCGACCATCCGATCGACGAACGCCACCAGGCGATCGTGCCCGCCCGGATCTGGGGCGACGGCGACGCCGAAGGCGTACGACAGCGGGCCGCACGCGAGCTCGCGGACACCGCCCGGGCCGCCGCGGCCCTCGGCGTCGACACCGTCATCGGCTTCACCGGCTCCTCCATCTGGCACCTCGTGGCGATGTTCCCGCCCGTGCCCGAGCGCATGATCGAGCGCGGCTTCGAGGACTTCGCCGAGCGCTGGAACCCCATCCTCGACGTCTTCGACACCGAAGGCGTGCGCTTCGCCCACGAGGTCCACCCCAGCGAGATCGCCTACGACTACTGGACCACCCAGCGGGCCCTGGAAGCCGTCGACGGACGCCCGGCCTTCGGGCTCAACTTCGACCCGAGCCACTTCGTGTGGCAGGACCTCGACCCCGTCGGCTTCCTGTGGGACTTCGGCGACCGGATCTACCACGTCGACTGCAAGGAGGCCCGCAAACGCCTCGACGGCCGCAACGGACGCCTCGGCTCCCACCTGCCCTGGGGCGACCCGCGACGAGGCTGGGACTTCGTCTCCGCCGGACACGGCGACGTGCCCTGGGAGGACGTCTTCCGGATGCTCCGGTCGATCGGCTACGCGGGGCCCGTCTCCGTGGAATGGGAGGACGCCGGGATGGACCGGCTGACCGGCGCCCCCGAGGCGCTCTCCCACCTCAAGCGATACGACTTCGACCCGCCCGCCGCCTCCTTCGACGCGGCCTTCGGGAGCGGCGACTGAACCCCACGCACGGACACCCCACCTCCCCGCGCCCCGAACGGCACGGCGGATCCCGTACGACCGGCCCCCATCCCGGAGGACACTCGTGCACGGACAACGACGACCCCGCACCAGGACCGCGCCCGCCGGACAACCCCTCCCCGCAAGACCCCGCCCCGCCAAGCCCCTCCTCGCCAGGCCCCTGGTCAGAAAGCCCCTCGCCCTCCTCGCCGGCGGCCTCCTCGCCCTCGCCGGCCTCACCCTCGGCGCCCCCGCCGGCCACGCCGCCGACACCGACACCCCCACCGCACCCCAGGCCGCCGCCGAGGAATTCCAGCAGGTCACCCTCGCCAAGGGCGCCGCAGAAGTCGGCGAACCCATGTCCCTCGCCGTACTCCCCGACCGCAGCGTCCTGCACACCTCCCGCAACGGCGAACTCCGCCGCACCGACGCCGCCGGCAACACCACTGTCATCGGCACCGTCCCCGTCTACTCCCACGACGAGGAAGGCCTCCAAGGCATCGGTGTCGACCCCGACTTCACCCGCAACCACGCCATCTACCTCTACTACGCCCCACCCCTCACCACCCCCACAGGCGACGCCCCCAACGACGGCACCCCCGCCGAGCTCGCGAAGTACGACGGCGTCAACCGCCTCTCCCGCTTCACCCTGAAAGCCGACCTCACCCTCGACAACACCAGCGAGAAGAAGGTCATCGACGTCCCCGCCACCCGCGGCATCTGCTGCCACGTCGGCGGAGACATCGACTTCGACGCCCAGGGCAACCTCTACCTGTCGACCGGCGACGACTCCAACCCCTTCGCCTCCGACGGCTTCACCCCCATCGACGAACGCCCCGGCCGCAACCCCGCGTTCGACGCCCGCCGCACCTCCGGCAACACCAACGACCTCCGCGGCAAGATCCTCCGCATCAAGGTCGCCGACGACGGCACGTACACCGCCCCCACCGGCAACCTCTTCGCCCCGGGCACCGAGAAGACCAGGCCCGAGATCTACGCCATGGGCTTCCGCAACCCCTTCCGCTTCAGCGTCGACAAGGCCACCGGCATCCTCTACGTCGGCGACTACGGCCCCGACGCCGGCGCCGCCGACCCCGCCCGAGGCCCCGCGGGACAGGTCGAGTTCGCCCGCGTCACCCGACCCGGCAATTTCGGCTGGCCCTTCTGCACCGGCAGCAACCAGCCCTACGTCGACTACGACTTCGCCACCGGCACCTCCGGCGCCACCTTCGACTGCGCAGCACCGAAGAACGACTCGCCGCACAACACCGGCCTCGTCGACCTGCCCCCCGCCGAACCCGCCTGGATCCCCTACAACGACGGCTCCGTACCCGAGTTCGGCAGCGGGTCCGAATCACCCATGGGCGGCCCCGTCTACCGCTACGACCCCGCCAACACCTCCCCGGTGAAGTTCCCCGAGGCCTACGACGGTGACTTCTTCGCCGGCGAGTTCGGCCGCCGCTGGATCAAGCGCGTCGACCAGGACACCGACGGCACCGTCCAGTCCATCAACCCCGTCCCCTGGACCGGTACCCAGATCATGGACATGGCCTTCGGGCCCGACGGAGCCCTCTACGTCCTCGACTACGGCACCGCCTGGTTCGGCGGCGACCACAACTCCGGCCTCTACCGCATCGAGAACGCCACCGGAGGCCACTCACCCGTCGCCGAGGCGAGCGCCACCAAGACCTCCGGCACCGCCCCCCTCAAGGTCGCCTTCTCCTCCGCCGGCACCACCGACGCCGACGGCGACCCCCTCACCTACACCTGGGACTTCGGCGACGGCACCACCGCCACCACCGCCAACCCCACCCACACCTACCGCACCAACGGCACGTACACCGCGACCGTCACCGCCCGCGACACCACCGGCCGCACCGGATCCGCCTCCGCCCACATCGTCGTCGGCAACACCGCACCCAGGGTCGACCTCCAACTCCCCACCGAAGGAGCCCTCTTCGCCTTCGGCGACGAGATCCCCTTCAAGGTGACCGTCACCGACCCCGAAGACGCCGCCAACGGCTCCCTCGACTGCGCCAGGATCAAGGTCACCTACGTCCTCGGCCACGACAGCCACGGCCACCCCGTCACCTCCGCCAACGGCTGCACCGGCACCATCAAGACCTCCGCCGACGGCGGCCACGACGACGACGCCAACATCTTCGCCGTCTTCACCGCCGAGTACACCGACGGCGGAGGCGGCGGACAAGCCGCCCTCACCGGCCGCGACCAGGCCAAACTCCAGCCCCGCCACCGCCAGGCCGAACACTTCGACACCCAGCAGGGCATCCGCACCTACGACAAGACCCAGGCCAACGGCGGCCGCACCGTCGGCGACATCAACGACGGCGACTGGATCGCCTTCACCCCGTACCACCTCACCGGCGCCACCAAGCTCACCGCCCGCGTCTCCTCCGGCGGCACCGGCGGCCACCTCGAAGTCCGCACCGGCTCACCCACCGGCACCCTCCTCGGCTCCGCCGCCGTCCCCGTCACCGGCAGCTGGGAGACCTTCCAGGACATCGACGTCCCCCTCCGTGCGGCACCCCGCAAGACCACCCAGCTCTACCTCGTCTTCAAGGGCGGCACAGGCGCCCTCTACGACCTCGACGACTTCACGATCTCCAGCACACCCATCGACCGCACCGCCAAACGCGTCCTCGTCTTCTCCAAGACCGCCGGCTTCCGCCACGACTCCATCCCCACCGGCATCACCGCCCTCAAGGAACTCGGCGCCGAACACGGCATCACCGTCGACACCACCGAAGAACCACGCCAGTTCACCACCAACAACCTCGCCCGCTACGACGCCGTCGTCTTCCTCTCCACCACAGGCGACGTCCTCGACACCGACCAACAGACCGCCTTCGAGAACTACATCTCCACCGGCGGCGGCTACATGGGCATCCATGCCGCAGCCGACACCGAATACGACTGGACCTTCTACGGCGGCCTCGTCGGCGCCCACTTCCAGTCCCACCCCCAGATCCAGCCCGCCACCGTCCGCGTCGAGGACCACACCCACCCCGCCACCGCCCACCTCGACGGCCCCTGGCAGCGCACCGACGAGTGGTACAACTACCGCACCAACCCCCGCGGTCAGGCCCGCATCCTCGCCACCCTCGACGAAACCACCTACCAGGGCGGCACCATGAAGGGCGACCACCCCATCGCCTGGTGCCAGACCTACGGCGGCGGCCGCTCCTTCTACACCGGCGGAGGCCACACCAAGGAGTCGTACACCGAACCCGCCTTCCGACAGCACCTGTCGGGCGGACTCCAGTACGCCACCGGCCAGGTCAAGGCCGACTGCCGGCCCCGGACCGGAACCCGCAGCCTCTTCAACGGCGAGACCACCGAAGGCTGGAAGCAGGCCGGACCCGGCGCCTTCGACGTCACCGACGGCGAACTCCGCTCCACCGGCGGCATGGGCCTCCTCTGGTACCAGGCCAAGGAATTCCGGTCGTACTCCCTCACCCTCGACTGGAAACTCACCGGCGACGACAACTCCGGCATCTTCGTCGGCTTCCCCGCCTCCGACGACCCCTGGTCCGCCGTGAACAACGGCTACGAGATCCAGATCGACGCCACCGACACCGCCGACCGCACCACCGGAGCCGTCTACGGCTTCAAGTCGGCCAACCTCACCGCCCGCGACCAGGTCCTCCGCCCGCCCGGCCAGTGGAACACGTACGAAATCCGCGTCCAGGGCGAACGCCTCCAGGTCTTCCTCAACGGCGTCAAGATCAACGACTTCACCAACACCGACCCCGCCCGCTCCCTCACCACCGGCCACATCGGCATCCAGAACCACGGAGCCGCGGACCGGGCCGCCTTCCGCGACATCCAGATCAGGGAGCTCTCCTCCTGACCACCCCCTGACACCCCCGAACGACGGTGGGCGGGGCACCGCCCTACCCCCGCCCACCGTCACCACCCACACCAGGGAGGCCGTCGACATGCCCACCGGACACCGCACGGGAATCTGGCTCATCGGCGCGCGAGGATCCGTCGCCACCACCACCGTGGCCGGCTGCGCCGCCCTCGTCGCAGGACTCCACCCACCCACCGGCATGGCCACCGAGACACCCGACCTCGCCGACGCCGGCCTCCCCCCGCTCGCCGGCCTCGTCTTCGGCGGACACGACACCACCGACTGCCCCCTCCCCAAGCGGGCCGAACAGCTCACCACCGCGGGAGTCCTCCCGTACGGCCTCGCCGGCGCCGTCACCGCCGACCTCGAAGCCGCCGACCGGGAGATCCGCCCCGGCGGCCCCCTCCCCGGCGACACCCGCACCGACGAACAGCTCGTCACCGCCTTCACCGCCGACCTGACGGACTTCCGGGATCGCATTGGCCTGGACCGCGTCGTGGTCGTCAATGTGGCCTCCACGGAGCCGGCGTCGGGGGGCGTCGGGCTCCCACCCAGCACCCTCTACGCCGCCGCAGCACTCCGCGCGGGCTGCCCGTACGTCAACTTCACCCCGTCCACCGGACTCCGCCACCCCGCCCTCGCCGCACCGCTCGCCGCGAGCGGACTGCCCCACGCCGGCCGCGACGGCAAGACCGGACAGACCCTCCTGCGGGCCGTCCTCGCCCCGATGTTCCGCCAGCGGGCCCTGACCGTACGCGCCTGGTCCGGCAGCAACCTCCTCGGCGGCGGCGACGGAGCCGCCCTCGCCGACCCCGCGGCCGCCGCCGCCAAGAACGCCGGCAAGGAACGCGTCCTCACCGACACCCTCGGCGGAGCCGTCGAAGGCCAGGTCCACATCGACGACGTCCCCGCCCTGGGGGAGTGGAAGACCGCCTGGGACCACATCGCCTTCGACGGCTTCCTCGGCACCCGCATGATCCTCCAGACCCTCTGGCAGGGCTGCGACTCCGCCCTCGCCGCCCCCCTCGTCCTGGACCTCGCCCGCCTCACCGCCCGCGCCCACGAAGCGGGCCTCACCGGCCCCCTCGACGACCTCGCCTTCTACTTCAAGGACCCCGAAGGCACCCCTCCGGCATCCCTCGCGGCCCAGTACACCCGCCTCGTCGCCTTCGGCCGGACCCTGGGCGCCGCGCGAAGCACCGCCCCCACCCCCGCCGGAGAAGAGCCGACGCCCGAGGAACACCGATGACCCGGGCCACCGGCAGCCCGGCCGCCTGGGCGGAACTGCTCCGCGTCTCCGCGCTGGCCTCCGTCCCCGGCGACGCCCTCGCCGGGGCCGCCGCCGCCGGGACCCGCCCCGGGCGCGGCACGCTCTGGGCGATCGGCGCGTCCCTCTGCCTGTACGAGGCGGGCATGGCCCTGAACGACTGGGCCGACCGCGACGAGGACGCCGCCGAACGCCCGCACCGCCCCCTGCCCTCCGGCCGCATCACCCCCGCCGCCGCCCTCGCGGCCTCGGCCGCCCTGACGGCCACGGGCCTCGGCCTCGCCTCCCGCGCGGGCCGCCCGGCCCTCGCCGTCGCCACCGCCCTCGCCGCCACCGTCTGGGCCTACGACCTCGGCCTCAAGCACACCCCGGCAGGCCCCGCCACCATGGCGACCGCCCGAGCCCTCGACCTCCTCCTCGGCGCCACGGCCACCACCCACCCACCCGCCGCCCCAGCCACAACACCCACCCCTACCCCGAAGCACCAACCCACCGCCCCAGCCACGGCACCGGTGCCCGCCCCGAAGCGCCCACCCGTCGTACCAGCCACAACACCCGCACGTGCCCCGAAGCGCCCACCCGCCGTCCCGCTCACGGCACTCGGGCCCGCCCCGAGACGACCGACCGCCGGGCCCGCCCCTTCCCGTCACCCCCGCCCGCTCCGCGCCCTCCCCGCCGCCGCCCTCCTCGGAGCCCACACCTACGCCGTCACCGCCGTCTCCCGTCACGAGACACACGGCGGCTCCACCCGCACCCCCCTCGCGGCCCTCGCCGTGACCCTGACGGTGGCCGCCGCCGCATCGAGCCGCCCGAACGCCTCCCTCCCCGCCCCGCCCTCCGCACCCTCACCCTCCGGACCCTCCGACTCTTCCGGGGGCCCCGCCCCCCGCCCCCGCCCCGCCCTCCCCCCTCCCGGCCTCGGACCCCTCCTCACCCCCCTCCTCGCCCTGGCCTATGCCCGCACCCCCGCCACCCACCTCCTGCACGCCGCGCTCAACCCCTCCGCGGCGCTCACCGAGCGGGCCGTCGGCGGTGGGATACGGGCGACGATCCCGCTCCAGGCGGCCCTGGCAGCCCGCGCCGGAGCCCCGGCCACGGCGCTCGGTCTGCTCGGCCTCGTCCCGCTCGCCCGCGCCCTCGCCCGGAAGGTGAGCCCCACATGAGCACCGCCCCCCACCCCGGGCCTCGCCCCACACCCCGCCTCCGGCTCGGCTACGGCACCAACGGCCTCACCGACCTGCGCCTCGACGAGGCCCTCTCCCTCCTCGCCGACCTCGGCTACGACGGTGTCGGTCTGACCCTCGACCACATGCACCTCGACCCGCTCGCGCCCGACCTGGCCGCCCGCACCGCCCGGGTCGGCCGGCGGCTGGCCGCCCTCGGACTCGGAGTCACCGTCGAGACCGGCGCCCGCTACGTCCTCGACCCGCGACGCAAACACGGACCGTCCCTGCTCGACCCGGACCCCGAGGACCGCGCCGCGCGCACGCGGCTGCTGCTCCGGGCCGTCAGGGTCGCGGCCGACCTCGGCGCGCACGCCGTGCACTGCTTCAGTGGCACCGTCCCCGCCGACACCTCGCCCGACGAGGCCTGGAAACGGCTCACCACCTCCCTCACTCCCGTCCTGGAAGCCGCGGTCGCCGCCCGCGTCCCCCTCGCCGTCGAACCCGAACCGGGTCACCTCCTCGCCACCCTCGACGACTTCCACCACCTGCGCGGACTCCTGGGAGCACCCGCACCCGCCGTCCTGGGCCTCACCCTCGACATCGGCCACTGCCAGTGCCTCGAACCCCTCCTTCCCGCCGACTGCGTGCGGGCCGCCGCCCCCTGGGTGCACCACATCCAGATCGAGGACATGCGGCGCGGCGTCCACGAACACCTGCCGTTCGGCGACGGAGAGATCGACTTCCCGCCCGTTCTCGCCGCTCTCGCCGACCTCACCGCCGCCGGCTACGCCGGGCTCACCGTCGTCGAACTGCCCCGGCACTCCCACGCCGGCCCCGAACTCGCCCGCACCTCCCTCTCGTTCCTGCGGCAGGAGGCCCCGGCATGCTGACCGACACCGCCCGCTCCTGGCTCGACGCGGCCCTCGCCGAAGCCGCCGCCCGCGCCCCCGCCTGGGAGTCCCGCTTCGTCGCCGCCGGACGCCACTGCGGCCCCGCCCACGCGGATTCCGCCCGCACCCTCCTCCTCCGCGCCGCCTCGCCCGGCCCCGACACCCTCACCCGCCTCTACCACCACGGCGCCGCGGCCGAACGCCGCGCCGTCCTCCTGGCCCTGCCCTCCCTTGTCCCCGGCCCCGAGGCCGTACCCCTCGTCGAGGACGCCCTGCGCACCCACGACACCACCCTCGTCGCCGCCGCCCTCGGCCCCTACGCCGCCACCCACCTCACCTCCCACGCATGGCGCCACGCCCTCCTGAAATGCCTGTTCACCGGCGTCCCCCTCATCGGCGTCGCCGGCCTCTCCGAGCGCTCCGCCGGAGACGCCGAACTCGCCCGGATGCTCGCCGACCACGCCGCCGAACTCACCGCCGCAGGCCGCCCCCTCCCCGCCGACCTGCCCCGCGTCCTCGCCCTCACCGCCACCCCACCCGCCGAGGAGTCCTGATGCGCGTCTTCGACCCCCACATCCACATGACCTCGCGCACCACCGACGACTACCAGGCGATGTACGACGCCGGCGTCCGCGCTCTCGTCGAGCCCTCCTTCTGGCTCGGGCAGCCCCGCACCTCGCCCGCCTCCTTCCTCGACTACTTCGACGCGCTCCTCGGCTGGGAGCCCTTCCGCGCCGCCCAGTACGGCATCGCCCACCACTGCGCCCTCGCCCTCAACCCCAAGGAGGCCAACGACCCCCGCTGCACCCCCGTCCTCGACGCCCTGCCCCGCTACCTCGCCAAGGACGGCGTCGTCGCCGTCGGCGAGATCGGCTACGACTCCCTGACCCCGGCCGAGGACACCGCGCTCGCCGCCCAGCTCCAGCTGGCCGCCGACCACGGCCTGCCCGCCCTCGTCCACACACCGCACCGGGACAAGCTCACCGGCCTGCGCCGGACCGTCGACGTCGTCCGAGAGTCCGCGCTCGCCCCCGACCGCGTGCTCCTCGACCACCTCAACGAGACCACCGTCAAGGAGGCCGCCGACAGCGGCGCCTGGCTCGGCTTCTCCGTCTACCCCGACACCAAGATGGACGTCGACCGCATGGTCGCGATCCTCCGGAGCCACGGGACCGCGCGCGTCCTCGTGAACTCGGCCGCCGACTGGGGCAGGAGCGACCCGCTCACGACCCGGGCGGTCGGCGACGCCATGCTCGCCGCCGGATTCACGGACGACGACGTCGACCGGGTCCTCTGGCGCAACCCCGTCGCCTTCTACGGCCTCAGCGGGCGCCTGCGGCTCGACGTCCCCGCCCCACAGGACCTGCACGAGGGCAACTCCCTCCTCCGCGGCGGGGAATGAGGCACCCCGCATGCGCTTCCGGCACCCCGACGGTTCCACCGTCCACCTCGCGTACTGCACCAACGTCCACCCGGCCGAGACCCTCGACGGCGTCCTCGCCCAGCTTCGCGACCACTGCGAGCCCGTCCGCCGCCGCCTCGGCCGCGACCGCCTCGGCATCGGCCTCTGGCTCGCCTGCGACGCCGCCCACTCCCTGACCGCCGACCCGGCCTCGCTCCGCGCCCTGCGCGCCGAACTCGACCGCCGCGGCCTCGAAGTGGTCACCCTGAACGGCTTCCCCTACGAGGGGTTCGGCGCCGACGAGGTCAAGTACCGCGTCTACCAACCCGACTGGACCCGCCCCGAACGCCTCGCCCACACCACCGACCTGGCCCACCTCCTCGCCGCCCTCCTCCCCGAGGACGTCACCGAGGGGTCCGTCTCCACCCTGCCTCTCGCCTGGCGCACCCCCTTCGACCCCCGCTCCGCCGCCATCGCCCGCACCGCCCTGACCACGCTCGCCGCACGCCTCGACGCACTGGAGGAGCTCACCGGGAGAAGCATCCGGATCGGCCTCGAACCGGAGCCCGGCTGCACCGTCGAAACGGTCGCCGAGGCCGTCACCGCGCTCAGCGGCGTACCGAGTCCCCGCATCGGCGTCTGTCTCGACACCTGCCACCTCGCGACCTCCTTCGAAGACCCGCGCACCGCCCTGGCCGCGCTCGCCACCGCCGGCATCACCGTCCCCAAGGCGCAGCTCTCCGCCGCGCTCCACGCCGAACACCCGCACCTGCCCGAGGTCAGGGCCGCGCTCGGCGCCTTCGCCGAACCCCGCTTCCTCCACCAGACCCGCACGAGCACCGCCGCCGGTCTGCGGGGGACCGACGACCTTCCCGAAGCCCTCGCCGCCCCCGACGGAAGCCACGCCCCCGGCTCCGGTGCGGGCCTTCCCGACGCGACGCCCTGGCGCGCCCACTTCCACGTCCCCCTCCATGCCCCGCCCGCCCCTCCGCTCGACTCCACGCTTCCCGTCCTCCAGGAGACCCTCGCCCTCCTCGTCGGCGGCCCCCACCCGCTCACCCGCCACCTGGAGGTCGAGACCTACACCTGGCAGGCCCTTCCTCCCGACCGCCGCCCCCGCACCCGGGCCCGGCTCGCGGACGGCATCGCCGCCGAACTGACCCTGGCCCGCGACCTGCTGACCGACCTCGGCCTCAAGGAACTGCCGTGAAGGAAGCGCCATGAGCGAATCCACGAACCCCACACCCCTCCTGGTCCTCGACGTCGTCGGCCTCACCCCGCGACTCCTCCCGCACATGCCCCATCTCGCCGCCCTCGCCCGCGCGGGATCCCAGGCCCCGCTCTCCACCGTCCTGCCCGCCGTCACCTGCACCGCCCAGACCACCTTCCTCACCGGCACCCTCCCCGCCGAACACGGCATCGTCGGCAACGGCTGGTACTTCCGCGAACTCGGCGACGTCCTGCTCTGGCGCCAGCACAACGGCCTCGTCTCCGGAGACCGGCTCTGGGACGCCGCCCGCCGCGCCCACCCCGGCTACACCGTCGCCAACATCTGCTGGTGGTACGCCATGGGCGCCGACACCGACATCACCGTCACCCCCCGCCCCGTCTACTACGCCGACGGCCGCAAGGAACCCGACTGCTACACCCGACCCCCCGCCCTCCACGACGAACTCACGGAGGAACTGGGCACCTTCCCCCTCTTCCACTTCTGGGGTCCGGGCGCCGACCTCGTCTCCAGCCGGTGGATCATCGACGCCACCCGCCACATCCTCCGCACCCGCCGCCCCGACCTCGCCCTCTGCTACGTCCCGCACCTCGACTACGACCTCCAGCGCTACGGCCCCGACGACCCGCGCTCCTTCCGGGCCGCCGCCGCCCTCGACGCCGCCCTCGCCCCGCTCCTCGCCGACGCCCGCGCCGAAGGACGCACGGTCGTCGCCCTCTCCGAGTACGGCATCACCCGCGTGAACCGGCCCGTCGACATCAACCGGACCCTGCGCCGCGCCGGACTCCTGGAGGTCCACACCCAGGACGGCATGGAGTACCTGGACCCCATGACCTCCCGGGCCTTCGCCGTCGCCGACCACCAGATCGCGCACGTCTACGTCCGCCGCCCCGAGGACCTGCCTGCCGTCCGGGAGGCCCTCACGGAGCTCCCCGGTGTCGAACGCCTCCTCGACGACGAGGGAAAGAAGGAACACGGCCTCGACCATCCGCGCTCCGGCGAGCTCGTCGCCGTCGCCGAGTCCGACGCCTGGTTCACGTACTACTACTGGCTCGACGACGCCCGCGCGCCCGACTTCGCCCGGCTCGTCGAGATCCACCGCAAGCCCGGCTACGACCCCGCCGAACTCTTCATGGACCCGCTCGATCCGTACGTACGGCTCAAGGCGGCCAGGGAGATCGCCCGCAAGAAGCTCGGTATGCGCTACCGGCTCGCGGTCGTACCCCTCGACCCCTCACCTCTTCGCGGCAGCCATGGCCGCCTCCCCACGAGCGATGACGAAGGTCCGCTCATTCTGTGCTCCACCCCCCGCGCCGTAAGCGGCCGTGTCGCGGCCACCGATGTGAAGTCCCTGCTGCTGCGTCTGGCCGGACTCGCCTGAGGCGCCGACCTGACTCCAGTGAAGCAGTCCCGAACGACACCAGAGGAGTTGTCCACAGATGAATCGCACCCGCCGTACGGAATCCGTCGACCCGGAGCTCTCCCAGCGGCTCAGCCGGCGCGGCATGCTCGGCGTCGCCGCCGGCGCGACCGCCGCAGCCCTGCTGGGCACGGCCGCCACCCCCGCGGCCGCCACCCCTGCCGCCGCTCCGGGCGCCGACCGGGAGAACGACCGAGGGAACGGCCACGGCCGCCCCGTGCTGCCGCCCGGCCGCCTCGGCATCCAGCTCTACTCCCTGCGCGACAAGATCGCCGCCCTCGGATTCGCCCCCGTCTTCGCCGAACTCCAGAGGTACGGCTACGACGAGGTCGAGTACGCCGGCTACACCCAGGGCACCGGCGGCCCCCTCACCCTCGCCGAACTCAAGCGCCTCACCCGCGACCACGGCCTGCGCGGCATCGGCAGCCACGTCGGCTACTACGCGAGCGACCCCGCGGCCTACACCTTCGCCCAGAACCTCGACCGGGTCCTCGACGACGCCGCGGCCCTCGGCCTGCCCCACATCGGCACCGCCTCCGGACCCTGGCGCTACGGCGACACCGTCGACGGCTGGAAGCGCTGCGCCGAGGAGTTCAACCGCTTCGGCGCCGAGGCGCGGAAGCGCGGCATGAAGTTCTACCAGCACAACCACTCGGAGGAGTTCTCCTTCGCGAGCGACCGCCCCGACGTGCGCCTCTACGACGTCCTCCTCGCCGAGACCGACCCCGACCTGGTGCACCTGGAGATGGACATCTTCTGGGCGTACGTCGGCCAGTACCGCTACTCCACCCGTCCGGACGGCACCCCCGCCCCCTTCGACCCGCTCGACTACGTCCTCGCCCAGCCCCACCGCTACCCGCTCTTCCACGTCAAGGACGGCGACCGCGACGACTCCGCCGTCCCCTACGGCTACCGCATGACGGACGTCGGTGACGGGGACATCGACTACCGGCGCTTCATCTCGGCGGTCAACCGCACCCACCACGGCCGGCACGCCCACCACTGGCAGGCCGAGCGCGACAACCCGGTCGACTCGCTCGACTTCGCCCGCAGGTCCAGCGCCCACCTCCACTCCCTGCGCGAGAAGGGCCGCTGACCCCCTGCCTCGGGCCCCTCGACCAGGGGCCCGAGGCCACCCTGCCACTCTGTGTCGACCATCAATAACGCACCGCGCACGTGATCGGGCAATCCGGACTGGATCAAGGGGAATCGGGCCGCTCCACCCCACTGACCACGGAAAACGCTGGTGAAGGGCACCTCAAACCCCTGGTAGAGTTATCTCTGTCGCCGCGAGGGAAACCACGAAGCGACAGACACCTTGTCCGGGTGGCGGAATGGCAGACGCGCTAGCTTGAGGTGCTAGTGCCCTTTATCGGGCGTGGGGGTTCAAGTCCCCCCTCGGACAC
>NZ_JBHJUO010000016.1:189189-240639 GCF_042268445.1 Streptomyces sp. NPDC056169 | reverse complement strand
TCTTCCTCTTCCCGCGCCCTTTTCCCCCGCCGGGGGGGCCGCCGCCCCCCCCCCCGCCCGCCCCCCCCCCCGGGGGGGGGGGGGGGGGCCCCCCCCCCCCACCCCCCTCCGCGTTTCCCCCTCCGCGTTTCCCCCTCCGCGCCTCCCCTCCGCGTTACGTCGCGCGGCCGAAGACGCGGCCCGAGGCGTCCACGTGGGCCAGCCGCCGCATCGCCGCGAAGATCGCGTCGCCGAGGACCGTGCCGACGACGACGCTCTCCACGAGCTCCTCGCGCGCCACATGGTGCGCCACGTACTCCAGGTCGGCCCGCGCCACCTGCTCCGCCGCGTCCGCGTAGACGTCCAGGACCTCGGCGAAGCCGCCGTGGCCGACGTCTTCCAGTGCCGCGAGGGCCGTCGCCAGCGCCTCCCCCGCCGGGTTGTCCGGATAGGCACGCCAACCGCGCGCGGCGATCAGCTCCGCGACGCTCTTCCGCGCCTCCTCGATCCCGGCGTCCTGCTCGCGGTCGTAGCGCGGCACGATCCGGTTCGCCGCGGCGCCCAGCACCTTGTGCAACGGCCGCTCGGGGTCGTCGACCGCCACGATCACGTCACGGATCCCCGCGACCGACAGGCCGCCCACGTCGAGGAGCGCCCTGATCAGGCGCAGGCGCTGGACGTGCGTCTCCCCGTACGAGGCTTGGTTCGGGCTCGTCAGCTCACCTGCCGGCAGCAGCCCTTCCCGTACGTAGAACTTGATCGTCGGTACGGATACCCCGGTCCTGCGGCTCAATTCTCCGATGCGCACCGCGTGTTCACCTCTCCCGTCCTTCAACGGCCTTGCCGACCGACACCTCCATCATAGATAGTGGCGCTATCAGATAGCGGCGAGTGCCACTATCCATAATTCCCACGGGGGGATCCGTATGTCCTCACTCAGCAGGCCCTCTCCCAGCAGGCCCTCGCTCGGCACGTCCATGCTCCGGCCGCTCGCCCGGCTGCACCGACCGCTGGTCTGGTTCGCCGGCTCGATGGCCGTCCTCGCCCTCGTCTCCGCCGTCGGCCTGGTCGTCGACGACCGGATCCTGGTCGGCGTGCCGATCTGGACCAAGCCGCTCAAGTTCTCGATCGCGTTGATCGCCTACACGCTCTCGCTCGCCTGGATGCTCTCCCTGCTCGCCCCGCCCGCCCGCGCCCACCGCGTCGGCTGGTGGGCCGGAACCGTCGTCGCCGTCGCCTTGCTGATCGAGATGGTGTTCATCACCCTCCAGGCGGTCCGCGGCACCCAGAGCCACTTCAACCACGCGACGCCCTTCGACAACGCCGTGTTCCAGATCATGGGAGCCAGCATCGTCATCCTGTGGCTGAGTGCCCTGGTCATCGCGGTTCTCCTGCTGCGCGCCCGGATCCTCGACCGTGCCACGGCGTGGGCCGTCCGCCTCTCCTCGTTCCTCGCCCTCGCGGGCGCCGCCGTGGGCTTCCTGATGACGTCCCCGACCCCGGAACAGCTGGCGGTCGACGACTCCCCGATCACCGGCGCCCACAGCGTCGGGGTCCCGGACGGCGGCCCCTCGATGCCGCTGACCGGCTGGTCGACCACCGGCGGCGACCTGCGCATCCCTCACTTCTTCGGCATGCACGCGCTCCAGTTGCTCCCGCTGCTCCTGCTCGTCCTGGCCGCTCTCGCGCCGCGCGTCGCCCGGCTCGCCGACGAGCGGGTGAAGCTGCGGCTCACGCTCACGGCCGCGGGGGTGTACGCGGCGACCTTCGCCCTGCTGACCTGGCAGGCGCTGCGCGGCCAGGCCCTGTTCTCGCCCGACGGCGTGACGCTCGCCGCGGCGGGAGCGATCGTCCTGCTCGGCGCGGCCGCCACGGCGCTCTCCCTCCGCACCCCCGCCCCTGCCCCTGCCCGTACCGAGGAGGTCCCGGCGTGACCGGCTTCCTCTTCGAGCTGACGTTCCTCCTCGCGGCACCCGTCTGGTTCCTGATGATCGTCGCGCCGGCATGGCGGGTCACCGAGCGCGTCGCCGCCTCACCCCTGACCGTCCTCCCGCTCCTCGCGGTCTGGGCCGTCCTGGCCGCCCCCGTCCTGCCGGAGCTGTGGACGGCGGTCAGCAGCCCCGACCTCGACACGTTCCGCGAACTGACGGCCCTCGCGAACGGCGCCGCCGCGGTCTGGGCGCAGGTCATCGCCTGGGACCTGCTCCTCGGCCAGTGGATGTACCGCGAGGCCCGCCGCCTCGCCCTCTCCCCGTTCCTGATGGCCCCCTTGCTCCTCCTGACGATCCTCCTCTCCCCCGTCGCCCTCCCCCCGTTCCTGGCGCTGCGGGCCTGGAAGACACGGCGTGCGGACTAGGGCCCGTGGCGGCCCGAAGGATTCGGCTAGGTGCGGAGCATCTCCGTCATGGGCGACTGCGGCGGGATCAGGCCCGGCAGCAGCCAGGGCTGGAAGAGGCTCAGGACCGCGAGGACGAGGAAGGCGGCCCCGACGACCTGCGAGAAGACGGGGCCGAGCCGCCAGAGCTTCTCCACGAAGATCACCACGGCCACCGCGGCCATCGCCAGGACGTTCATGACGCCCAGCGGGACGAGCACGACCATCAGCCCCCAGCAGCAGCCCACGCAGTACGCCCCGTGGTGCGCCCCGACCCGCAGATCGCGGGCCCGGGGCCGGAAGCCCGCGTAGCGCACGAGCTGCCCCATCGGGCTCCGGCAGTGCCGCAGGCAGAGGTCCTTCCACGGGCCGAACTGGTACAGCCCGGCGACCAGGAAGGCCCCGGCGCCGATCCAGCGCCCGGCGCCCGGGTGCTCGTCCACCAGGGCGCCGGTCCCGGCGAGGAGCCCGTAGGCGATCAGACCGAAGGCCGTCCAGGCCAGCAGGTACCCGGCGGCGAACTGGGCGGTACGAGCCACCCGCACGACGCCCGTGGCCGACTGGCGCCCGATGGCCCGCGCCCAGGTGAGGGCGACCGGGGCCACCGACGGGAACATCATGGCGATCATCATGACCAGCCACAGCAGCAGGAACAGCGGGAGATCCATGCCCATGGTTCCCGGCTCGACCCCCATGTCACGGGCCTGGTCGACCACCAGCACCCAGGCGAGGACGGCGATCGACGCCATCACGGACCAGGCGAACGCGAGCTGCCGGGCCGACAGGAGATTCGCCGGACGCAGAGGCGGTGACAGGGCCTTCCGGTCGAGGCGCACACCTCCAGCACATCACGGCGGACCTGCACATGCGCGCGGGAACGTGTGTACGCGGCACACACCTCCTCCGGGCAACCCTTCCGGTGGGACAATCGGGATGAATACCTGTACGACCCGGGCGTGGGCCGGCGATGGTTCCCGGGGGCTCCGCCGTCCTCCCGAGACCGACGTCCCGGCACGGTCACGAGGAGGCAGGGAGATGTCCGAGACGACGGCGGCAGTTCCCCGGTGGCACGCGGCGGGCGACTGGTTCGACACCTGCAAGTGCAACGTGCCCTGCCCCTGCTCGTTCGCACAGCTGCCCACCTACGGAGACTGCGACGGCATCCTGGCCTGGCACATTCGCGAGGGCCGTTACGGTGACGTACGGCTGGACGGCCTGAACGTGCTGATGGTGGCCTCGTTCGTCGGCAACATCTGGGCCGAGCACACGGACGCGTACGCCGCGGTCTTCGTCGACGAGCGCGCCGACGACCCCCAGCGCGAGGCACTTCAGATGATCTTCGGCGGGCAGGCGGGCAGTTGGCCCGCCGAGATGGTGAGCATGATGGGCGCCGAAATGCGCGGCATGGAGTTCGCCCCCATCGAGATCGAGGTCGCCGACGACCTCGCGAACTGGCGGGCCGTGGTACCGGGCCGGGTCGAGGCGAGCGCGGTCGCGCTCACGGGACCCACGACCCCGGAGGGCGCGCGCGTCCAGTCGACCAACCTGCCGGGTGCCGAGACCGGACCGGGCCAGGTCGCGACCTGGGGCCGCTCGACGATGGACCACGCCGACGCCCACGGCTTCCTGTGGAGCCGCGAAGGCCGGTCCAGCAAGCACATCACCTTCGACTGGACCGGACCTGACTAGCCGGGTTCAGACGGTCCCCTTCCGGGCCGTCAGTTGGAAGAGGCGGGCCGTGTGGGGGTACGGGTGTCGTGCGGTGGTGGCGAGTTCCAGGCGCTCCAGGGCGTCGTAGTAGTCCTTGTCGTACTTGCGCGCGTCGTCGGTGATGTAGTCGCAGAAGCCGCGGATGCCGTAGTGCCGCACGTCCCGGCACCCGAGGTCCCGGAGGACCGGGGCGAGCTCCTCCGCCGTGTGGAGCGTCAGTTCCGAGTCGAACATCGCGGTCCGGAACGTGTCGCTGTCCAGTGCGGCCAGTGCCGCCGCGGGGTCCATCTCGCGGACGGCGATGTTCAGGGGAGCCGAGTGCCGGTTGACCGCCATCAGGGAGAACAGCCCGCCGTCCTTCAGCGGCGCGAGCGCCCCGGCCAGGGTGGCCGGCACGTCGTCCACGTACTGCAGGAGGTTGTGGCACAGCACCACGTCGAACTCCCCGGCCGCGAGGTCGGCCGGCAGGGCCGTCACATCGGCGCGGACGCAGGTCATCCGCGCCGACACCCCGGCCGCCGCCGCGCGTTCGGCCGCGGCGGCCAGCATGGCCGGTGCGTAGTCGACCAGCGTGACGCGGTGGCCACGGGCGGCGAGGCGCAGCGCGTCGCCGCCGTCGCCGCCCGCGAGGTCGAGGACCCGTAGGGGCCGTCCGCCCTCGGGAACGTCGGGGCCGTCGAGGTGCCGCAACAGGTTCGCCTCGGCGACCGTGTAGCGGATGCGGCCCCAGGGGGCCTCCTGCCACTCCTGCCAGGCGGCCATCGCGGTGTCGAACTTCTCGGGATCCTCAGGCATCCGGTGACGATAGCGGCACCCCGCCCCGGCCCCTTCGGAACGCCGGCCCAGGTACGTCGGCCCCGCTACGTCGGCTCCGGTACGTCAGCTCCGCGCGCGGACCGTGGCCAGGACCTCGCGGTCCGGCTGGAGCGTGAGGCTCGGGACCGGGCGTATGTCGTCGGTTGTGAGGTCCAGGTGATAGCGGCGGGCCAGGACGGCGAGCACCAGGACGGCCTCGACGAGGGCGAAGCGGGTGCCGAGGCAGACGCGGGGGCCGCCGCCGAAGGGGAACCAGGCGTACTCCGGGATGTGCTCGGCGGGTTCGCCGTCCTCCGTGGTGAGCCACCGCTCGGGGCGGAAGGCCTCGGCGTCGCCGTACCAGCGGGGGTCGCGCTGCGTGGCCCACTGGCTGGACCAGACGCGGGTGCCGGCGGGCACGGGCGTGCCGCCGAGCGTGGCGCCTTCCTTGGCGATGCCGGTGAGGAGCCAGATCGTCGGGTAGAGACGAAGGGTCTCCTTGACGACGGCCTGGGTGTAGGTGAGGGAGGCGTAGTCGTCGTAGCCGGGCTCGTGGTCGGCGAGGACCCGGTCGAGCTCCTCCGTGAGGGCCTCGCGGACCCGCGGGTTGCGGGAGAGCAGGTGCCAGGCCCAGACGAGGGTCGAACTGGTCGTCTCGTGGCCCCCGATGTAGAGGGTGACCGTCTCGTCCCGGATCTCCTGGTCGGAGAGGCGCGCGCCGGTCTCGTCCCGGGCGGCGAGGAGCCGGCTGAGGAGGTCCGGGCGCTCGGTGTCGCCGTCGCGGTGGCGGGAGACGACGCGGGAGACCTCGGCGTCGATGACGGCGGTGGCGCGCTTGATGCGGGCGCGCCCGGGCGTCGGGACCCAGTCGGGCAGGAGTGCTCCGATGCCGCTGAACTCGGCGCCGATCTCCTGCTGGGCGATGTCCATGGCCTTGCCGATGGCCTCGGCGTCTGCGGCGGTGTCGACGCCGAAGATGGTGCGGACGGCGACGAGTTGGGTGAGGGCGGCCATCTCCTTCTTGATGTCGATGTGCTGCCCGTCGGTCCACCGGTCGGCGAGTGCGACGGCGCATTCCGTCATGGTCGTCGCGTACGAGCGGACCTGCTTGGGGCGGACGGAGGGCTGGACGAGGGAGCGCTTGCGCCGCCAGTCGGCGCCCTTGGCGACGACGACCCCGTTGCCCAGGAGCGTGCGGAAGGCGATGCCGAGGTCGGGCTGGTCGAAGGTGCGCTCGACCTCGGTGAGGAGTTCGCCGATGGTGTCGGGGTGGGCGATGAAGAGGGCGGGGCCGCGGCCGAAGCGCCAGCGGACGAAGTCGCCGCGCTCCCGCAGCTGTTCGAAGAAGGCCAGGGGGTCTTTGCCGAAGGCGGGCAGGTTCCCGAGGAGGGGCACCCCTCGGGGGCCTTCGACGATGCCCGGTGTCGGCTGTGCCGCGTCACCGCGTGTCCCGGCGTCCGGACCGGCTTGCATGGTCATGCGCGTCCCCTCCCCAACTGGCCTTCCCCGTGTGCGAGTCCATGCAAGCGGAAGGGCCGACCCGGGCGCCACCCCTGTGGACGACGCCCTGTGGACAACCCTGCGCACAGGGGGCGGAACGCCCGGTGCCCGTGGCGTGATCGCCACGGGCACCGGCCTGAAGGGAACCGGAGTCGTCAGCCCACCGAGCTGTAGGCGACGACACCCCGCAGCAGCGACTCGACGGCCTTGCGGGCGTTCTTGGAGACCGTGCTGTTCTCCTTGGGCGCCGCGGCGGCGATCTGTCCGAGGACGTCGATGACCTGCTTGCACCAGCGGACGAAGTCACCGGCAGGCATCTCCGCCTCGCGGAGCACCTCGTCGAGGCTCTTGTCGGAGGCCCACTGGTAGGCGGCCCAGGCGAAGCCGAGGTCGGGCTCGCGCTGGCCGACGCCCTCCGCCTGGTTGATCTTGAACTCCTCCTCAAGGGCGTCGAGACGCCCCCAGATCCGGACCATCTCACCGAGCGCCGCCTTGGCGTTGCCCGTGGGCAGCTTCGGCGCGACGGCGTCGTCGGCCTGGCGCGACTCGAACACCAACGCCGAGACGCAGGCGGCGAGTTCGGCGGGCGTGAGGCCTTCCCAGACGCGGTCCCTGAGGCATTCGCTCGCGAGCAGGTCGAGCTCGCCGTAGAGCCTGGCCAGCCGCTTGCCGTTGTCGGTGACCTCGTCGCCCCGCAGGTAGTCGAGTTCCGTGAGGAGCGCGACGATCCGGTCGAAGGTCCGGGCGATCGTGTTGGTACGGCCCTCGATGCGCCGCTCCAGCTGGTGCGTGTCGCGCTGGAGGCGGTGGTAGCGCTCGGCCCAGCGGGCGTGGTCCTCGCGCTCGTCGCAGCCGTGGCAGGGATGGGCGCGGAGCTCCGTGCGCAGCCGGGCGATCTCGCGGTCGTCGGCGGCGGCGGAGCGCTGCTTGTGGTGCCGCTCGGGGTTGATGTGCCCGGCCTTGGTGCGCAGCGCGGTGGCGAGGTCCCTGCGGGACTGCGGGGAGCGGGGGTTGAAGGACTTGGGGATCCGCATGCGGTCGAGCGCCTCGACGGGGACCGGGAAGTCGATGGAGGCGAGCCTCTTCACCTGCCGCTCGGCGGTGAGGACGAGGGGCCGGGGCCCGTCGTGGTAATCGAAGCCGCGGTGGCCGTTGGTCCGTCCCGCGGGGATGCCCGGGTCGAGGACGAGGGCGAGGCCCGCGAACTTGCCGGTGGGGACGTGGATGACGTCGCCCGGCTTGAGCTTCTCCAGCGAGCCGGCGGCCTGGGCGCGCCGCTGTGCGGCGCCCTGCCGGGCCAGCTCCGTCTCGCGGTCCTTGAGGTCGCGGCGGAGCCGCGCGTACTCCTCGAAGTCGCCGAGGTGGCAGGTCATGCCCTCGCGGTAGCCCTCCAGGCCCTCCTCGTTCTTCTGTACCTGGCGCGAGATGCCCACGACGGAGCGGTCGGCCTGGAACTGGGCGAAGGAGGTTTCGAGGAGCTCGCGGGAGCGGTGGCGGCCGAACTGGTCGACGAGGTTGACCGCCATGTTGTACGAGGGCCGGAAGCTGGAGCGCAGCGGGTACGTCCGCGTGCCCGCGAGTCCGGCGAGGTGCCCGGGGTCGAAGCCGCGCTGCCAGAGGACCACGGCGTGGCCTTCGACGTCGATGCCGCGGCGGCCGGCGCGGCCGGTGAGCTGGGTGTACTCGCCGGGCGTGATGTCGGCGTGCTGCTCGCCGTTCCACTTGACGAGCTTTTCCAGGACGACGGACCGCGCGGGCATGTTGATGCCGAGGGCGAGGGTCTCGGTGGCGAAGACGGCCTTCACGAGGCCGCGGACGAAGAGCTCTTCGACGACCTCCTTGAAGGTGGGGAGCATGCCGGCGTGGTGGGCGGCGATGCCCCGCTCCAGCGCTTCGAGCCACTCGTAGTAGCCGAGGACGTGGAGGTCCTCGCTGGGGATGGAGGCGGTCCGCTCCTCGACGATCTCGCGGACGCGCTGACGTCCCTCTTCGTTGTTGAGGCGGAGTCCCGCGTAGAGGCACTGCTGGACGGCGGCCTCGCAGCCGGCACGGCTGAAGATGAAGGTGATGGCGGGCAGGAGCCCTTCGGCGTCGAGGCGCTCGATGACCTCGGGGCGGCCGGGGGTCCAGATGCGGGACCGCTGGCGGCGCTCGCGCTCGCGGTCGGCCTCGCGGATCATCTTGCCGCGGCGCCGGTCACGCGGGTTGTACGTCGAGTTCTCGGAGCGGGCGAGGCGGACGAGGTCGGGGTTGACCTCGCGGCGGGCGGAGCCGCGGCCGCCGTGGTCGGTCTCCTCCTCGAAGAGGTCGTACATCCGGCGTCCGGCCAGGACGTGCTGCCAGAGGGGGACGGGACGGCTCTCGGAGACGATGACCTCGGTGTCGCCGCGGACGGTGTCCAGCCAGTCGCCGAACTCCTCGGCGTTGGACACGGTCGCGGAGAGCGACACGAGCGTGACGGATTCGGGGAGGTGGATGATCACTTCCTCCCAGACGGCGCCACGGAAGCGGTCGGAGAGGTAGTGCACCTCGTCCATGACGACGTAGCCGAGGCCGGAGAGGGCCTGGGACCCCGCGTACAGCATGTTGCGGAGGACTTCGGTGGTCATGACGACGATCGGCGCGTCACCGTTGACACTGTTGTCGCCGGTGAGCAGGCCGACCTTGTCGGCGCCGTACCGCTTGACGAGGTCGGCGTACTTCTGGTTCGACAGCGCCTTGATGGGCGTCGTGTAGAAGCACTTGCGGCCCTCGCTGAGGGCGAGGTGGACGGCGAACTCGCCGACGATGGTCTTGCCGGATCCCGTCGGTGCGGCGACGAGCACGCCCTTGCCCGATTCGAGGGCCCGGCACGCCTCGATCTGGAAGGGGTCCAGATCGAATTCGTACATCTCGCGGAAGGGGGCCAGCGCGGTCCGCTGCTCGGCGTTTCGGGCGAGAGCGGCTGCGTACGCTTCGGCTGGTGTGAGGTCCTCTGTCATCTTGTTGTCGAGCCTACCCGCCGCCTCTGACAGTGACGCGATCTTTATCGGGGCAATGCTCCCGGGGCCACGGGAGGCGCCAGGACGCGCAGCGCGCCGGGCACGCACTCCACCGCGAGGGGCAGCGGACCGAGGGGCTCGCCGTCGGCGTAGCCCGTGATTCCGGGGGCGTCGAGCGTGAGGGACCGGACCCGGTACGTCGTGACCTTCGGGTGGTCGAGGTGGGTGCCGCGGTAGACGCGGGGGAACACCTTGATCAGGGTGGCGCGGGAACAGTCGCCGACGACGGTGACGTCGAGGAGTCCGTCGTCGGTACGGGCGTCGGCGCAGATCCGCATGCCGCCGCCGTAGGACGTGCCGTTGCCGACGGCGACCAGGGTCGCGTCCGTCTCGACGACCCGCCCGTCGTCGAGGGTCAGCCGGTAGGGGGCGGGCCGGAAGGCCGCGAGCTCGGCGAGGATGGCGAGGTCGTACTTGAAGCGTCCGGCGGGGATGCGCATGCGGTTGCCGCGGTCGTTGACGCGGGAGTCGAAGCCGGAGGCGAGGACGGTGCCGAACCAGCGGGTGGTGGTGGCCGCGGTGATCCGCCCGAGGTCCATCGCGTGCCCGCCGGTGTCCTTGAGGAGCTCGGCGGTGACGCGGGCGGCGGCGGCCGGGTCGCGGACCGGCAGGCCGAGGGTGCGGGCGAAGTCGTTCCCCGTGCCGACGGCGATGACCCCGAGGGGTGTTCGGGTCCCCGCGACCGCCTGCAGCGCGAGGGAGATCATGCCGTCGCCGCCGACGGCGACGAGGGCGCCGGTCCCGGTCTCGACGGCCTCGCGGGCGCGCCGCAGGGCGTCCTCGGCGTCGTGCCCGAGGAGGGTACGGACGGAGAATCCGGCGTCCCTGAGCGCCTGGGCGGCGGGTTGCGCGGCGTGGGCGCCGCGGCCGCGGCCGGCGGTGGGGTTGACGAAGAGAGTGATGTCGCTGGTCATGTGGGGGTCCCCCCGGACGGAGTCTGGGGGGACCCTACAAGATCAGGTGATGTCGTCGTAACCGTTGACCCGGTGGGCGGCGGAAGCCCCGGTCTCCCCCGGCCCGGTGGCCTGCTCGGGCAGGGCCCGCGTGGCGCCGACGGGTTCGATGGCGCCGACGGCCTCGGGGGTGAGGTCGAGTTCGGAGGCCTCGTCGTCGTCGAGAGCGGCGTCGGGGTTGTTGCGCTTGCGTCGCCGGTCGTTCAGGAGCGAGAAGCCGACGGCCCCGAAGTACAGGATCGTGATGGGTCCCGCGAGGGCGATCATGCCGACGGGGTCGGTGGTGGGGGTGATGACGGCGCCGAAGACGAAGACGCCCATGATCACGCCGCGCCACCAGCCGGCCATGCGGCGACCGGTGAGGACACCGGTCAGGTTGAGCATCACCAGGACGAGCGGGAGCTCGAAGGCGAGGCCGAAGACGAGCACCATGCGCAGGGTGAAGTCGAGGACGTCGCCGAGCGAGAGGAGGTTCGCCGAGCCGGCGGGCGTGAGGCTGATGAGCACCTTCACGCTGATGGGGAGGATCAGGTACGCGAGGTAGGCGCCGGCGGAGAACAGCGGCACGGCCGCGGCGACGAAGGCGTACGTGTACTTCTTCTCGCTCTTGTGCAGTCCGGGCGCGACGAAGGCCCACAGCTGGTAGAGCCAGACGGGGCTGGCGATGACGAGGCCCGCGGTCAGCGACAGCTGGATCGTCGTGCTGAAGGGGGCCATCAGCGAGCTGAAGACGACCTGCGCGCAGTTGCCGCCGTCACTGGTGACGCCCGGTGGGCACTTGGGCACCGGATCCGACAGGAACTGCATCAGCTCCTCGCTGTACACGAGGGCCACGATCGTCACCGCGGTGATGGCGAGGAGACCCTTCGCCAGGCGGTTGCGGAGTTCACGCAGGTGCTCCACGAGGGGCATCCGGCCCTCGGGATCCTTCTCCTGCTTGCGGGCAGACTTGGGCAACCCACGTCCTCATCTCGTGCGGCAGCCGCCGCACGGTGCGGCGGCCGCGGCGGACCGGGTCAGCGCTTGGTGGTGTCCGAAGGCTCGGTCACGGGACGCGAGCTGGTCACGTCGCCGGGAGCGGCCTGGATCGTGCGCGGCGCGGGCTGCGCGTCCTGCGCTCCGGTTCCGGCCTGCGGCGGGTCGGCGGGGGCGCTCTGCTGGTCGTCCGACTTCATCGCCTTGGCCTCGCTCTTGAGGATGCGAGCCGACTTGCCCAGCGAGCGGGCCATGTCAGGGAGCTTCTTGGCGCCGAACAGGAGAATGATGACGACGAGGATGAGAATGATCTCGGTGGGGCCGAGCCTACCCATAGCTGTTTACCTTCTTCACCGAGGCGACATGGAGTGCGGTGCCCGGCGGGTCGGACATGCGTCCGGCCACCGCGCTGCCTGCGATCGTAACCCGCAGGAGTAAACGTGAGGCAATGCCCTTGCATACTCCGGATTGCGTCCCACGAGCCCGGACCGAGGCCGCTTCGTGCAGCGTACGGCACCGACTCAGGGCAGTGTCTCGCCGGTTCGGGCCAGTCCCACGGCGGCCGTTTCGAGCTCTTCGGCGGCCTGGGTGATCCGTTCTGTGGTGCGGGCCACTTGACGGCCGAGGCGCTGGACCTCCAGGAAGACCTTGATGCCGAGGACGCCGAGGACGGCGATGCCGAGGAATCCGAGGGCGATGGCGAGCATGGGCCAGAACATGGGCAGAGCCTAGACCTTGAGCGGGTACGGGTCGGTCAGACGGTGGTGTGGAGGCGCAGCGTGCGGACGCCGCCGCCGGTGAGGAGCTCGACGATGCGCTCGCCCGCGGGCTTGCGGACGGAGCTGCCGCACTCGGGGCAGGTGAAGGAGTAGAAGGTGGTGCGCCGACTGGCCCCGATGGCGAGGCGCAGGGCGCTCGCGGAGAGTTCGAAGCGGGAGCGGCAGTCGGGGCAGGCCGCTTTGAAGAGGACCGGGGCCATCGTCGCCGCAAGACCGTGCATCACGGACATTTCCCTCATCTCTCTACGGCAACCGCTACGTCAACGCCTGCATCTACGACTACACCCCTACCAGCGCCCGCGAAGCGGAGAACGTCACACGCCCTCGTACGCGGCGAGTGCGGCGGTCGCCGCCTCCCGGGCACTGTCGGCGAGCTCGCGCGGCGCGACGATCCGCCCGTCGCTGCCCAGCCGGAGGGCGAGCCTCCGCAGCGAGGCGGGGTCCGGCGTCCGCAGGGTGATCCGCAGGCCGCCGTCGGGCAGCTCGTCCGCCCGGTCGTGCGGGTAGTACTCGGCGACCCACCGGCCGCCGGGACCGACCTCGACCACGACCTCGGGGTCGTCGGCGGAGGGCTGGACAAGACCCTCGGAGAGGTCGCGCAGCTCCAGCTCCGGCGGCGCGGCGTGCTCGTCGAGGAGCCGGATCTCCACGACCCGGTCGAGGCGGAAGGTGCGGCGCGCCTCGGAGAGCCGGCACCACGCCTCCATGTAGGTGTGGCCGACGGCGAAGAGCCGGATCGGGTCGACCTCGCGCTCGGTGAGCTCGTCGCGCGCGGGCGAGTAGTAGCGCACCCACAGCCGCCTGCGCTCGGAGATCGCCCGGTCGACCTCGGCGAAGACGCCGCCCTCGGACTCGAAGGTGACCGAGAGCCGGGAGCTGGCCCCGGCGGCCTCGCCGGCCGCGGCCTCCAGCTTGGCGGTGGCGCGGACCAGCGCGTCCCGGTCGCTCTCGCGGAGCCCCGGCAGGGTGGCGACGGCGCGGGCGGCGACCAGGAGGGCGGTCGCCTCGTCGGCGGCGAGCCGCAGCGGCTCCGCGACGTCGTCGGGGTTGTGCCACCAGATCCGGTCGCCGTCGGTGTCGATGTCGAGCAGATCGCCGCCGCGGAAGCTGGTGCCGCACATGGGCAGCACGTCCAGGTCGGAGATCAGCTCGTCCTCGGTGATGCCGAAGGCGCGCGCGACGTCGGCGACGTGGGCGCCGGGGCGCTCACGGAGATAGGTGACGAGGGACAGCATCCGCCTCGTCTGGTCGATCGCGTTGGCAGCCATGCGGTACGTCTCCCCCTCAGTCCTTGGCCACGGCGCGCAGCCGGTCCAGTACATCCGCCCGCAGGTCGGCGGGTTCCCTCACGACGACGTCCGGGCCGAACTCGACGAGCCAGGCGTCGAGCCCGTGCCCGTACGGGATCTCCAGCTCGTCCCAGCCGTCGTCGCCGACCTGTACGGACTGGGCGCGGGCCCGCAGCGGGTAGCCGCAGCCCGCGCGCAGCCGGATCCGGGCGGAGCGGGTCGCGGTCTCCCCCGCCCAGCTCTCGACGGTCTCGCGGACGGTGACGACGTCGGGCACGGGCGCGGTGAAGGCGCCGGCCCGGGAGCGGACCTTGCCGGTGATCCGGGAGAGGCGGAAGACGCGCTCGGCGCCCCGGTCGCGGTCCCAGCCCGCGAGGTACCAGTGGCCGCGCCAGCATTCGAGGGTCCAGGGCTCGACGTGGCGGGTCTCGGGGCGGGCGGCGTTGGCCTTGCGGTAGTCGAAGACGACGGGCCGGCGGTCGCGGCAGGCCAGCATGAGGGGCTCGAAGGCGGCCTCGTGGACCGGGATGCGGGGTTCGAGGGCGCTGGGCTGGACGTCGTACGAGTCCTCCGCCTCGGGCATGCCGGCGGCGCGCAGCTTCTGGAGGGCGCCGCTGGCGGCTCCCGCGAGCCGGGCCTGCTGCCAGACCCTGGCGGCGAGGCCGAGCGCGGCGGCCTCCTCGGCGTCGAGGGTGATGGGCGGCAGACGGTTGGAGTCGCGACGGGCGAGGTAGCCGGTCTCGCCCTCCAGGTTCTCGACGGTCTCGATGACGAGGCCCAGCTCGCGCAGGTCGTCCTTGTCACGCTCGAACATCCGGTTGAAGGCGTCGTCCCCGCTCGCTTCGAGGTAGGCCTCGATGGAGCCGCGGAGTTCGCGCTTGCTCAGCGGGCGGCGCGTCCCGAGCAGGCACAGCGCGAGATTCATCAGCCGCTCGGACTTGGCAATCGCCATCGACGCCCCGCACCCCTTTTACCGGATCCACTTGTCGGACGTCCGACCGTACCGCCCCGGAGTCTCGGGACAAAAGCCGAGGGCCCCCGCCACGGATGGCGGGGGCCCTCGGAGGCCGTCATCGGCCGGACATGACCGGTCAGACGCCCATCAGGTCGCAGACGAAGATCAGCGTCTCGCCCGGAGCGATCTTGGCACCGGCACCACGGTCGCCGTAGGCGAGGTGCGCGGGAATGATCAGCTCGCGACGGCCGCCGACCTTCATGCCCTGGACACCCTGGTCCCAGCCCGAGATGACCTGGCCGACACCGAGCCGGAACTGAAGCGGCTCGCCGCGGTTCCAGGAGGAGTCGAACTCCTCACCGGTGGAGAAGGCGACGCCCACGTAGTGGACGGAGACGGTGGCGCCGGCCTTGGCCTCGGCGCCGTCGCCCTCCCAGATGTCCCTGATCTTCAGGTCCGCCGGCGGCTCGCCGCCCGGGAAGTCGACCTCGGGCTTCTCGATGCTCACTGAACTGCTCCTCATACTGATGAACTGCGTGATCGGGACAGTCTTACATCTTCGTCAGGATGTCGACGGCGAACACCAGCGTGGAGTTCTTCGGGATGCCCTGCTTCTCCTCGTTGCCGAACGCCTCGGACGGCGGGGCGACGATGAGGACGCGGCTGCCGACCTTCTTGCCGACGAGACCGTCCTTGAGGCCCTTCAGCGTGAGCTGCGCGAGCGGGAAGTTCGTGGGCTTGCCGGTGGTGTAGGTCGAGTCGAAGACCTTGCCGTCCTTCCAGAGGGCGGCGACGTAGTTCACGACGACCGTGTCGGTGGCCTTGACGACCTCGCCCTTGGACTCGAGCACGTAGTTCGAGACGAGCTTGGTCGGCGGGGCGACCTTGGGGACGGTCAGCGAGGGCGCCTTGCCGTCGGTGTTCGTCCCGACCTTCGGCAGGTCCTTGTTGTCCTGCGCGACCGGCGTGCCGGTGGCGGACTTCGGAATGGTGACCGACTTCAGGATGTCCACGACGAAGACGAGGGTGGCGTTGGGCTTGATGCTCGGCGGCGAGCCGGCCTCGCCGTATCCGAGCTCCGGCGGGATGCCCACCTCGATGCGGCTGCCGACCTTCTGCCCTTCGAGGGCCTGCTCCCAGCCCTTGATGACCTGTCCGGCGCCCAGCGTGACGTCGAACGGCTGACCGCGGTCGAAGCTGTTGTCGAAGGGGGTGGTGGAGTCCCAGGCCTGGCCCAGGTAGTTCACCTGGAGCGCGTCGCCCTTCTTCGTCACCGGGCCGTCGCCCTCGCTGATGACGTTGACCTTCAGTTCCTTGGGCGGGTCGCCCTCGCCCTTGGAGAGGGTCGGCTTCTCGCCGAACTTGACCCCCGCGGTGATGGCGGGCAGCCCGTTCTTCATCGAGGCGGAATCGGAGCCCTTGTCGTCGCTGCCGCACGCCGCTGTCGAGAGCAGCAGCAGCGGGACGACGAGAAGGCCGGCAAGTCGGCGCACGTGTTCCTCAGATCTCAGACGGCACAGTAGTTGTGCCGACACTCTAGGCGGTCCTCCTGTCACGTCGAGGGCCCCGCACGCCAAACCGTGCGGGGCCCTGCGGCTCGTGTGCGCCGGTCCTACATTCCGGCGATCAGCTTTTCCACCCGGTCGTCGACGGAGCGGAACGGGTCCTTGCACAACACGGTGCGCTGTGCCTGGTCGTTGAGCTTGAGGTGGACCCAGTCGACGGTGAAGTCCCGGCGCTGCTCCTGCGCGCGGCGGATGAAGTCGCCGCGGAGTCGCGCCCGGGTGGTCTGCGGGGGCACCGACTTGCCCTCGAAGATCTTCATGTCGTTGCAGATCCGGGCCGCCTGCCCGTTCTTCTGCAGGAGGTAGTAGAGCCCGCGGCGGCGGTGGATGTCGTGGTACGCGAGGTCTATCTGAGCGACTCGCGGGTTCGACATGGTCATGTTGTGCTTGGCCCGGTACCGCTCGATGAGCCGGTGCTTCATGACCCAGTCGATCTCGGTCTCGATGCGGTCGAGCCGCTCGCTCTCGATGGCGTCGAGCGTGCGGCCCCACAGTTCCAGGACCTGGGCGACGGTGCCGGTGCGGATGCCGCGCCGGTCGACGAAGTCGACGGCCTTGTCGTAGTACTCGCGCTGGACCTCCAGGGCGGAGGCCTCGCGGCCGCTGGCGAGCCGGACCTTGCGCTGGCCCGTGATGTCGTGGCTGACCTCGCGGATCGCCCGGATCGGGTTCTCCAGGGTCAGGTCGCGCATCACGGTGCCGGCCTCGATCATGCGGAGCACCAGGTCGGTGGCGCCGACCTTGAGCAGCATGGTCGTCTCGGACATGTTCGAGTCGCCGACGATGACGTGGAGGCGGCGGTAGCGCTCGGCGTCGGCGTGCGGCTCGTCCCGGGTGTTGATGATGGGCCGCGAGCGGGTCGTGGCGGAGCTGACGCCCTCCCAGATGTGCTCGGCACGCTGGGAGACGCAGAAGACCGCACCACGCGGGGTCTGGAGGACCTTTCCCGCGCCGCAGATCAGCTGCCGGGTGACGAGGAAGGGAATGAGAATGTCCGCGAGCCGGGAGAACTCCCCGTGGCGGGCGACGAGATAGTTCTCGTGGCAGCCGTAGGAGTTTCCGGCCGAGTCGGTGTTGTTCTTGAAGAGATAGACGTCGCCCGCGATTCCCTCCTCGTGCAGGCGGCGTTCGGCGTCGACGAGCAGGCCCTCGAGAATGCGCTCGCCTGCCTTGTCGTGGGTGACCAGTTCGGTCACGTCGTCGCATTCCGGTGTGGCATATTCCGGATGCGAACCCACGTCCAGGTACAGGCGGGCGCCGTTCCGCAGGAAGACATTGCTGCTGCGGCCCCATGACACGACACGGCGGAAGAGGTAGCGCGCCACTTCGTCAGGAGACAGTCGGCGCTGTCCCCTGAACGTGCACGTGACGCCGTACTCGTTCTCCAGCCCGAAAATGCGGCGGTCCATGTCTGAACATTACGCCTGACGGCGTGTGATGAAACCGGGTTGGGCGTTCCCGTTTCGATCATTTTCCGATCAGTGCGTGTTCTTTTCGGTGTGTACGGGGGTGGGGTCGCCCGCGCTGACGGCGTGTCGCGCGGCGGGCCCCGCCGGGGACACGGGCGCGTCGAGGACACGGCCGGTGGCGAGGAGGACGAGGAAGGCGATGAGGCCGCCCACTCCGGCCACGGCGAATCCGGCGACGGTCCCGGCGAGTTCGACGGCGGGACCCGCGACCGCGGAGCCGAGGGCGGAGCCGACGCCGAACGTGGTGACGAGCCAGGAGAAGGCCTCGGTGACGGTGCCGGCCGGGGCGTGCCGGTCGACGACGATGAACGCACAGGCGAGGGCGGGGGCGAGGAAGACGCCCGAGAGGACCGAGAGGCCGGTCATGGCGGCCGGACCGGGGGTCAGGGTGAGCGGCAGGTAGCAGACCGCGAGGAACAGGACGAGGACCCGCAGCCGCTTCTCGGGCGCCCCGGCCCACGGGCGGGCGCCGTAGGCGACGCCGCCGAGGAGCGCGCCGAGGCCGAGGGCGGCCATCAGCCAGCCGTAGACGGAGGGGGTGCCCGCGTCGTCGGCGTAGGAGAGGGCGGCGACGGTGATGGAGCCGAGGGCGATGCCGACGAAGAAGAAGGAGCCGAGGAGGGCGAGGAGGCCGGGCGAGCGCAGGGCGCCCAGCCAGTGGGCCTCGCGGGGCGCGGAGCGCCAGGTGCGGGAGGGCTCGGAGAGGACCACGGCGAGGGCGCCGAGGACGCCGAGGACGTTGATGACGAGGAGCGCGGCGGCGGGCGACCAGAGCGAGACGAGGAGGGTCAGCAGGAGCGGCCCGACGGTGAACATGACCTCCTGGGCGACCGCGTCGAGGGCGTAGGCGCGGTGGACCCGGTCCTCGCGGCCGAGGACGCTCGGCCAGAGGGCGCGCAGTCCGCCCTCCAGGGGCGGGGTGAAGAGACCCGCGAGGACGACGGCCGCGTAGGCGACGGCGAGGTTGCCGATGCCGGTGAGGGCCAGCAGGACCATGCCGAGGGCGGAGAGGACCGCGGCGGGCAGCTGGACGCGCGGCTGGCCCTTGAGGTCGACGGCGCGGCCGAGGAGGGGCTGGCCTACGGCGGTGGCGACGCCGTAGGCCGCGATGAGGCCGCCGGCGAGGGTGTAGCTGCCGCCCTGGTCGCGGACGAACAGGGTCAGGGCGATGGGTCCGACGCCGTTGGGCAGGCGCCCGACGAGCGTGCCGGTGAGCAGCCGGGCGGCGTGCGGTGCCCGGAGTATGTCGAGATAGCCGCCGTGTGCCGTGGCCTCGGTGGCCATGTCGGTCTCCCCTCGCCCTCGGACCCCGCCGAGGTTTTACGTATAACGTCAGGCGTTATACGTACCATGGCGGTGGTACGCGGGTCCACCCCGCGCCCGGGGAGCGACCGGGTACTGTCCGGATTCCACCCGACGTACCGCAGCGCCCGAGCACGGCGGTGCGGACGAGAACCGTCCGACGCGGAGGCTTGTGTGCAGACCCCGGAGCCGCTCGGCGGCACGCGCCCGACCAGCCGGGACGTCGCCCGGGAGGCCGGCGTCTCGCAGGCCACCGTGTCGCTCGTCCTCGGCGACAAGTGGCGCGGGCGCGTCTCGGAGCGCACGGCCGACGCCGTACGGGAGGCGGCGCGGAGCCTCGGCTACCGCCCCAACCTCGCCGCCCGCAACCTCCGCCTCGGCCACACGCGGACGGCCCTGCTCGTCGTCCCGGCGCTGACCAACGAGTTCTTCGCCCGCGTCTACACGGGTGCGGCGACCGTCGCCGCCCGGCACGGCTTCGGCGTCGTCCTGTACCCCTCGCCCGACGGCGTCGGCCCCGCCAGGGATCCCTTCGCCTCGGCCCGGGCGGCCCTCGACGGGATCATCGCCTCCTCGATGGCCTCGGACGCCCTCAAGGCCTTCCGGGGCACCGACCTGCCCCTGGTCATGCTCGACAGCGACCCCGCCGACACCGGCGCCGCGGCCCACGTCAACCTCGACATCGCGGACGGCATGCGCCAGGTCACGGGCCACCTGCTCGCCCTCGGCCACCGGCGCTTCGTGCACCTCGCCTCGGCCGTGCCGTCCTGGACCTTCGACGTCCGCGCCGCCGCGCTCGGCGAGGCCCTCGCCGGCGTGTCGGTACGGACCGTCCGCGCGCCCCTGGACGTGCACGGCGCCATGGCCGCCACCGAGCGCGCCCTCGCGGCGCCAGGACCGCGCCCCACCGCCCTCGTGTGCGACGACGACATCCTCGCCGCGGGCGCCTGCAAGGCCCTGCGGCGCCTGGGACTGCGAGTCCCCGAGGACGTCTCGGTCACCGGCTTCGACGACCTCGCGCTCGCGACCGCCGTCGAACCGGAGCTGACGACCGTCTCGCTGCCCGCGGAGCGCATCGGCGAGCAGGGCATGGCGGCCCTCCTGGCCGTCCTCGCCGGCGAACCGCCGCGGCCGGACGACCTCCCGGTCACCCTGGTCCCCCGCGGCTCCTCGGGGCCAGCACCGGCCGCCTGAGCCACGAACCCCGGAAACGCCGAGGGGCCCCGGTCCGCTCGCGCGCACCGGGGCCCCTCGGGCAGGTCCTAGTCCTCGGGAGCCTCGTCCGAGGGCTCGTCCGTCTTCGCGATGGCCGCGTTGTCCGCCTCCAGGAGGCGGGACAGCTGGCGGCCGACGATCCGCTTGAACTTCCGCTGCTGCGGGCGCGTACGGTCCAGGACCGCCACCTCCAGGCGCTCCGCGGGGATCTCCCGCTCGCTGCCGTTGGTGTCCCGCGAGAGCGCCTGCACGGCCAGCTTCAGGGCCTCGGCCAGGGACATGCCGTCCCGGTGGCGCTGGTCCAGGAAGGAGCTGATCTGCTCCGCGTTCCCGCCGACCGCTACCGAGCCGTGCTCGTCCACGATCGAGCCGTCGTGGGGCAGCCGGTAGATCTGGTCGCCCTCCGGCTCGGTGCCGACCTCGGCGACGACCAGCTCCACCTCGTACGGCTTCTCCCCCGCGCTGGAGAAGATCGTGCCCAGGGTCTGGGCGTAGACGTTGGCCAGGCCGCGCGCGGTGACGTCCTCCCGGTCATAGGTGTAGCCGCGCAGGTCGGCGTAGCGCACGCCGCCGATGCGGAGGTTCTCGTACTCGTTGTACTTGCCGGCGGCGGCGAAGCCGATCCGGTCGTAGATCTCGCTGAACTTGTGCAGGGCGCGCGACGGGTTCTCGCCGACGAAGACGATGCCGTCGGTGTACTGGAGGACGACCAGGCTGCGGCCTCGGGCGATGCCCTTGCGGGCGTACTCCGCCCGGTCGGCCATGGCCTGCTGGGGTGAGACGTAGAACGGAGTGGACACCGGCGGTCCGTCCCTTTCTTCTGGGCTTCTACAGAGCGACGAGTGGTCAGAGCAGGGCGGCGCGCGGCCCGTCGGGCTGCTCGAGACGCCGCTCGGTGACCGACCTGGCCAGCTCGGAGGACTCGGCCTCGGTGAGCCTGCGGAAACCCTCCTCGGTGATGACGGTGACGAGCGGGAAGATCCGGCGGGCCATGTCGGGGCCACCGGTCGCCGAGTCGTCGTCCGCCGCGTCGTAGAGCGCCTGCACGACCAGGGTCGTGGCCTGCTGCTCGGTGAGGTCGGCGCGGTAGAGCTTCTTCATCGACCCGCGCGCGAAGATCGAGCCGGAGCCGGTGGCGGCGTATCCCTGCTCCTCGGAGCGGCCGCCGGTGACGTCGTAGGAGAAGATCCGGCCCTTCCCCTTGGCCTCGTCCCAGCCTGCGAAGAGCGGCACGACGGCGAGCCCCTGCATGGCCATGGAGAGGTTGCCACGGATCATGGTGGACAGGCGGTTCGCCTTGCCCTCCAGGGAGAGCGTGGCGCCCTCCACCTTCTCGAAGTGCTCCAGCTCCAGCTGGAACAGCTTGACCATCTCCACGGCGAGACCGGCGGTGCCGGCGATGGCGACCGCGGAGTACTCGTCGGCCGGGAAGACCTTCTCCATGTCGCGCTGCGCGATCATGTTGCCCATGGTGGCGCGCCGGTCGCCGGCGAGGACGACCCCGCCGGGGAACGTGACCGCCACGATGGTCGTGCCGTGCGGGGCGTCGAGGACGCCCTCCGGCAGCCTCCGGCGGCTCGGCAGCAGCTCCGGCGAGTGGTCCGCCAGGAAGTCCAGGAACGAGGACGATCCCGGCGTCAGGAAGGCCGCCGGCAGACGCCCGGTGCTACGAGGGTTGGCTTCCACGCGATTCCTTCCGGGTGGGAGAGTCGGCCCGCCGTGGGACGCACGGGTCGATCTTGGTTGCTGTGCACGGACCATACCCGTGCCGGTGCCTGTCATCCGTCCCCGGACCCACGGCTTTCTCCGGGGCTCCGGGGACGGAGGAGTAAAGGCACGAGAGGCGGCTACTCGCCGCCCTTCTGGACGAAGCTACGAACGAACTCCTCGGCGTTGGACTCGAGGACGTCGTCGATCTCGTCCAGCACGGAGTCCACGTCGTCGCTCAGCTTCTCCTGGCGCTCCTGGAGGTCGGAGTTCGCCTCCGTGGTGGTCTCCTCGACCTCCTCCGTGGAACGCGTCGCCTTCTGCTGTCCGCCGCCGGTGTCCTTGGTCGCCATATCCCTCACCCCGCTCGAATCGGCCCGCTCGGTTGAGTCCGTACAAGATCAGACCCTATAGGTCGGGTCCGACTTCGGCCCCGTGGTTTCCACAACGCCCGGGCACTGTTTCCATGATTCCCAGCGCCGGGGTATTTCAGGCCCTCGTCGGGCCCCCGATCATCCGCCGGACAGCACGCGGACGAGTTCCTCCGCCGTGCGGCAGCGGTCCAGGAGCGCCTTCACATGGGCCTTCGTGCCGCGCAGCGGCTCCATGGTCGGGACGCGCTGGAGCGAGTCCCGGCCCGGCAGGTCGAAGATCACCGAGTCCCAGGAGGCCGCGGCGACGTCGTCGGCGTACTGCTCCAGGCAGCGGCCCCGGAAGTAGGCCCTGGTGTCCTCCGGAGGCGCCGTCTCGGCCTGCCGCACCTCGGTCTCGTCCAGGAGCCGCTTCATGCGTCCGCGGGCCACCAGACGGTTGTACAGGCCCTTCTCGGGCCGCACGTCCGCGTACTGGAGGTCCACGAGGTGCAGGCGGGCCGCGTCCCACTCCAGGTTGTCCCGGCGCCGGTAGCCCTCCATGAGCTCCCGCTTGGCGATCCAGTCGAGCTCGCCGGCGAGGCTCATCGGGTCGTTCTCGAGCCGGTTGAGGGTGTCCTCCCAGCGCGTGAGGACGTCCTTCGTCTGCTCGTCCGCGTCCGAGCCGTACCGCTCCTCCACGTACTTCCTGGCCAGCTCGAAGTACTCCATCTGCAGCTGGACCGCGGTGAGCGTCCGGCCGCTGCGGAGCGTGACCAGGTACTGGAGGGTCGGGTCGTGCGAGACCTGGTGGAGCGTCCTGACCGGCTGGTCGACGGCGAGGTCCACGGTGATGAACCCGTCCTCGATCATCGACAGGACCAGCGCGGTCGTGCCGAGCTTGAGGTAGGTCGAGATCTCCGAAAGGTTCGCGTCACCGATGATCACGTGCAGGCGGCGGTACCTCTCGGCGTCCGCGTGCGGCTCGTCGCGCGTGTTGATGATGGGGCGCTTGAGGGTGGTCTCCAGACCCACCTCGACCTCGAAGTAGTCGGCGCGCTGACTGATCTGGAAGCCGTTCTCCCGGCCGTCCTGGCCGATGCCGACCCGGCCCGCACCGGTCACGACCTGGCGGGAGACGAAGAAGGGGGTCAGGTGGCGCACGATGTCCGAGAAGGGGGTCTCCCGCTTCATCAGGTAGTTCTCGTGCGTGCCGTAGGAGGCGCCCTTGTTGTCGGTGTTGTTCTTGTAGAGGTGGATCGGCTGGGCCCCGGGGAGCTGGGCGGCACGGACGGCCGCCTCCGCCATGATCCGCTCGCCGGCCTTGTCCCAGAGGACGGCGTCGCGCGGATTGGTGACCTCCGGCGAGCTGTACTCGGGGTGGGCGTGGTCCACGTAGAGGCGTGCCCCGTTGGTGAGGATCACGTTCGCGAGGCCGATGTCCTCGTCGGTGAGCTGGCTGGAGTCCGCGACCTCGCGGGCGAGGTCGAAGCCGCGGGCGTCCCGCAGCGGATTCTCCTCCTCGAAATCCCAGCGGGCGCGGCGCGCCCGGTGCATCGCCGCCGCGTAGGCGTTGACGATCTGGGACGAGGTGAGCATGGCATTGGCGTTCGGGTGTCCCGGGACGGAGATCCCGTACTCCGTCTCGATGCCCATTACTCGCCGTACGGTCATGCGGCCCTCCTTGCCCGGCGTCGCTCACAGTGCGCGACTCGGCGTTACCGAAGAGCCTAGAGCGGCTCAGCGCTGGTGGGGAGATCACTTGCGGTATTTCCTGTGCCGCCGGGAGAAACCCGTGCCGCCGGGAGAAATACCGGACGGAATGCGCCGGCTGCGGATGCCCGGTTTCCGGACATCCGCAGCCGGTGTGCGTTTTACAGGTACTGACCGGTGTTGGCCACCGTGTCGATGGAGCGTCCCGTGTCCGCGCCCTGCTTTCCGGTGACAAGGGTGCGGATGAAGACGATCCGCTCGCCCTTCTTTCCGGAGATCCTGGCCCAGTCGTCGGGGTTGGTGGTGTTGGGCAGGTCCTCGTTCTCCTTGAACTCGTCCACGCACGCCTGGAGGAGGTGGGAGACCCGGATGCCCTTCTGGTTGTGGTCGAGGAAGGCCTTGATGGCCATCTTCTTGGCCCGGTCGACGATGTTCTGGATCATCGCGCCGGAGTTGAAGTCCTTGAAGTAGAGGACTTCCTTGTCGCCGTTGGCGTACGTGACTTCGAGGAAGCGGTTCTCCTCGGATTCCGCGTACATCTGCTCGACGACCGACTGGATCATTCCGTGGGCGGCGGCGGCCTTGGAGCCGCTGTGCTCGGAGATGTCGTCCGTGTGGAGCGGCAGGGTGGCCGTGAGGTACTTCGCGAAGATGTCCTTCGCGGCCTCCGCGTCCGGACGCTCGATCTTGATCTTGACGTCGAGCCGGCCGGGCCGCAGGATCGCGGGGTCGATCATGTCCTCGCGGTTGGAGGCGCCGATGACGATGACGTTCTCCAGGCCCTCCACACCGTCGATCTCGGCGAGCAGCTGCGGGACGATGGTGTTCTCCACGTCCGAGCTGACACCGGATCCGCGGGTGCGGAAGAGGGATTCCATCTCGTCGAAGAAGACGATGACGGGGGTGCCCTCGCTCGCCTTCTCCCTCGCACGCTGGAAGACGAGGCGGATGTGCCGCTCGGTCTCGCCGACGTACTTGTTGAGGAGCTCGGGCCCCTTGATGTTGAGGAAGTAGGACTTCCCCGCGGGCTGACCGGTCACCTCGGCGACCTTCTTGGCCAGCGAGTTGGCCACGGCCTTCGCGATCAGCGTCTTGCCGCAGCCCGGCGGCCCGTAGAGCAGGATGCCCTTGGGCGGTCGGAGTTCGTGCTCCTTGAAGAGGTCGGGGTAGAGGTACGGGAGCTCGACCGCGTCGCGGATCAGCTCGATCTGGTTGCCCAGACCGCCGATCTTGTCGTAGTCGACGTCCGGGACCTCTTCCAGAACGAGCTCTTCGACCTCGCTCTTGGGGATGACCTCGTAGACGTAGCCCGACCTCGCGTCGAGCAGCAGGGCGTCGCCGGGGCGGATGGTGACGTCCAGCAGAGGCTCGGCGAGCCTCACCACCCGTTCCTCGTCGGTGTGCCCGACCACCAGAGCGCGCTCGCCGTCCTCGAGGATCTCCTTGAGGGTGACGATGTCGCCGGCGCGCTCGTACTCCATGGCCTCGACCACGTTGAGCGCTTCGTTGAGCATGACTTCCTGGCCACGCCTGAGCTCTTCGAGCTCGACGCTGGGGCTCACGTTCACCCGGAGCTTGCGGCCCCCGGTGAAGATGTCGCACGTGCCGTCCTCATTGGCCTGCAGGAAGACACCGAAGCCGGCCGGCGGCTGTGCGAGCCGGTCGACCTCCTCCTTGAGGGCCACGATCTGGTCGCGGGCCTCACGGAGCGTATTGGCGAGCCGCTCGTTCTGCGCGGACACGCCGGCCAGGTTCGTCTGCAGCTCGACGATCCGCTCTTCGAGAATCCTCGTGTGTCGCGGAGAGTCGGCGAGCTTGCGGCGCAGGACGGCGATTTCCTGCTCGAGATAGGCAACCTGTCCGGCGGGGTCTTCAGACCCCCGTCCGGGCCGGATGCCGCGGTTGATGTCGTCGTCGTGGGCTGCCACGGTCCTCACCTCCTCCAAGGGGAGCTGGACGCTTCCTGACCCTACCTGCGTGGGTGGTGATTGAAACCCCTAGATCAAAAAGACTCCGGGCCGTGTCCGATCTTCACCCTTGCGGTTCCCCTCTCGCCAGGGGAATACCCACCCTTTCGCCGTCTGAAAGCGGGCGGTTGTATCGTCGTCATGGGCCAACACCCTTCAGAGGTGGCCCGACTTACCCGCGCGAAGCAGAAACGGCAGGAGAAATGACCGTGCAGAACGAGGCCCCGGCGACGGGCGTCGAAGAGGCCCTGGAGGTCTGGATCGACCAGGACCTGTGCACCGGGGACGGGATCTGCGCGCAGTACGCTCCCGAGGTCTTCGAGCTGGACATCGACGGGCTCGCGTATGTGAAGAGCGCCGACGACGAGCTGCTCCAGCACGGCGGGGCGACGACCCCGGTGCCGCTGCCGCTGCTCCAGGACGTCGTGGACTCCGCGAAGGAGTGCCCGGGCGACTGCATTCACGTGCGCAGGGTCGCCGACAAGGTCGAGGTGTACGGCCCCGACGCGGAGTGACGGGTCAGACGCTCCGCGCCTCGGCAGGGGCGGAGCGGACGAAGGCACCGCCCTGCCACGCCCAGCTGACCTGCTCCTTCTCGTCGGGGCAGCACCTGGGCACGTCGAGGGACGAGTAGCCGACCAGCGTGGCGCGCACCGCTCCGTCGCGTACGGCGAGCGCGGTGACGTTCTGGTGCCGGCCGGGATCCAGGAGCGTGGCCACCACGCGCGCGGGGGCGCTCGCGCCCTTGCCGCGGGTGAGGACGTAGATCCCGCTCGGCGGGGTGCCGGAGCCGGCTTCGCAGTGCACGACCGCAACGGTCTCCGGGTTTCCGTCGCCGTCGAGGTCCCCGGAGACGCGCTTCGCGATCTTGTGGGGGCCTCCCCCGCACTCCAGGGGGTAGTCGGCCGTGGCGGCCTCCGGAGCGGGCGCGGGGCGCGGGGCGGCGGGGGCCGCGGTGGCTCCCGCGGGACCGGGCTGGAGCAGTCCGGCGAGGGCGACGACCGCGGCGGTCGCGGTGGCGGTCGCCAGCCAGTGCGCCGGCCTGGCGTGGGTGTGCGCGAGGTCAGGCAGATCCGCGGAATCCGGGACGGCGGAAGGCTGCACGCGAGACGTCTCCTGTAGGGCTGGGCGGAGGGTTTCGGGCATCGTGCCATACGTCACAGGGGGACGGAACAGTCGGGGTCTCACCGCGCGGAGCGGGCGGTCGTCGCGCGCGCCGGAGCCCGAACATGAGGACGCCGCCGCCGAGTTCCCACCCGTGGGCAGAAAAATCGGCGGCGGCGCGGAACAAATGTCGGGACGTCAGCCCTCGTGCGGGGCGTGAGCCCTGCGTCTGGACGTCGGCATCGGTACTGGGGCGGGCCCCGTTTCAGGACTCAGCCCTTGTTGGGGCCTTCGTAGTCCTCGCCGTACGCGCCCTTGGCGGGGCGGCGGCGGCGCATCGGGGGCTCGACGCCGTCCGCGAGTCGGCGGGCGGTGACGAGGAAGCCGGTGTGGCCGATCATGCGGTGATCGGGCCGGACGGCGAGGCCCTCGACGTGCCAGTTGCGGATCATGGACTCCCACGGCTGCGGCTCGGCGTAGCAGCCGAACTCGCGGATGGACTCCACGGTGCGCGCGAGCTGGGTGGTGGTCGCCACGTAGCAGCACAGGATGCCGCCGGGGACGAGGGCCTTGGAGACGGCCTCCAGGCACTCCCAGGGGGCCAGCATGTCCAGGATGACGCGGTCGACGTCCGTGTCGGACAGGTTGTCCTGGAGGTCGCCGACGGTCAGCTGCCAGGCCGGGTGGGGGCCGCCGAAGTAACGCTCGACGTTGCCCTTCGCGATCTCGGCGAAGTCCTCGCGGCGCTCGTAGGAGTGCAGCATGCCGCTGTCGCCGATGGCGCGGAGCAGGAAGCTGCTGAGCGAGCCGGAGCCCACACCCGCCTCGACGACGCGTGCGCCGGGGAAGATGTCGGCGAAGGCGAGGATCTGTCCCGCGTCCTTCGGGTAGACCACGGCGGCGCCGCGGGGCATGGACAGGACGTAGTCGGGGAGCAGGGGGCGCAGCGCGAGGTAGGCGACGTTTCCGGTGGTGCGGACAACGCTGCCCTCGGGGGCGCCGATCAGTTCGTCGTGCGGGAAAGAACCCTTGTGGGTGTGGAAGTTCTTTCCCTCTTCGAGCGTGAACGTGTAGTGACGGCCCTTGGGGTCGGTCAGCTGAACCTGGTCCCCGACCTTGAAGGGCCCGCGTCGGCGGGCGGCACCGGTCGGTTCGGACATGTGAGCACCTTATCAAGGGCCCAGGGTTACGAAGACGGTCGCGCCATGGCCTTGACGAAGGCGCGCTCGACGTCGGTGGTGGCGAGGACGCCGTAGATCTCGCCGGTCTCCTCGACGACCAGGTACTCCGTGGCGGGGCTGGCGCGGAGGTGGTCGAGGAGGGGCTGTCCGGCGAGCTCGGCGGGGACGCGCATGCCGTCGGCGAGGTCCTGGGCGAGGGTGCTGACGGCGACCCAGGGGCGGCGGTGCTCGGGGACGGCGGCGATGGCCGCCTCGCGGACGATGCCGGTGGGGTCGCCGACGCCGTCGACGACGACGAGGGCGCGGGCGCCGGAGTCGTTGGCGCGGCGGAGGGCCTCGGAGAGGGGGGTGGCGGGTTCGACGGGGATGGCGCGCCGGGTGAGGGTGCGGGCGCGGAGCTCGGGGAGGTGCTCGCGGAGCCGCGCCATGCGGAGGCTGTTGCCGGCGCCGGTCCAGATGATCGCGGCCAGGATGGCGGCGAGGAGGGCGTCGGTGACGGTGTTGAGGCCGCTGATGTCGTCGGTGGTGTTGCCGAGGATGCCGGTGCGGGTGAGCAGGGGCAGGCCGACGAGGACGAGGACGGCGAGGGCGCGGCCGGCCCAGGCGGCGGCGACGGTGCCGCTCATGGGCTTGCCGGTGATCTTCCAGACGACGGCGCGGAGCATGCGGCCGCCGTCGAGGGGGAGGCCGGGGAGCAGGTTGAAGGCGGCGACGATCAGGTTGGAGATCATCAGGCCGGCGAGGAGGACGCCGGGGACGGTTCCGGGCTCGACGGCGTACAGGGAGAGGTAGAACACGCCGGCGAGGACGAGGGAGAAGAGCGGGCCGACGAAGGCGAGGACGAACTCGCGGCCGGGGGTCTCGGTCTCCTTCTCGATCTCGGAGACGCCGCCGAAGAACTGGAGCTGGATGCGGCGCACGGGCAGCTTGAAGCGGAGCGCGGCGATCGTGTGGGCCAGTTCGTGGACGAAGACGGAGGCGTAGAAGGCGACGGCGAAGAAGAGGGAGACGAGATAGCGGGCGGCGCCGAGCTCGGGCAGGACCCGTTCGATCTGGTCGCCGAAGACCCAGGTGATGAGGGCGGCGACCAGGAACCAGCTGGGTGCGACGTAGACGGGCACGCCGAAGGGGCGGCCCATGAGGATCCCGCCGCCGGGCTCCTCGGTCCGCTGCGGCTTGCGCTCGTCCTGGTTCACGGGTTCCTTTCGTCGCGACGGGTGACCCACGTCGGTGCGTCACGGTTCGATCATGCAGTGCGACGGGGTCCCAGGTCGATGGTATTCCGCTCGCTGTCGGTGGCGGGTCGTAGGGTCTGTGGCATGAGTACGAGCGAGCAGGTGCCGGCGGAGCCCCGGGCGCCCATGTCGTTGTCGCCGTCGCGGGCGAGCGATTTCATGCAGTGTCCGCTGCTGTACCGGTTCCGGGTGATCGACCGGCTGCCGGAGAAGCCGAGTGCGGCGGCGACGCGGGGCACTCTGGTGCACGCGGTGCTCGAGCGGCTCTTCGACGACGAGGCGGCGGAGCGGACGGCGCCGCGGGCGAAGGCGATGGTTCCGGGGCAGTGGGAGCGACTCCTGGAGTCGAAGCCGGAGCTGGGCGAGCTGTTCGCGGAGGACCCGGAGGGCGAGCGGCTCGCGGGCTGGCTCGGCGAGGCGGAGCGGCTGGTCGAGCGGTGGTTCACGCTGGAGGATCCGACGCGGCTCGAACCGGCCGAGCGCGAGCTGTTCGTGGAGACGGAGCTGGACTCGGGGCTGCGGCTGCGCGGAGTGATCGACCGGGTCGACGTGGCGCCGTCGGGTGACGTGCGGATCGTCGACTACAAGACGGGCAAGGCGCCCCGGCCCGAGTACCGCGAGGGCGCGCTGTTCCAGATGACGTTCTACGCGCTGGTGGTGTGGCGCCTGCGGCAGGTGCTGCCGCGGCGGTTGCAGCTGGTCTACCTGGGCAGTGGGGACGTGCTGACGTACGACCCGGTGGAGGCGGACCTGCTGCGGGTGGAGCGGAAGCTCCTGGCACTGTGGGACGCGATCCGGCTGGCGACCGAGACGGGCGACTGGCGGCCGCGGCCGACGAAGCTGTGCGGCTGGTGCGACCATCAGGAGGTCTGTCCGGAGTTCGGCGGGACTCCCCCGGTGTATCCACTGAAGATCGTTTCCGCGCGCCCGCCGGAGTCGGGCGAATCCGGGCAGGGCAGAATGGACCCGGCGCCGCCGGCCCCGTGACGGCGGCGCACCTCGTGAGCCCGGCCCGCCCTCTGAAGGAGCCCTTGTGACGATCCGCGTCCTCCTGGTCGACGATCAGCCGCTGCTGCGCACCGGCTTCCGGATGATTCTGGAGGCGGAGCAGGACATCGCGGTGGTGGGCGAGGCCGGTGACGGTCTCCAGGCGCAGGAGCAGGTGCGCGCGCTCCAGCCGGACGTGGTGCTGATGGACATCCGCATGCCGCGGATGGACGGCGTGGAGGCGACCCGGCAGATCACCGGTCCGGGTCGGGACGGTCCGGCGAAGGTGCTCGTGCTGACCACGTTCGATCTGGACGAGTACGTGGTGGAGGCGCTGCGGGCGGGGGCGAGCGGCTTCCTGCTGAAGGACGCCCCGGCGAACGAGCTGGTGCAGGCGATCCGCGTGGTGGCGGCGGGCGAGGCGATGCTGGCGCCGTCGATCACGCGCCGGCTGCTCGACAAGTACTCGGCGCATCTGCCGACGGGCGAGGAGCAGGTCCCGGACACGCTGAGCACCTTGACCGATCGCGAGGTCGAGGTGCTGAAGCTGGTGGCGCGGGGCCTGTCGAACGCGGAGATCGCGGCGGATCTGTTCGTCAGCGAGACGACGGTGAAGACGCACGTGGGCCATGTGCTGACGAAGCTGAGCCTGCGGGACCGGGTGCAGGCCGCGGTGTACGCGTACGAGAGCGGTCTGGTGCGGCCCGGCGGCAACCAGTAGCGCGGTCGCGCCGCCGACGAGGTGCGGCGAGGGGCCCGGTGCGCGTGTCGCGCGCCGGGCCCCTCGTCGTTTCACCTGTGCCAGGGCTGCCTCAGGGCCGTCTCCGGGCTTCCTGGGAGCCGGCTCAGCCCTTCTTGAGCTCCCAGAAGCGGAACACGGTCGAGGCGTCGAGGGTCCATTCGAGGCCGGTGACGTCGTCGCGGGCGACCGCGTACTGCTTGCCCTGCCAGAGCGGGAGGATCGGGACCTGCTCGGCGACGATGTCCTGGAGCTGCCCGTACTCGTCGGCGGTGGCGGCGCGATCGGCGAGCGCGGCGGTCTTCGGGAGGATGCCGCCGGTGATGGCGGTGTTCTCGTAGTGGTTGCCGAGGACGTTGCCCTCGCCGAAGAAGGGGGCGGTGAAGTTGTCGGCGTCGGGGTAGTCGGGGACCCAGCCCTTGACGTAGACGCCGTACTTGCCGGCCGCGATGTCCTTCTCGTACTGGTCGAAGGCGACGGACTTGACGTCGGCGTCGAAGAGGCCGCTGGCGTTGAGCTGGCCGGCGATGGCCTTGAGCTCCTGGTCGGTGGCCGGGCCGTAGCGGCTGGGCGTGGACCAGAGGGTGAGCTTCACCTTGTCGGTGATGCCGGCGTCGCGCAGGGCCTTCTTCGCCTTGGCCTTGTCGGGGCTGCCGTAGGCGTCGAAGAAGGCGGTGTTGTGGCCGGCGACGCCTGCCGGGACGATCGAGTAGAGCGGCGTGGCCGTCGACTTGTAGACGTCCTCGACGAGGGCCTCGCGGTTGACGAGCTGGGCGATGGCCCGGCGGACGCCGAGCTTGCCGACGACGGGGTCCTTCATGTTGAAGACGAGGTGCTGGACCTCGGCGCTGCTGCCCTGCGTGACCTCGAAGCCCCGGTCGTCGGTGGTGTCGGAGGCTTCGAGGGCGGCGATGTCGTCGGCGGAGAGGCCTCGGTAGGCGACGTCGAGGTCGCCGTCGGCGAGGGCCTTGGAGAGGGCCGCGCGGTCCCCGCCGTAGAGCTTGAGGGTGACGGCGTCGTTCTTGGGCTTGGCGGAGCCCCGGTAGCCGCCGTTGGCGGAGAAGGTGGCCTCGGTCTCGCTGATGGAGTCCAGCTTGTAGGGGCCGGAGCCGGTCGCCTTGCCGTCGGTGCGCAGGGCGTCGGCGGGGTAGTCCCGGTGGTCGACGATGGAGCCGGCGCCGGAGGCGATCTTGCTGGGGAAGGTGGCGTCCGGGACCTTGAGGCGGAAGACGACGGTCCGCTCGTCGGGGGTCTCGATGGAGTCGATCGTGGAGAGCAGCGGCGCGGGACCGGACGGGTCGGCGATCCTGAGGGCCCGCTCGAAGGAGAACTTGACGTCCTTCGAGGTGAGCGGGTTGCCGTTGGAGAAGGTGAGGCCGTCCCTGAGGGTGCAGGTGTAGACCTTGCTGCCGGCGGCGAAGCCGCACTTGTCGGCGGCCTCGGGCTCGGGCGCGGAGCTGCCCTTGGGGAAGGCCAGCAGGGACTGGAAGACGTTGTTGAACAGCAGCCAGGAGCCGGGGTCGTAGCCGGCCGCCGGGTCGGTGGCGAGGATCTCGTCGGACATGCCGACGCGTATGCCGCCGCCCGAGCCGGCGCCCCCGCCCTGCTCGGTGCCGCAACCGCTGAGGAGGGCGGCGGACAGTCCCGCGGCGAGCGGGGCGGTCAGCCACTTGTTGTGTGCCTTCACAGAACTTGCCTCTTGATCTCTTGCCAGGCCGGCCGCGCGCTGGTGCGCGGCCGGTGTAACCGATCCAGTCGAGGGGGTTATGCGGTGCCGCGGCCCAGTTCCCAGAGCAGCAGGTCGGACGAGGTGTTGAGCGCGTACTCGACTCCGGTGAGGTCGTCGCGCGCGGCCACGTACTGCTTGCCCTGCCACAGCGGCAGGACGGGTACGTCCTCGGCGACGATCTTCTGGATCTGCTCGTAGACGGGGCTGGCGGCGGTGCGGTCGGCCTGGCGGCGCGACCGCGGGATGAGCTGGTCGCGGACGACCTTGTTGACGTACGGGGTGTTGAGGAAGTTGTCGCTGTCGAGGAACGGAGCGATGTAGTTGTCCGGGTCCGGGTAGTCCGGGAACCAGCCGAGGCCGTAGACGGCGTAGTCGCCGCGCTTCTGGGCCGGTCGGAAGGTGGACCACTCCGCGCCGCGGGTGGTGGCGTCGAAGAGGCCGCTGGCGACGAGCTGCTTCTTGAGCGCCTCGAACTCCTGGGCCGTCTCGGCACCGTAGTGGTCGGTGGTGTAGTTGAGGGTCACCTTGACCGGGGTCGTGACGCCGGCGTCCTTGAGGATCTTGGCGGCGCGCTGGGTGTCGGGGTCGCCGTACGCGTCGTAGAAGGGGGTCGCGTGGCCGGTGATGCTGGAGGGGATCAGCGAGTAGAGCGGCTGGGCGGTGGGGCCGTAGACGCCGTTGACGAGAGCGCCCCGGTCGACGACGGCGGCCATGGCCTGGCGCACGGCCTTCTCCTTGACGGAGGGGGCCTTGGTGTTGAAGCCGAGGTAGCGGATCTCCAGACCGGGGACCTCGGTGACCCGGATGCTCTCCTTGGGGGTCTCGGTGAGGTCCTTGATCTGCTTCTGCGACAGGGAGCGGGCCATCATGTCGATGTCGTCGCTCTCCAGGGCCTTGCCCATGGCGCCGGCGTCGGCGAAGGCGCGCAGTTCGACCTTGTCGTTGCGCGGGACGATGTCGCCCTTGTACTTCGGGTTCTTGGTGAAGACGAAGCGGGCGGCCTTCTCGCCCTCACGCTCGACCTTCATGGTGTACGGGCCCGAGCCGTCGACGTCGAAGCCGTCACGGAGCTTCCCTGCGGCGTACTTGTCCTTGCTGAGGATGCCGGCGACCGGGGTGGCCAGCTTGTACGGGAAGGTGGCGTCCGGCGCCTTGAGGTGGAAGACGACCTCGTCGGCGCCCTTGGTCTCGACGGTGTCGACGTTGGAGAGCAGCGCGGCCGTTCCGTTGTCCGACTTGATCCGCAGGACGCGCTCGATGGAGTACTTGACGTCCTCGGCGGTGACCGGCGTGCCGTCGGCGAAGGTGAGGCCGGAGCGGAGCTTGCAGCGGTAGCTCTCGCTGGCCTTGTCGGAGAAGCCGCAGGTCTGGGCGGCCTCGGGGACGGGCTCGCCGCCGCCGCGGGGCACGTGCAGCAGGGTCTGGACGGTCTGCCGCAGGATGTTCCAGGTGCCGGTGTCGTAGGCGAAGGCCGGGTCGAGGGGGGCGGGGGCGTCCCCGGTCGCGATGAACTGGTCCGTGGTGCCGACAACGATGGCTCTGCCGTCCTCGGCTCCGCCACAGGCGGCGAGCAGGGGGGTCAGCAGTACGGCCGCGGCGGGCAGCACCAGGGTCTTGCGGTTCATCAGGGACGTTCTCCTCATCCGGCACTGGGATGCAGTGGTCTGTGGACACTCCGCCGCCGGCCGCCCGGTCGGGGCGGGAGCGATCGGGCCGGGTGTTGCGATCGGTCCTGTGTTCACGGCGACTTGGGTATGCGCCGGTGCACGCGGTTATGCGGCGAAGTACTCGGAAAAGATTAGTGGGCGCCGCCGCTATTGCCCGACCGCGGGCAGGCTCGGGGGTAATCGCACGGTGATCGGAATGCGGGAGGCTCGATAGTCATGCGGCGCCGTGATGCGGACGGGGACCCTCGAACCGGGACACATGGGATCGGCGAAACCAGGCGATTCCGGGCGCGAAACGCGACCAGGCCACCCACCGTCGAGCACTCTGGGTGACGAAGGTCACGTGGAGGCTTTATCGGTGAATGGCCTGGGTGATTTCTGCGCGTGAAAGCGCATTCAACGGAGAAAGCTCAGAAGAAGCTCAGATTCCGGTGATCAGAGTGCGCAGGAAGGGCACGTCGACTTCCTCCAGCGAACGCACGACGACCCGGCCGGGAGAGGGCGCGATCGGGGCGACGGAGGGCACCGCGACGACCCGGCAGCCCGCCGCTTCCGCAGCCGCCACACCGGTCGCCGTGTCCTCGATGACGGCGCACAGGGTCGGGTCGGCGCCCACGCCGCGCGCGGCCGTCAGGTAGGGCTCGGGGTGCGGCTTGGTGCGGACGACCTCGTCCCCGGCGACGGTGAGCGCGAAGCGGTCCCGGCCGAGCGAGGCGAGGATCCGGTCGATGATCCGCCGGTGCGAGGCGGAGACCAGGGCGGTGGGGATGTTGTGCCGGGCCAGCTCGGCGAGGAGACGCTCGGCGCCGGGCATGAGCGGGACGCCCCGCCCGATGCGCTGCTCGAACTTCTCGTTGAGCAGGACCGTCAGCTCCTCGATGGTGATGTCGGCGCCGGTGGACTCGATGAGGTAGCCCGCGCTGCGGGTCATCGGGCCGCCGACGACGATGTCGCGCCAGGCCTCGTCCAGCCGGTGCCCGAGATCGGCGAAGACCTCCACCTCGGCGTCCCACCAGAACCCCTCCGTGTCGACGAGGGTCCCGTCCATGTCGAGGAAGACCGCCTGCAGCGCGGAGCTTCCGTTCGTGCGGAACAGGGACGCGGGGACCGTACTGGTCATCCGGCACACCTTCCTTGGAGGGACGAGAAGGCCGGCCTCCCTCCCCGGTACGGGGAGGAGGACCGGCCTGCACTGGACCGACAAGTGTACGTCTCGATCAGCGGCGACGCCGAGATTTACGCCCGGTCGTCGCCGCGACGGTCGCTGTCGTCGCCACACCGGTGGGCGTAGTCGCCTCGCCGGTCGTCGTCGCCACACCGGTAGGCGTAGTCGCCTCGCCGGTCGGCGTCGCCGCCTCCGGAGACGGTCACCGTGCGTTGAAGTACTTCGCCTCGGGGTGATGGATCACGATGGCGTCGGTCGACTGCTCGGGGTGGAGCTGGAACTCCTCCGACAGGTGCACACCGATCCGCTCCGGCTGCAGCAGGTCCGCGATCTTCGCGCGGTCCTCCAGGTCGGGGCAGGCCCCGTACCCGAGGGAGAAGCGCGCGCCCCGGTACTTGAGGTCGAACATGTCCTCGACCTTGGCCGGGTCCTCGCCGCCGAACCCGAGCTCGGCGCGGACCCGGGCGTGCCAGTACTCGGCCATGGCCTCGGCGAGCTGGACGGACAGGCCGTGGAGCTCCAGGTAGTCGCGGTAGGAGTCGGACGCGAAGAGCTTGGCCGTGGCCTCGCCGATCTTCGAGCCGACGGTGACGACCTGGAGGCCGACGACGTCGGTCTCGCCGGACTCCTCCGGGCGGAAGAAGTCCGCGAGGCACAGGCGGCGGCCCCGGCGCTGGCGCGGGAAGGTGAAGCGGGTCCGCTCGTTGCCCGCCTCGTCGAGGATGATCAGGTCGTCGCCCTTGGAGACGCAGGGGAAGTACCCGTAGACCACGGCCGCTTCGAGCAGGTTCTCGGTGTGCAGCTTCTCCAGGAGGCCCCGCAGCCGCGGCCGGCCCTCGCTCTCGACGAGCTCCTCGTACGTGGCTCCGCCCGCGCGGGCCTGCTTGAGGCCCCACTGCCCCTTGAAGAGGGCGCCCTCGTCGAGCCAGGAGGCGTAGTCCTTGAGCGGGATGCCCTTGACCACGCGGGTGCCCCAGAACGGCGGGGTGGGGACGGGGTTGTCGACGGCCACGTCGGAGCGGCCGCCGGGCTCCTCCGGCTCCTCCACCTGGAGGGCCGGCGTGTCGCGCTTGGCGACGCGGCGCGGCTTGAGCTCGGGCAGGGCGGCTCCGGGGACGCCGCGCTTGACGGAGATGAGGGCGTCCATGAGGCGCAGGCCCTCGAAGGCGTCGCGGGCGTACCGCACCTCGCCCTGGTAGATCTCGTGGAGGTCCTGCTCGACGTAGGCCCGGGTGAGGGCCGCGCCGCCGAGGATCACGGGGTACTTGGCCGCCAGCTCGCGCTGGTTCAGCTCCTGGAGGTTCTCCTTCATGATCACGGTGGACTTCACCAGGAGACCCGACATGCCGATGACGTCGGCCCGGTGCTCCTCGGCGGCCTCCAGGATCGCGGAGACGGGCTGCTTGATGCCGATGTTGACGACGTTGTAGCCGTTGTTGGAGAGGATGATGTCGACGAGGTTCTTGCCGATGTCGTGGACGTCGCCGCGGACGGTGGCGAGGACGATGGTGCCCTTGCCCTCGGCGTCCGACTTCTCCATGTGCGGTTCGAGGTGGGCGACCGCGGTCTTCATGACCTCGGCCGACTGGAGCACGAACGGCAGCTGCATCTGGCCGGAGCCGAAGAGCTCGCCCACGGTCTTCATGCCGTCGAGGAGGGTCTCGTTGACGATGTCGAGGGCCGGCCGCGAGGTGAGGGCCTCGTCGAGGTCCGCCTCCAGGCCGTTCTTCTCGCCGTCGATGATCCGGCGCTTGAGCCGCTCGTCGAGCGGCAGCGCGAGGAGCTCCTCGGTCTTGCCGGCCTTCATCGACTTGGTGTTGACGCCCTCGAAGAGCGCCATCAGCTTCTGCAGCGGGTCGTAGGCGGGTTCGTCCCCCTGCTGGGGGCGTCGCCGGTCGTAGATCAGGTCGAGAGCGGTCGTGACCTGCTCGTCGTCGAAGCGGGCGATCGGCAGGATCTTCGAGGCGTGCACGATCGCCGAGTCGAGACCGGCCTTCACGCACTCGTCGAGGAAGACCGAGTTGAGGAGGATGCGCGCGGCCGGGTTGAGGCCGAAGGAGATGTTCGACAGGCCGAGCGTGGTCTGGACGTCCGGGTGGCGCCGCTTCAGCTCGCGGATCGCCCCGATCGTGGCGATGCCGTCCTTGCGCGACTCCTCCTGACCGGTGCAGATGGTGAAGGTCAGGGTGTCGATGAGGATGTCCGACTCGTGGATGCCCCAGTTGCCGGTGAGGTCGTCGATGAGCCGCTCGGCGATGGCGACCTTGTGCTCGACGGTACGGGCCTGGCCCTCCTCGTCGATGGTGAGCGCGATGAGCGCGGCACCGTGCTCCTGCGCCAGGCGGGTGACCTTGGCGAAGCGGGACTCGGGGCCGTCGCCGTCCTCGTAGTTCACCGAGTTGATGACGGCCCGGCCGCCGAGCTTCTCCAGGCCGGCCTGGATGACGTCGACCTCGGTGGAGTCGAGGACGATCGGCAGGGTGGAGGCGGTGGCGAAGCGGCCGGCCAGCTCCTCCATGTCGGCGACGCCGTCGCGGCCGACGTAGTCCACGCAGAGGTCGAGCATGTGCGCGCCCTCGCGGATCTGGTCGCGGGCCATCTCGACGCAGTCGTCCCAGCGGGCTTCGAGCATGGCATCGCGGAACTTCTTCGAGCCGTTGGCGTTCGTCCGCTCGCCGATCGCCATGTACGCGGTGTCCTGGCGGAACGGCACGGTCTGGTAGAGCGAGGCGGCGCCGGGCTCGGGGTGGGGAGTGCGCTCGGGGGGCGTGACGCCCTGCACGCGCTCGACGACGTGGCGCAGGTGCTCGGGCGTCGAGCCGCAGCAGCCGCCGATCAGCGACAGGCCGTAGTCGCGGACGAAGTTCTCCTGGGCGTCGGCCATCTCCGGCGGCGTCAGCGGGAAGTACGCGCCGTCCTTGGTCAGCACGGGCAGGCCGGCGTTGGGCATGCACATCAGGGGCGTACGCGAGTGACGGGCGAGGTAGCGCAGGTGCTCGCTCATCTCGGCCGGACCGGTGGAGCAGTTCAGGCCGATCATGTCGATGCCGAGCGGCTCCAGGGCGGTCAGCGCCGCACCGATCTCCGAGCCGAGCAGCATGACGCCCGTGGTCTCGAAGGCGAGCGAACAGATCAGCGGGACGTCCACGCCCAGGGCGTTCATCGCCCGGCGCGCGCCGATCAGGCTCGACTTGGTCTGGAGCAGGTCCTGGGTCGTCTCGACGATCAGGGCGTCGGCGCCGCCGGCCAGCAGGCCCTCGGCGTTCTGCTGGTAGCCGTCGCGCAGCACGTCGTACGTGGTGTGGCCGAGGGAGGGCAGCTTGGTGCCGGGGCCGATGGAGCCCAGCACCCAGCGCTGGCGGCCGTCCTTGGCGCCGTACTCGTCGGCGACCTCGCGGGCGATCCGGGCGCCGGCCTCGGAGAGCTCGAAGATGCGGTCGGCGATCTCGTACTCGCCGGCCGCCGAGTGGTTGGAGCCGAAGGTGTTCGTCTCGACGCAGTCGACGCCGACCTCGAAGTACGCCTCGTGGACCGAACGGACGATGTCGGGCCGGGTCACGTTCAGGATCTCGTTGCAGCCTTCGAGGTCCTGGAAGTCCTCGAGGGTGGGGTCCTGGGCCTGGAGCATGGTGCCCATGGCTCCGTCGGCGACGACCACTCGGGTGGCGAGTGCCTCACGGAGGGCTGCGGCGCGGTTCCGGCTGTCAGCGGAAGGGGTCGGCAACGAGGCCATGGATGAGCTCCCTGGGATGCGACGGCTGTCGGCTTTGCACTCTCGGTGGAGGGTGCACGGGGCCAGCGTAACCGTGCTTACCCCGGGGTGGACATGGTGTCCCACGGGGCGGACGGCATCCTGTGTGCGGGGACTCCCGGTAAGGCCCGTTCTTGACCGACACTGTCATGTGTGAGCCAAGGTCGGCATCGACCGATAGTGTTCAGCATTGTCGAACAGCGTTAAGAGGGAGAGGGCCGGGCGATGGCGAAGAACATCCAGTCGCTTGAACGGGCGGCTGCGATGCTGCGACTGCTCGCGGGCGGCGAGCGCCGGCTCGGCCTGTCCGACATCGCGTCCTCGCTGGGGCTCGCGAAGGGCACGGCCCACGGGATCCTGCGCACCCTCCAGGCGGAGGGCTTCGTGGAGCAGGAGCCGACCTCGGGCCGCTACCAGCTGGGGGCGGAGCTCCTGCGGCTCGGCAACAGCTATCTGGACGTGCACGAGCTGCGGGCCCGGGCCCTCGTCTGGACGGACGACCTCGCGCGGTCGAGCGGCGAGAGCGTGCACCTGGGGGTGCTGCACCAGCGGGGCGTCCTGATCGTGCACCACGTCTTCCGGCCCGACGACAGCCGTCAGGTCCTGGAGGTGGGGGCCATGCAGCCGCTGCACTCCACCGCGCTCGGGAAGGTCCTCTCGGCCTACGACCCGGTGGCGCACAGCGAGGTGCTGGAGGTCGACCGGGAGGCGTTCACGCCCCGGACGACGACGGAGCTCCCCGCCTTCGAGTCCCTGCTCGACCTCACCCGGGCCAAGGGCTGGGCGGCGGACGTGGAGGAGACCTGGGAGGGCGTGGCCTCGGTGGCCGCGCCGATCCACGACCGGCGGCGGATGCCGGTGGGCGCGGTGGCTGTCACGGGCGCGGTGGAGCGGCTCTGTCCGGGCGGGGAGCTGCGGCCCGAACTGGTGGCGGCGGTACGGGACTGCGCCCGCGCGGTCTCCCGGGACCTGGGGGCCGGCCGCTTCTGACGCGACCCGGCGCTTCCGACCCGGCCGGGCACCCGTCCCTCCACAACTGAACCCGTACGACCGAACCCGTCGGTAACGATCCCGTTATCGGCGGGTTTTTCGCATCCCGGACCCTTGACGCGCTGTTAACCCGGGGGCAAAACTTCCGTTCACCGGTCGGCATTGCCGAACACCTAACGGCAATCACACGCTAGAGTGTGGCAGTGCCAAGGGCCGGTAACGCCCTCACACGAGGGCGCGGACCACCGGTGGGACCCGGGGTTCGCCTTCCCCTGGACGAAGGACAAAGGAGTCGCGGGTGTCCAGCTCCGACATCTTCCTCGGCGAGACCATCGGTACCGCCGTACTCATCCTGCTCGGCGGTGGCGTCTGTGCCGCCGTCACGCTCAAGAGCTCGAAGGCCCGCAACGCGGGCTGGCTCGCGATCACCTTCGGGTGGGGCTTCGCCGTCATGACGGCCGTCTACATGACGGCTTCCCTCTCCGGCGCCCATCTGAACCCCGCCGTCACGGTCGGAATCGCGATCAAGGACGGGGAGTGGGACAACGTCCCCGTCTACATCGCCGGCCAGATGCTCGGCGCGATGATCGGCGCGGCGCTGGTCTGGGTGGCCTACTACGGACAGTTCCAGGCCCACCTCAGGGACCCGGAGACGGTCGGCGAGAAGCCGGTCGAGGGCCCCGGCCCGGTGCTCGGCATCTTCTCCACCGGCCCCGAGATCCGGAACACCTGGCAGAACCTGGCCACCGAGATCATCGGCACCGTCGTGCTGGTCCTGGCCGTGCTCACCCAGGGCCTCAACGACAGCGGCAAGGGCCTCGGCGTCATAGGCGCGCTCATCACCGCCTTCGTCGTCGTCTCCATCGGCCTCTCGCTCGGCGGTCCGACGGGCTACGCGATCAACCCGGCCCGTGACCTCGGCCCGCGCATCGTGCACGCCCTGCTCCCGCTGCCGAACAAGGGCGGCTCCGACTGGAGCTACGCCTGGATCCCGGTCGCCGGTCCGCTGATCGGTGGCGCCATCGCCGCGGGTATCTACAACATCGCGTTCGCCTGAGCCGTCCTTCTTCCAGACCCCCTTGGAGCACACCGTGACCGACGCACACACGTCCGGCCCCTTCATCGCGGCCATCGACCAGGGCACCACCTCCTCGCGCTGCATCGTCTTCGACAAGGACGGCCGGATCGTCTCGGTCGACCAGAAGGAGCACGAGCAGATCTTCCCGAAGCCGGGCTGGGTCGAGCACGACGCCGCCGAGATCTGGACCAACGTCCAGGAGGTCGTCGCCGGCGCCCTGACGAAGGGCGGCATCGCCGCCTCCGACGTCAAGGCCGTGGGCATCACCAACCAGCGCGAGACCACGCTGCTCTGGGACAAGAACACCGGTGAGCCCGTCCACAACGCCCTCGTCTGGCAGGACACCCGCACCGACGCCCTCTGCAAGGAGCTCGGCCGCAACGTCGGCCAGGACCGCTTCCGCCGCGAGACCGGACTGCCCCTGGCGAGCTACTTCGCCGGTCCGAAGATCCGCTGGATGCTCGACAACGTCGAGGGCCTGCGCGAGCGCGCCGAGGCCGGCGACATCCTCTTCGGCACGATGGACTCGTGGGTCATCTGGAACCTCACGGGCGGCGCCGACGGCGGTGTGCACGTCACCGACGTCACCAACGCCTCGCGCACCATGCTGATGAACCTGCACACGCTGGCCTGGGACGAGAAGATCGCCGAGTCGATGGGGGTCCCCCTCAACGTCCTCCCCGAGATCCGCTCCTCCGCCGAGGTGTACGGCACGGTCAGGGGCGGCGTCCTCGACGGCGTCCCGGTCGCCTCCGCGCTCGGCGACCAGCAGGCCGCCCTGTTCGGCCAGACCTGTTTCGCCGAGGGCGAGGCCAAGTCCACGTACGGCACCGGCACCTTCATGCTGATGAACACCGGTGACAAGATCATCAACTCCTACAGCGGCCTGCTGACCACGGTCGGCTACCAGATCGGCGACGCGAAGCCGGTCTACGCCCTGGAGGGCTCGATCGCCGTCACGGGTTCGCTGGTGCAGTGGATGCGCGACCAGATGGGCCTCATCAAGTCCGCCGCCGAGATCGAGACCCTCGCGTCCTCGGTCGAGGACAACGGCGGCGCCTACTTCGTGCCGGCCTTCTCCGGCCTCTTCGCCCCCTACTGGCGCTCCGACGCCCGCGGTGTCATCGCCGGCCTCACCCGGTACGTCACCAAGGCGCACATCGCCCGCGCCGTCCTGGAGGCCACCGCCTGGCAGACCCGCGAGATCACCGACGCCATGACGAAGGACTCCGGCGTCGAGCTGACCGCGCTCAAGGTCGACGGCGGCATGACCTCCAACAACCTGCTCATGCAGACGCTCTCGGACTTCCTCGACGCGCCGGTCGTGCGTCCGATGGTCGCCGAGACCACCTGCCTCGGTGCCGCCTACGCCGCCGGCCTGGCCGTCGGCTTCTGGCCGGACACCGACGCCCTGCGCGCCAACTGGCGCCGCGCGGCGGAATGGACCCCTCGCATGGACGCCGACAAGCGCGACCGCGAGTACAAGAGCTGGCTCAAGGCCGTGGAACGTTCCATGGGCTGGCTCGAAGACGCATCCGAGGAGTAGATCGACATGACCACCCTGCAGAGCGTCCCTGCCCTTGGGACGCACCCGGCGTCCGGCTCCCTCCCGAGCCGCGCCGAGACCCGGGAACAGCTTTCCAAGGCGACGTACGACCTCCTGGTGATCGGCGGCGGCATCCTGGGCATCTCCACCGCCTGGCACGCCGCGCAGTCGGGCCTGCGGGTGGCCCTGGTGGACGCCGGCGACTTCGCCGGCGCCACCTCCTCCGCCTCCTCCAAGCTCCTCCACGGCGGTCTGCGCTACCTGCAGACCGGCGCGGTGAAGCTGGTGGCGGAGAACCACTTCGAGCGGCGTGCGGTCTCCCGCCAGGTGGCACCGCACCTCGCCAACCCGCTCACCTTCTACCTGCCCGTCTACAAGGGCGGCCCGCACGGCGCGGCCAAGCTGGGCGCCGGCGTCTTCGCGTACTCCGCCCTGTCCGCCTTCGGCGACGGCGTCGGGCACCTGCTCTCCCCCGCCAAGGCCGCGCAGGACGTGCCGGAGCTGCGGACGGACAACCTGAAGGCCGTGGCCGTCTACGGCGACGACCAGATGAACGACGCCCGCATGGCGCTGATGACGGTCCGCGCCGCGGTCGACGCCGGGGCCACCGTCCTCAACCACGCCGAGGTCACCGGCCTGCGCTTCACCCGCGGCCGGGTCACGGGCGCCGAGCTGAAGGACCGCACCAGCGGCGACGAGTTCGGCGTCACCGCCCGCCTCGTGCTGAACGCGACCGGCCCGTGGGTCGACCACCTGCGCAAGATGGAGGACCCGAACGCGGCCCCCTCCATCCGGCTCTCCAAGGGCGCGCACCTGGTCCTCAAGCGGACCTCGCCGTGGAAGGCCGCGCTGGCCACCCCGATCGACAAGTACCGCATCACCTTCGCCCTCCCCTGGGAGGACATGCTGCTCCTCGGCACCACCGACGAGGAGTACGAGGGCGACCCCGGCCAGGTCGAGGTCACCGAGAAGGACACCGCCCAGATCCTGGACGAGGCCGCCTTCTCCATCCGCGACCAGCAGCTCTCCCGCGATCTGATCACCTACTCCTTCGCCGGTCTGCGGGTGCTCCCGGGCGGTCCCGGCGACACCTCGAAGGCCAAGCGCGAGACGGTCGTCACCGAGGGCCGCGGCGGCATGCTGTCGGTGGCCGGCGGCAAGTGGACGACCTTCCGTCACATCGGCCGTACGGTGATGAAGAAGCTGGAGGCCCTCCCGGGCCACCCGCTGGGCGACGACTACGAGTCGGTCTCCACGCTGCCGAAGCGGCTCCCGCTGCCCGGCATCGCCAACCCGAACGCGGTCGCGCACCGGCTGCTCTCCGACGGCCCGGCGCCCGGCCCGCGGATGGCCGCCGACACCGCCAAGCACCTGGCGACGCACTACGGCTCGCTCTCCTTCGACATCGCCCGCATGGCGAACGAGAACCCGGAGCTCGCCCGGCGGATCCACCCGGACGCGCCGGAGATCTGGGCGCAGGTCGCCTACGCCCGCGACCACGAGTGGGCCGAGACGGCGGACGACGTCCTGCGCCGCCGCACGACGCTGACGATACGAGGCCTGGCCACGGACGAGGTCCGCGCCGGGGTCGAGTCCATGCTGCGGAAGTAACTCCGCGGTTCTCGGGGGCGGTTCCTCTTGGAGGGGCCGCCCCCGAGGCGTGCCATGCTCCGTCCACACGGCCGCAACACTCCGCGCGCAGAGTGGACGCATGAAATTCCAGGTCCTCTCGATCGTCCCCCACTCCCCGCACCCGCTCACCGGCGAACTGCCCTCCGCCGCAGACCGGTTGGAGCAGGTCGTCACGCTCGGCGAGACCGCCGAGCGCCTCGGCTTCGACGCGTACGCGATCGGCGAGCGCCACGCGGGCCCGTTCCTCTCCTCGGCGCCGACCGTGCTGCTCGCCGCGCTGGCGGCCCGTACGACCCGGATCCGTCTGCTCACCGGCGTCACCGTCGTCGCGATCCTCGACCCCGTCCGGGTCGCCGAGGACTACGCCACCCTCGACCAGCTCTCGCGCGGCCGGCTCGAACTCGTCGTCGGCAAGGGCGCGGAGGCCGGTCACTTCGACCTCTTCGGCCTGGACGAGGAGCGGCAGTGGGACCTCCAGAAGGAGAAGTACGAGCTGCTGCGCCGCCTCTGGTCGGAGGAGGGCGTCGACTGGGAGGGCGAGTTCCGGCCTCCGCTGAAGAACGTCACCACGGTGCCGCGCCCGTACGCCGGTCCGCCCCGGATCTGGCACGGCTCGGCGACCAGCCTCAACTCCCCCGAGCTCGCGGCGAAGCACGGCGATCCGCTGTTCACCGCCAACGCGATCCAGCCGAGGGAGGCGTACGCGCGGCTCATCGCCCACTACCGCGAGAAGTTCGAGGAGTACGGGCACGACCCGGCCCACGCGCGCGTGGCGGCCGGTTCGGGCGGGCTGCTCATCGCCGACACCACCGAGCAGGCGGTCACCCGCTACCGGGACCTGTACGAGGCGAAGGTCCGGCAGAGCTTCCGACCGCATCTGGAGGGGAAGGCCGGCTACAACACCCCGTTCCGCACGATCGAGGACGCGATCGCGGGCGGACCCCAGTTGATCGGTTCGCCGCAGCGGATCATCGACAAGATCCTCGGCTACCACGAGCACTACGGGCACGACCTCCAGTCCATCACGGTCGACGCGTTCGGCCAGTCCACGGCCGAGCAGACCGAGACGCTCCAGCGCTTCGCCGAGGAGATCGCGCCGGTCGTGCGGAGGGAGGCGCCGAGCACGCTCTGGGAGGAGTGAGACCGCCGTGTGCGGAGGCGAGTTCCTGGGTAGTCGATCAAGGCCGCACGGGTTTTCGGGGACGTCCGGGGGCTGCGGACGGACCGCCGGAAAGCCGTAAGGTTGGTCCGTACGACAGGAACTTCGAAAAGGAGGCGCTGGGTGATCGAGCTCGAGGGGGTACCCGAGCTGATCGACCCGGTCATGGTGGCCGCGTTCGAGGGCTGGAACGACGCCGGCGACGCCGCCTCCACCGCGGTCGCCCATCTGGACCGGGAATGGAAGGGCGAGGTGTTCGCGGCCCTCGACGCCGAGGACTACTACGACTTCCAGGTCAACCGGCCGACGGTCTTCCTGGACAACGGCGTCCGGAAGATCACCTGGCCGACGACCCGGCTCTCCGTGGTCCGGATCGGCGGCGACAAGCCGCGTGACCTGGTGCTCGTGCGCGGGATCGAGCCGTCGATGCGCTGGCGCTCCTTCTGCAACGAGCTGCTCGCCTTCGCCCACGAGCTGGGGGTGGAGATGGTCGTGATCCTGGGCGCGCTGCTCGGGGACACCCCGCACACCCGGCCGGTCCCCGTCAGCGGGGTGACGTCCGATCCGGACCTGGCGCGGACGATGGATCTGGAGGAGACCCGGTACGAGGGTCCGACGGGCATCGTCGGCATCCTCCAGGAGGCGTGCACGCACGCGGGCGTGCCGGCGGTGAGCCTCTGGGCGGCGGTGCCGCACTACGTGTCGCAGCCGCCGAACCCGAAGGCGACGCTGGCGCTCCTCAACCGCCTGGAGGACCTGATCGGTCTGCGCATCCCGCTGGGCGAGCTGCCCGAGGACGCGCGGGCGTGGCAGCTGGGCGTGGACCAGCTGGCCGCCGAGGACAGCGAGGTCGCCGAGTACGTGCAGACCCTGGAGGAGGCGCGGGACACGGCGGAGCTGCCGGAGGCCTCGGGCGAGGCGATCGCCCGCGAGTTCGAGCGCTATCTGCGGCGGCGTGAACCGGGCACCGGGCCCGGGGGCGGCCCCGGGGTGGCGACGGAGGGCGGCGACTCGCCGTTCCTGCGGGACCCCGGGAGCGGCCGGCCGAGGCCGCCGAAGCCGGAGCGACCGGCTCAGGCTCCGGCTCCGGGTCCGGAGTCGACACCGCCGGACTCCGTACCGGAGCCCGGTGCCGAGCCCGGTGCGGAGCCGGGTCCCGGAGGGACCGCCGAGGGATCCGCCGACGACTCGTCCGACGAGAGCGGGAGCGGCGACTCCGAGAAGTAGACAGCGGTACGGGAGGGGTGCCCGGGGGCGCCCCTCCCGTTCGCGTGTCGGGGCGTCAGGGCGTCAGGGTCGCGGAGTCGCCCGTCAGCCGGGGCGGCCGGGGCCGCCGGGCCTCCGGGGCGAAAAAGCGACCGCCCCCGGACTTCGTCAGGAAGTCCGGGGGCGGTTGCGCACGAGCGAGTCACCCCGCAGGGCTCGCTACAGGGCGACACCCAGGAGCGCGTCGACGGCGCGCGAGACGAGACCGGGGGCGGACTCGTCGGTGCCGCCCTCGGCCGTCTGGAGCGCGGCCCAGCGGTCGACGGCGGCCAGGGCGGCCGGGGCGTCGAGGTCGTCGGAGAGGGCCTCGCGGAGCTCCTCGACGAGCGCGTCGGCGGACGGGCCGTCGGGGCGGGAGACCGCGGCGCGCCAGCGGTCGAGGCGCTCCACGGCGTCCTGGAGGACCTGGTCGGTCCACTCCCAGTCGGCGCGGTAGTGGTGGGAGAGGAGCGCGAGCCGGATGGCGGCCGGGTCGACGCCGTCCCGGCGCAGGCGCGAGACGAAGACGAGGTTGCCCCGGGACTTGGACATCTTCTCGCCGTCCAGGGCGACCATGCCGGCGTGGACGTACGCCTTGGCCATGGGGAACTCGCCGGTGAGGGCCTGGGCGTGGGAGGCGCCCATCTCGTGGTGCGGGAAGATCAGGTCGGAGCCGCCGCCCTGCACGTCGAAGCCCATGCCGAGGTGGTCGAGGGCGATGGCGACGCACTCGATGTGCCAGCCGGGGCGCCCGGCGCCGAGGCTGGCGCCGTCCCAGCTCGGCTCGCCCTCGCGGGCGGCCATCCACAGCATCGGGTCGAGCGGGTTCTTCTTGCCGGGGCGCTCCGGGTCTCCGCCGCGCTCGGCGGAGAGGTGGCGCATCAGCTCGGTGGAGTAGTTCGAGACCTGACCGAAGTGCGGGTCGGCGTCGACGGAGAAGTAGACGTCGCCTTCGAGTTCGTACGCGGCGCCGGAGTCACGGAGCCGCTCGACGAGCGGGACGATGCCCGGTATGGCCTCGACCGCGCCGATGTAGTGCTGCGGGGGCAGCATCCGCAGGGCGGTCATGTCCTCGCGGAAGAGGGCGGTCTCCCGCTCGGCGAGGCCGACCCAGTCGATGCCGTCACGGATGGCGCGCTCCAGCAGCGGGTCGTCCACGTCCGTCACGTTCTGGACGTAGTGCACCTGCCGCTTGGTGTCGAGCCACACGCGCTGAACGAGGTCGAACGCGTTGTAGGTCGCCGCGTGACCCATATGGGTCGCGTCGTACGGCGTGATGCCGCAGACGTAGATACGGGCGACGGGGCCGGGGGCGAGGGTGACTCGTCCGCCGGTCGCGGTGTCGTGGATCCGGAGGTCGCGGCCCTTGCCAGGAAGGGCGGGGACCTCAGAAGCGGGCCAGGCATGCATGACCCGAGCGTAACCGGACAGGTGTTCCGGATACGAACCGGATCCGGGATCTTGACCGATTAGGCGCTCTTGCGGGTCGGAGGCGTGCGTGCATACCCCCCAGGGGTCCAGACCCGCCCGGCGTGTGATGGCCGAATCTTTTCGGTCTGTTCGCGCCAACCGGAAGGCCGGGGCCGGGGCCGGAACCTCGGCCTCAGACCGGCGGCCAGGGGATCGGCGGCCACAGCCCCGAGGGCTCCGGGTGCCGCCCGCTCGCCCGCAGCGCGGCCACGCGGACGCGTACCGCCGCCACCTCGGCCCCGGTCAGCAGTTCCGCCAGACGGGTCGCGAGCGGCCCTCCGGGCGCCAGGGAGCGGTCGAGGCCGTCGAGGACGGCGGCCGACTCGGCGGGCAGCTCCTCGCCGGCCCAGCCCCAGAGGAGCGTCCGCAGCTTGTCGTCCACGTGGAAGCTGACCCCGTGGTCGATGCCGTACAGGCGCCCGTCGGGGGCCGGCAGCAGGTGTCCGCCCTTGCGGTCGCCGTTGTTGATGACGGCGTCCAGGACGGCGAGGCGGCGGAGCTCCGGGGTGTCGGCGTGGACGAGGAGCGCGGTGCGGTCCTCGGCGATCTGGGCGGGCCCGACGGCCTTCCAGCCCTCCCCGGCCTCGTCGTCCTCGGTGAGGGCGAGGAGCCGCGCCTCGGGGTCGGCCTCGATCCACAGCTGGACCATGCCCTCCCCGTAGGGGCCCTCGCGGAGCACCGTCGGCGGGATCAGGCCCCAGCCGGTGGCCTCGGAGATCTCGTACGCGGCGACCTCGCGCTGCGCGAGGGTGCCGTCCGGGAAGTCCCACAGGGGCTGCTCCCCCGCGACCGGCTTGTACACGCAGGCGGCCTCACGGCCCTCGTACGCGACGGAGCAGTAGAGCACGGCGTTGGACGCCTCGCCGACCCGGCCGCGCACGGTCAGCTCACCGTGGGCGAGCAGCTCGGCGGCCGACAGGGTCTCGGGGCTGCTGCTCATGCTCCGCGGCGGTATCCGTTCTGGCGGGGGCAGACGTGCCCCTCGGGGTCGAGCGGCAGGCTGCAGAGCGGGCACGGCGGCCGGCCGGCGTTGACGACGTCCAGGGCCCGCTTGGCGAAGGACCGGGCCTGGGCGCCGCTGAGCCGGACGCGGAGCATCGGCGGGCCGTTCTCCTCGTCCTGGAGCAGCCGCTCCTCGGCCTCGGCGAGGTCCTCCTCGGATTCCACGTCGAGCTCGACGAGCGCCTGCGCCTCGACGATCAGGCGCTGCTCCTCGCCGTCCCAGGCGAGCGCCATGGTGCCGACCCGGAACTCCTCCTCGACGGGGGCGTCGAGCGGGGCGGTGTCCGCGATCTCGGCGGGCGCGATCGAGGGGACCGGGGCGTTGCCGCCGGTACGGCGCACGACCTCGTCCAGCAGCTCGTCGATGCGCTCGGCGAGCGCGGCGACCTGCGCCTTCTCCAGGGCGACGCTCGTGACCCGGCCGCTCGCGGACGCCTGGAGGAAGAACGTACGACGGCCAGGCAATCCGACCGTACCGGCCACGAAACGCTCCGGTGGGTCGTAGAGGAACACCTGACGCGACACGTTCCCGGCTCCCTAAGGTCTCGACAGTCGTACGACAGCGGCGCGTCCACCCTACTGCGCGAAGGGATCACGGTGCGCCCGCACCACCCCCGACCTCCGCCGCACCACTGCTGTCGGGAGCCTCTCGGGGGACGAGCCCGGCGAAGTCGCCGGTGTCGCCGAGCCGGAGGAGGAAGGGCCGCAGACGCGTGTAGCGGATGACGGTGACCGAGCAGGGGTCGACGTGGATGCGCTGGAAGAGGTCGAGGTGAAGGCCGAGGGCGTCCGCCACGATCGACTTGACGATGTCCCCGTGGGAGCACATGACGTACGTCGCGTCCTCGCCGTGCTCGGCCTCGATCCGGGCGTTCCAGTCCCGTACGGCCTCGACGGCGCGGGCCTGCATGGCGCGCATGGACTCGCCGCCGGGGAACGCGGCCGCGGAGGCGTGGGCCTGGACGATCTCCATGAGGGGTTCGTCGCTCAGCTCGGCCAGCTTGCGGCCGGACCAGTCGCCGTAGTCGCACTCGCTGATCCGCTCCTCGACGTGGAGCGGGAGCTCGGGGCGGGCGTCGAGGAGCGGCCGCAGGGTTTCGCGGCAGCGCTGGAGGGGACTGGAGACGGCGGCGGCGAGCGGAACGCCCGCGAGCCGCCCGGGGAGCGCGGCGGCCTGCGCCGCACCGCGCTCGTCGAGCGCGACCCCGGGCATGCGCCCGGCGAGGACTCCGGAGGTGTTGGCGGTGGAGCGTCCGTGCCGGACGAGGATCAACGTGGCCATGCCGGCCAGCCTAGGGGGTGTCCTGGCGATCAGGCCGGGCTCGCGGCGCCGTCCACGCGCGCGTGGACGGCGGGGAGAGGGTGGTGCGGGCACGCGCGCGTGCGTGGTCGGGGACGGCGGGGGAGAATACGGCGCGTGATCGTCGACTCAGCCATCTACCGGGACGGGCGCCGGACCCCCGGGCCCGCCGACCTGTCCGACGCGCTGGACGAGGCACGGGCGACGGGGGACGCCTTTCTCTGGGTGGGACTGCACGAGCCGTCGGAGGCCGAGTTCGCCCATGTCGCCTCGGAGTTCGCGCTGCACCCGCTGGCCGTCGAGGACGCCCTGAAGGCCCATCAGCGGCCCAAGCTGGAGGTCTACGACGACTCGCTGTTCGTGGTGCTCAAGCCGGTCGTCTACGAGCCGGAGAGCGACCGGGTCTCCTCCGGCGAGCTGATGCTGTTCGTCGGCGACTCCTTCGTCGTGACGGTCCGGCACGGCGAGGGAGCCGCGCTGGCGGCGGTGCGCACCCGGCTGGAGGCGGAGCCGGCGGTGCTGAGGCACGGGCCGACGGCGGTGCTGTACGCGGTGAGCGACGCGGTCGTGGACCACTACCTCGACGTGGCGGGCGAGCTCCAGGTGGACCTGGAGGAGCTGGAGGCGGACGTGTTCGCGCCGACCGGCGGCACCGCGTCGAACACCGCGGAGCGGATCTACACCGCGAAGCGGCAGGTCCTGGAGTTCCGGCGGGGGGGGGGGCCCCCGGGGGGGGGGCGCGCCCCCCGGGGGGCCCGGGGGGGGGCGGGGGGGCCCCCCCCCCCCCCCCCCCCCGGAACCCGCGGGCCCCACCCACAGCGGGGGGGCCACA